>JAOUMT010000053.1 GCA_029881355.1 Acidimicrobiia bacterium | reverse complement strand
GCAAAAAGCCCGCCAAACAGCGGACATTTCGCGTCTGTAGCCCCGACCATGATTCGGTTCGAATCCACACAGCAATACCAAAACGCAAAAAGCCCGCCAAACAGCGGACATTTTGCGTCTGTAGCCCCGACCAGATTCGAACTGGCGTTACCGGCTTGAGAGGCCGGCGTCCTAGGCCTCTAGACGACGGGGCCAGGGCTCGGGGGGGAGGACTCGAACCCCCAACGACAGGACCAGAACCTGCTGTGTTACCAATTACACCACCCCCGAAAAAGGGCGAGCGGAAGCCTACGCACCCGGCCCCACTATCGCAAACCTACTGCTGCGAATCCGCAGCTCGACGCACCCCAACCGAGATCAGATGGAACGCCGTGCAGAACAGCGTCAATGCCACCGAAGGCGCCAGGACCCCGTTCCAGGCCGGGTCGCCGGTGATCGGGTTCACGAACGTGGTGCCCCAGTACACCATGGTTCCCCAACTCACATCGGTGGCGGTCTGCCCGAGGAACGAGATAAACCCGTCCGCAATAACCGCTCCGGCAACCGCCAAGAGCATGAAGACCGCTGCGAGCGGGACGAGATGGGGCAGCAAATGCCTCGTTGCCATCCGCCAGCGGGAGACCCCGGCCACCCGGGCACCGTCGATGAACGGACGCACCATGATCGACTTTGCTTGGGCGCGCAGCACGATCCCCCCTCCCCCGATCCCGGCGATCAATCCGTAGATGACCCCAAACGTGATCGGACCAATCTCCTGCGACAAAGCGCCCGAACCGATGATCAGCATGAAAATCGGAGCGGGAAGCAGCAACAGGGCATCCGAAATGAACCCGACTGACCGGTCGACCCACGGCGTTGAAACGGCCCCGATCAACGCGACGACTGTGGCCGATATCGCCGTGACGAGCGCCGCCACTGTGGCGAGTACAAACGTCGGACGAGTCGCCGACAGCAACTGGCTCAACACGTCATGGCCCTGATTATCCGTGCCGAGCAAGTGAGCAGCCGACGGTGGGGCGGGATGGAAGACCTCGAAGTCGTACCCGGTTACGGGGTCATAGATCCCGGTCGGCCAGGCATTGCCGAGCAGAAACGTCGGAGCGATCGCCATGGCTGCGAAGACGACCAAGATAAAAACGCCGATCCAGAACGGAGTCGATTTCCGCAGGCGTCTCAGCAGACCGGGATTCATGGTCTACGAATCCTCGGGTCAATCGACACGGTCATCACATCGAGGGCAATCCGCACCAACAGTGATACGGCACCGATGACGGCCAGCGCCCCCATAACCAGCGGAATGTCCTGAGCGGTGATGGCAAAGAACAGAAAGTCACCGAGTCCTGACCAGCCGAGCGAACGTTCGACGATCACCAAGCCGGTCATGAGAAACGGAACACTCACCGCGAAGCGGGCCAGGAGCGGCAGGATGGCGTTGGAAGACGCGTGCCGGTTGCGGACCTGGCGTTCTGTGAGTCCTTTGGCCATTCCGGTCAGAACATACGGATCATGCTTCACGCCGGTCATCGACGATTGCATGATGAGCAAGAACTCACCATACGACAGCAACACAAAGGCGAAGAGTGGAATGGCAGCCTCGAACAGTAGATCCAGAGCGAACGCTCCTCTACCTCCCTGCCACCACCACCACACCGTCAACCCGATGCCGCCGATTACCACCCACCAGGGCCGGGGCCGGGCGTTTGTGTAACGGCGCAGCAGGGCGGTGACCACTGCTACCACCGCCAAACTGGCCAACAAGGAGACAGACATCTGGAACAAGACCTGTTCCTCGGTGAAGGTAGTCGCCGATCTCCATGGATTCGCCGACTCTCCCATGACGGATCGTCGCAATTCATTCATCGGCATGTGGGCCCGTTCGGTGAGTACGAACGCCAAGAACGGTGGAAAGGCAGTGAGAAACACCAGCCCGACGAAGGTCACCACTTCCGAACGCAGGCCCCTGTGCCACGACGACCACCGGCCTTGGGCGGTTCCGATGAGAAAAGCGATGACGAGGCCACCCACCAGCACGAACAGAGTCCTTGGGATGGCGTTGGTGATCAGGCCCGAGATCGGCCTCCCGATGGTGGTAGTACCAAGGCTTCCATCAAAGAGCGAGGTCAACCAGCGCCAGTACTGGACGAACACCGACTGGTCCAACCCATACTGTGCCCGTAACGCATCGACTTCGCTTTCGGTCAATCCCAGTCGGAACGGCGTGAAATAGTCTCCGGGGACAATGAGCTGCACGGCAAAAAACATCACCGTAAGAAATCCCAAGAGGGCGAACAGCCCCTGGACGAGCCGACCCGCCACGTACCGCATCTGGTCAACCTAGCGGCTCAGGAATCCCCCAGGTTGGACACCAGCGCATCCAGCGCCGCCGCAGGTAACTCGCCCGCCGCCCTTACGGCCACCTGCCCCGAGGCCCCGATTGCGACCAAATACGGAAACGACTTCAGACCATAGGCCGCGGCGGCATTATTCGCCTCGTCATCCAGGAGAATGGGCACCGTGACGTTCTCGGCGCTCAGCCAATCAGACGGTGGGTAATTCGGCTGGCCAGGCGCAACCGCAGTCGATACCACGGTCAGCTGTACATCAGCGGGGAGGCCGCCGGCCTCCAACCAGTCGACCACCACGGGAATCTCGTTCTGACAGTGTGAACACCAGTGGGCCACGAACAGGATTACATGCGCGCCATCGGCCGGATCGATCGACACCGGATCCCCCTCGAACGAGACTCCGGACAGGGTCGGGGGGACCTTTCCGATTGACCCGTCCGGCTGGCCGTACTCGGCAAGCGGAGTACCCGTCACGGTCACCGCGGCCGTCTGGGCGACCAACGTCGTGGAAGTCGCATCGCCCCCACAGGCGACAAGCGAGAGGGCCAAACCCACCGCAATCGGCCATCGGTACGACATCATCTGGTCCTCGCTTTCAAGAGATAGAACATGGAGCCGGCAACTCCGAAAAATCCGGCTCCGGCCATAAACGGAATCGATACGATCCCGAACGTGTCAACCCACCGCACGGCGCACGAGGCGTCGAGCCCACATGAGTCGCCCCCACCAAACATCTGTACGTAATAGTGGTAGGTCGAGATACCGAATCCGATGAACGACAGTGTCGCCGCGTAGGGGGCAATTTGGGTGTCTCGTCGGAGTACCGCAATTACCAGGATGACGGCCAGCGAATACATGGCAATACGTTGATACCAGCACAGTTCGCAGGGAGTGAAGCCGCGTATCTCGGAGTAGTACAACGAACCGAGCATCGAGACCGTAGCGATGGAAGCCGCCACGGGCAGGGCGGCAGAAACCAGGGCAGGGCGCTGCGGACTCCGCGACAGGAACCCATAAGCCAACCCAACCACAATTGCGACGAACGCCAATACGGCGAAGAGGACATCCACCAGCAGGATGCTAGATCAGATCGGTACCTTCACCGTACAGGCGTTAGACCCGTCTCGGTGAGGCCGATCAGCATGTCGACTACGTCACGAAAAGCCTCGTCAACCGATGCCCCCGCGTCGATCGCTTCGTCGTACACGGCCAATTGGCGATCGGCGCTGGTGCCCCGGTCGGCGATGGTGCGAGCGTGTTCCACGAATGACCGACAATCCAGCTCGTCGAGGTCCGCTGAGACCAGCTCAAGAAGCTCTTCGACGAGATCGGCAAACGGGACCAATTCACCCCGGCCGAAATCGATAAGGCTCCCCGAAGCCCCGTATCGCTGGGCTCGCCAGATGTTCTCATCGATGAGTAACGAGTGGTAGTGCCGCCACTTCTGGTTCTCCCGGCGCCGTCGGTAAAGCATTGACAGCAAGGCCATATAGAGGCCGGCAATCGTCAGGGCGTCGTTAATGTCGGTACAAACGTCGGCAATCCGCAACTCCAGGGTCGGGTACCGCGCTGACGGTCGCACATCCCACCACAGTTTGGTCCCGTCTTCGATCACCCCTGGCACTACGAGAGCATCGACATGACGTTCGTACTCGCCGTAACTACTGAACTCGGGCGGGAGTCCGGTCCTGGGCAACGCCTTAAAGACCGACTTTCGGTAGCTCTTCATCCCCGTGTTCTCGCCGGCCCAGAACGGAGAGGATGTCGACAAGGCGTAGAGGTGTGGGATGAAATAGGTCACCTGGTTCATCAGGTCGATACGGATATCAGGATCCTCGATCCCCACGTGCACGTGCATCCCGCAGATAACGAGCCGCCGGAGAACCGCCTGGAGGTCGCGGGCGAGTCCCTCGTACCGCTCCTTCGGTGTTGTCAGCTGTTCCCGCCAGATTCCGAAAGGATGAGTGGACGAGGCGATGATTGCATAGCCGTGCGGTCGAACTGTTTCGCTTACGGTCCGTCGGAGCATTTCAAGGTCCACGGCGGCCTCGTTTAGGTTGTCACAGACCTTGGTACCGACCTCGACCTGCGAACGCAAGAACTCTGGGCTGACCTGGTGGCCGAGCAGTTCCTCAAGTTCGTTCATGAGCCCTGGAGCAGGATCGGCGACCAGGTTGCGGGACTCACGGTCGACGAGGAGGTACTCCTCCTCGATGCCAACGGTGAACGCGGGACGTGCAATAGCCATGCCAGCGAGGCTAGCGCCAGACGTCCCTATCGCGTCGGGTCACATCCCAGTATTCTGATCGCCATGATCATCAGGCCCATGAGGAATCACGATTCGACCGATGTTCTGCGGATCTACGGCGAAGGCATCGCCACCGGCAACGCCACGTTTGAGAGCGACGTCCCGTCCTGGGAGGTTTGGGACGCCGGACACCTCGAAGACCACCGTTTCGTCTGCGAAACCGATAGCATCGTGGGCTGGGTTGCGGTTTCGGCCGTGTCCGGTCGGTGCGTTTACGCAGGCGTTGTGGAAGCCAGTGTGTACGTTGCCGCAACCGCCCGCAACCTCGGTGTAGGCCTTCGCCTACTCACGAAACTCGTGGAAAGCACCGAAGCCAGCGGAATCTGGACCATCCAGGCCGGTGTCTTTCCCGAGAACCGTGCCTCAATCCATATTCACAAAAAGGCCGGCTTCCGCACCGTCGGAATCCACGAAAAGCTCGGTCAGATGAACGGGATCTGGCGAGACGTTGTCCTTCTAGAGCGCCGGAGTCCACTCATCTGATCAGAGAGGTGCGCGCCGGGGCCACCGAGCCACTGCGTAAATCTATGTGACGTGGAGGTCCAGACCCGCCTCCGTCAAAACCCAAGGCATTCAGACCGGATCCGGCCGCAGAACCTGCCACGCGTTCCGCGGTTTTCACACGCCGGACACCGCCGACAAAGAGATGATCCCGATCTGAATGTAGTTACTGCACCGTCTTATCAAATGCTACGGACACGGCGTACCCAATACATGTGAGCCGTTCGTATGCGCACAGCCGAAATCCGGGTCGGCGACCGCCAAAGGATCGAGCCAGTCGTCACCGGCGGGTTTGATGCCAAGCTCAACCCAGGCGACCAGATCAAGGAAGGCCGCGGAGAACTCGGCGGCAGTGAAATCGCAGTGGAGTACGCCACGGATCGCACGTTGGACCAGCAGATCGCCGTTGCCCTGTGCGGCGACTCGCTCGGCGTATACGATCTCGTTATGGACCGGCACGAACAGATCGCCAAGGTTGTGCATGGTGAGCACTGGAATCGAAATCTTCCCGGAGATCGGCGGCACCTGGGCGAGGCCGTTCGGACTGCGTCCTTGCGGGTCTTGGGTGACTCGCACCACGCCAGCATTAAATGCCTGCTCTTCGGTGGTCAACGTCGGGTCGGTATCAAACTGGTAGACGACGTCCGCGTTATCTACCGTGTTACCGGGACTGCGGGCGATCGATCCGTTACTGGTACCCAACCCGAAGAGGAAATTACCGGGACCGGCGTCCGATGGTATCGAGTTCCAGAATGACCACGCCTCGTCGAAGTTCGGTCGCTCGCCGCCGGACCGCAATTCGGTCAGGCTCTTGAGGTTCTCCCCTTTCGCGTTCAAAACGAACGGCCAGGAACCCGGCACCGCCTCCAGATTCGCTTTTATGCCCGGCACGGTAAGCCCGATGTATTCAAGTGGGTCGACTGGGAAGGCAGAGGATCCGGCACCGAGTTGCTGGGCGGCTACATTGAAGTCGAGAAAGTAGTCGAACAATTCGAAGTCCCCGAGCACACCGCAGGCCGGCAGCGCCGCGTCGTAGGCCGTTGGATACTGCTCGATGGATACGGCCGTTATGTGCCCTCCCATCGAGACGCCGGTCAGGTAGACCTTGTCCGGGTTGCCGACGAGTCCGTTGAACCGCTTGGCGAGAGCGTGGGTATCCTGAACGCCCGTCGCGACATCGTAGTCATTGCGGCTGTAACTCGACGAAGCCCAGGCGTATCCAAGCGCGATCAACAGCGGGCGAAGTGGATGATTGTCGACCGTCAACTCAGGGCCCGTGCCTCGATACCCATGCGCCCACATGACGAGGTCGCCATTCCAGTTTCCAGGGACCTCGATACGATATCCGGCACCATTGTGAACACCCCACATGGCGGTCGCTCCGGGAAAAGCATCGAACGGCAGAGCCGACTCATCGACGAAGTACTTCGGCGCAGGTCCGTTACCGTTGCCAGGAGCGGCTGCGGCTGGGACGGTGAGCGCCACCATCGCTATGGATAACATCAAAATCAGGGACTTCCGCATTCGATCCTCCGCGTTCGACGTAACACAACGGTACAGGAATACCACTTTGCGTGCTCGTGAAAGCCCATGTTTCGACCTCGGACCACTGGCGACGACCCGCCCGAGCACAGCTGCGTCTTGGATAACTGCAGACGAGAACCGACACGCCACACCCCGGCCAAACATGCCAGAAAGGCGCGGCAGCCTGCAGTTGTGAAGCAACGGCCACGAAATCGGGAAGGCCGGTTCGCCCCGACCAGGATTCGGTTCGAATCTGTCAGCCACATGAAACGCAACGGAACCCGCCACGCGCGCTTCTTTGCGTTGGTAGCCCCGACAAGATTCGAACTGGCGGTACAGGCGTGAAAGACCGGCTTCCGCACCATCGGAATCCACGAAAAGCTCGGTCAGATGAACGGCATTTGGCGAGACGTGGTGCTCATGGAGCGACGAAGCTCGAAGATCTGAACGTTGCCGACGTCCCGTCGTATAAGATCCCAGCATGGACGGGGACCACGACTTCGATCAAGCAATCGATACACTCGCCGCGACCGTTTCGCTTCGCGACGGTATCCTCCACATTTGATCCAACGGAATCGTCAGCACCGACGAGTCCGTCCAACAAACCATCACGGCATCTCTCAGTCTCACCGACGGTCAGCGCCAGCCGGTTTTGTTCGATGCCCGAATCTGGCCCGGGGTAACCCCCAAGGGTGGATGACCGTCATCAACGAACTCCGAACCGCGTTCTCTGCGCGGGCCATGGTGGTCAGCCGAGCGGCCTTCGAGGGGCATAGCGACCGGATGGACGCGTTCAGCCGCCTCCTCCTCCCCTCCACCTGTGCACCGACATCGAAGAGGCGAGGACGTTCCTTGAACTCTTCGCTGGGCGCGATCGAACAGATGAATGAACACTTAGGCGACACTCCAGCGGTGCGTCGGGGAATCAGGTCTAGGAGTCGGAGTTCGCCTTGGCGGCGAGCAGCTGGGGACGAGCGATAACCAGATAGAGGATCGGCCCTACGAACGGCAGCGCCAGAACCACGATGGCCCAGACGATCTCGTTTTGTTCGGCTTTCTCCCATGCCGTCGTCGGCATTCTGAGCAGGTCCACAATGGCCCAGATGTGGAAAACGAACAGGGGCACGACCATCAGCGCCATCAACCCGAACACGATTCCGATTTCCACTAACTCCCCTATCGCCGGTGAACGTAAATGGTATCAGGCTCGACGAGGCACGCTCACCGAAAACTCAGTTCGCTTGTTGGTAGCCCGCAGTTGCAAGGCAACCGCCACGAATCGGCCGAGCCGACTCCCCCCGACAGGATTCGGTTCGAATCGATCGAAACCATAAGAAAAACCCACCTACGGTGGGTATTTTCTCATGGGTAGCCCCGACGGGATTCGAACCCGCGTTACTGGCTTGAAAGGCCAGCGTCCTAGGCCGCTGGACGACGGGGCCTCAGGTGGTGACGTCACACAGAACGACCAACGAGGTTCTGGGAGCGATGCAATAATAGCGCACTCGGACTGCGGCCCTGTCGGCTACTCGAATTGGGCTCGAGCACGGCGGAGGCGTTCAAGGGTGGTCGACTGGCCGAGCACCTCCAACGACTCGAATAGCGGTGGACTGATCATCGAACCGGTCGCGGCCACTCGCAACGGCTGAAAGCCCTTACGAGGGTTCAATTCCAGGTCGTCGAGCATCTGCCGCATCGCAGCTTCGATCGACTCCGTTGTCCAAACGGCCAGGCCTTCCAGACGAACCAGGGCCTCGTCGATGACATCCGCGGCTTCCGGCTTCATCACTTTGTCCCACGACTTCTCGTCGAATTCGACCTCATCGCGAAAGAGCCAATCCGACATCTCCAAAACTTCAGGGAGTACCTTCACCCGCTCCTGGATGAGCGGGGCGAGGGCCAGGTACTGACGCCGCTGTTCGTCAGACAGTGACCGCTCGGCCTCGATGACCGCCAGCGAGCGAGCGGCGAAATCATCGAGGGCCAGTTCACGCATGTACTCGCCGCTCATCCATTCGAGTTTCTTTACATCAAAGATGGCAGGGTTTTTCGACACATCGGCCAGGTCAAACTTCTCAATGGCTTGCTCGGGCGTGTAGATGGTGACCTCGGGATCGTACGACCAACCGAGAAGACTCATGTAGTTGAACATCGCCTCCGGCAAATAACCGGCCTTCATGTAGGCGTCCATCGAGGTGTCGCCATGACGTTTTGAGAGCTTCTTGCCATCAGGCCCGAAGAGCAACGGTAGGTGTGCATACGTAACCGGCTCGGCTCCCATCGCCTGCGTCAGAAGGATGTGGCGCGGCGTCGACGACAACAAGTCTTCCCCACGAGCGACGTGGGTTATCTCGTAGTCGACGTCGTCCACCGTCGATGCGAGGTGGTAAGTCGGCGTGCCGTCTGATCGCAGGATCACGAAATCGTCGATGACCTCGTGATCGAAACGCATGTCGTCACGCACCAGATCGAAGAACTCGGTGACTCCCGGTCGAGGAATGGCCAGACGAACGGAGAACGATTCACCAGCCGCGACCCGGTCCTCGGCTTCAGCGACCGAGTGGGCCCGGCAGGTTCCGTCATAGCCGGGCGCCCGCCCGGCGGCCTGAGCGGCCTGACGGCGGGCGTCCAGTTCGTCTGGGGTGCAGAAGCAGCGGTAGGCGCTACCTGCGTCGACGAGTCGGTTCGCCACCTCCCGGTACCGATCAAACCGATCGGACTGGCGATAGGTGCCGTGGGGTCCCCCGACGCCGACTCCCTCGTCCCAGTCCAGCCCGAGCCAGCGCATCGCTTCCATCATTTGCGCGACGTACTTCTCTTCGGAGCGGGCTGTATCGGTGTCGTCAACCCGCACGATGAACGTGCCCCCATGGTGGCGGGCGTACAACCAGTTGAAAACTGCCGATCGAGCGTTGCCTACGTGAAGTAGGCCCGTCGGCGATGGGGCGATCCGGAGCCGGACGCTCATGAGGCGGCCACCACGGTGTTGGTGAGCTTCCCGATGCCCTGAATTTCGACATCCATTCGATCGCCAGGCACGACCGGACCCACTCCTGAGGGCGTGCCCGTCATGATCACGTCGCCGGGAAGCAGGGTCATTACGGCTGTGACGTATTCGATGAGTTCGGCGACCCCAAATACCAGATCGGCTGTGGAACCGTCCTGGCGGACCTCTCCGTTGACCCGCGTGATCAGGCTCATCCCCTCGGCCGCATCGAACTCCGTTTCGATGGCAGGGCCGAGCGGGCAAAAAGTGTCGAAACCTTTGCCACGCGTGAATTGCACGTCTTTTCGTTGGAGGTCTCGGGCGGTCATGTCGTTGCCGATGGTGTAGCCCAGAATCACCTGCCCGACGTCTTCGGCCGGAACATGCCGGGCAACCGCTCCGATTACAACGACCAGTTCTCCTTCAAAGTGAAGGTTGTTGGTGAGCTTGGGATAAACAACTGGCTGGTTCGGCCCGATGACCGAGGTTGACGGCTTCAGAAAAATCAAAGGTTCTTCGGGGACGGGATTGTTGAACTCGGCGGCGTGGTCCACATAGTTACGGCCGATCGCCACAACCTTCGACGGGAGGACCGGCGAAAGCAACTGGGCGTCATTGAAGTCAACGAAGACATCGGTGGCCTCCCAATGCACCAACGGCGAGCCCTGATAGACCCGAATCCCTTCTGGTTCCACGGTCCCGTAGGCAATGCCCTCGGCGGTTTGCATGCGAACAATTTTCACGGGTAGTACTCATCACTTTCGTAAATCGACTTCAAGGCGTCCTGGAAATGCTCAATGCCCACGGACAAGAACAGTCCAGTGGCCTCAAGATAGTTGGTCCCCTTGTCGTCGAAGGCCACCGATTCGGCAAACATCTTTCGACCGTCGATCCTGGTCATCCAGGCCTCGGCCCGCAGGTGCATTCCCACCGGGATGGGGCGGAGATAGTTGACGCTCAGGTTGGCCGTTACCCCGGGCTGGCGGTGGGCAATCATCACGAATCCGATGAGGTCGTCAAGAACTGCCGCCGACATGCCCCCATGGACCAGCCCGGGACCGCCCTCATGGCGCTTGTCGAACGCCACATCGACGACTACCAAGTCCTGCTCGTAGCGGACTTCGAGATGCAGACCATCGGGATTTTCCGAACCACAACCGAAACAGTTCGGCAGGTGCTCAGTGGGAAGCGACGACAGCACCGTAGGGTCCGGAACCGGCAGAACGGTTCCGGTCAGGTATCGATACTTGGTCATGAGGTGGCGAGAAGTGTCCGGATCCGGTTGGGCGATGCCGCCAGCAACGCCGGGTCCAGAGATCCCACAAATGCCGCTCCCTTGGAGTGCTCATGTGCCGAGATATCGAGCCAGCGACTCCGTTCCTCGGCCAGACGTTTGGCGACCACTGGGGGCACGTCCTCGGGACGCAATCCCATCAGGATCAAACCAACCTCAACATCATGAATGGTGGGTGCCCGCCCGAACAGCGAAGCGCGAGCCGCGACGAGCGTCGCCAGAACAGCCTCTGCTTCTGAAGGGCGCTCGGAACGATCCCAGTCGGCGGCACGGATCAGCTTCAAAGCCCAGCCGGTGTCAGGGCCAGGACGCCCGAAGGCTCCTCCCCAGCGCATCTCGGACGGGCTGTTGATCTCACCTGGCCGGGTCGGCTTCCAGCGACGCGGAACCCCCGGGCCGGAAGTTTCACGAGGCGCGTCGGAACCCTCCAGCTCAATATTCGGTTCTTGACCCATCAGATCCGATCCAACCAGTGTTCGTAAGCGGGAACCTTGCCTCGCACCGCGTCGGAAAAAATGGCCTGGACTTGTTTGGTAATCGGTCCCGGCCGGCCGGTGCCCACCGGACGCCCATCGACCTCTTTGACCGGAGTCACTTCAGCAGCAGTCCCACACAGGAGGATCTCATCTGCGTAATAGAGCTCCGATCGAGTCACCGACCGCTCGATCAGTTCGTGTCCGTTGTCTCCAAGGATCTCGATCACCGCGTCCCTGGTGATTCCGCCCAGGCAACCGTCGGAAACAGGCGGAGTAGCGACGACGCCATCTTTCACAACAAAGATGTTTTCACCGGATCCCTCGGAGACGAACCCGTCCCGATTCAGAAGAATGGCTTCGTCGTAGCCGGCTCGAACCGCTTCGCTCTTGGCGAGGATCGAGTTGAGATACCCGCCGGTACCTTTCGCCGAGGGGATCAGAGACGACGAATCGATCCGTCGCCACGACGACACGGCGACTCTGATTCCGTTGGTTACGCCATCTTCGCCGAGGTAAGCACCCCACTCCCAAGCGGCCATCATGACGTGAGTGGAAGCACCGGCCGGGTTCAATCCGATCGAGCCGAGGCCAAGAAAAACGAGCGGACGGATGTAGCCACCAGGGAGGTCATTGGCTGAGATCACTTCGCGAGCGGCCTTCATAAGCTGATCCGAATCGAGTTCGAGGGGAATCCCGTAGGCCTTGCACGACATCACAAGACGATCCATGTGTTCGCGGTGACGGAAGATCGCTGGACCGGTATCGGTGGCATAGGCCCGAATACCTTCAAAAGCCCCCGATCCGTAGTGAAGAGCGTGGGTCAAAACATGGACCTTGGCGTCGTCCCACGGAACGAGCTCGCCGTCCATCCAGATGTACTTCGATGCATTCATAAGGTCTAGTTTGCCAGGTTCTCGGCGGTGATGAGTAAATGCCGACCATGCCAGTCAAGGATTGCCTCAAAGCGCTCTTTCCTATGGACCGGCTTCCCCAGCCGGGACAGTTCATGCGACTCCCCGGGGAACCGAACCATTTCCGTCTCAACCCCGGCTCGGAGCAACAGGGTGAAGAGTTGCTCGGCCTGCTCAATCGGGCAGCGGTAGTCCTCTTCCGAATGAATGATCAGAGTCGGAGTCCGGATTTCGTGGGCGCGAGCCATAGGACTGGCCTCCCACAGCTCATCCTGTGCGTCAGGCAAACTCGCCTCCACGTACATCTGGGGAAAGTACGGTCCAATGTCGGACGTACCCGAGAACGAGGACCAGTTGAGCAGCGCCCGCTCAACGACCGCTGATTTGAACCGCTGATCCCTTGCCGTGATCCAGGCCGTCATGAATCCGCCGTAAGAGCCACCCATAACCCCGACCCGGTCAGCGTCGAGACGTGGATAGCGGCTGAGCGCTTCATCGAGCGCCACCTGAATGTCAGCGAAATCGTTGACGCCCCAGCTTTTGCCAACCACGGCCTTCACGTGCTCGGCACCGCGCCCGGACGAACCCCGCGGATTGCATGCCACGACTCCGTAGCCGTCGCCGACATACATCTGAAACTCGTCGAAGAATCCATAACCGTATTGGGCGGCTGGTCCGCCGTGGATGTTCAGCAGAACCGGAATCACCTCGGACCCGCCGGGCAGGTATACCCACACGTCAACATCACCTCCGCCAGCATTGATGACGAAATGTTCCCCCTTGACGAGTTTGGTTCCGAAGCCGTCGTTGAACGAAGTCATTTGCACGGCCTCGCCATCGTCGAACTTCATTAGCTCGCCGGGTTGATCGTAGGTCGATTCGACAAAGGCCACGCCTCCCGAGCTTACGGATAACGAATCGGCGACCGAGTCGGCGGAATGGACATCGATGACGACTCCATCCGGGCCGACCTGCTTGACGACCACACGTCCTTCATCTTCGACGAGAACGAACGCCTGGTCACCCACGAAGGCGGCGTCGGCGATCCCCCGGTCCAGTCCGGACGTCAGTGACACCGGACTGTCGTCGGTCAATCGCCACAACTGCAACATGTCGGGCCAGTCGAATATGTCTCGCAGGCCGATGGCATGCAGTACTCCTGCTTCGGAGTAGGCGAGGGTCGACCACATTCCGAGATCGGCGGCCATCGTCAGGTCACCGGTTTGGACGTCTCGTTCCCAGACCTGCGTGCCCAAAGTGGCGACCAGTTCGCCCGATCGATCGGAGCAGAAGGCAACTTTGCTGCCATCCGGCGAGAAGATGGCTCCCACCTCGCGGAATGCTTCGGTGTCGGACAATTTCGTCTTATCTTGTCCGTCGACGCTGATAATCCAGGTCGTGTCGACGGTGTTGTGAAACTGTCCGAGCGTGTCGAAGCGCATGGGCAGCCGAGTTACCCGGACTGGTTTGCGCTTCCGCTCGTCCGATTCGAGCTCGGCCCATTCGGATGCGTACTCCATGGCCGACACAACCAGCCGGGCACTGTCTGGCGACCAATCGAACGTACGCGCTCCCATCGAGAAATCCGTCAGCACCTCAGCTTCGCCGCCGGCGACCTCAATGACAGCCAGTTGTGGTTTGTCGGTCGGCGCGGAGCCCTTGCGCAGGAACGCCACTTTCGTACCGTCGGGACTGAATTGAGGCGTCAGATCGGTCGGCCCTGCGGTCAGCTTGCGAAGGGCTTGCCCATCGGCGACCCAAATATGCGCGTCATAGCGGTCGTCTTCAAGATTCATCCGTCTGGAACCGAAAGCGATTCGGCCGTCTTCGGCGATGGACGTCCCGGCCAAAATTACATATCCGTTCAGGTCTTCGAGCTGCAAATGATCCTCCCAGTCTGCCGAAACTGTAGCCTGCCCCGATGCACCGTACGATTGCTTCCTGGTTCGGATCAGGCCTGATACTCGCCAGACTGAAGGGGAGCCATTCGGGGTCCGGAACCGTCGGCGCCGCCGTCGCACTGGGCATGACGCTTCTCATCGCCCCGTTCGGTTGGCAATGGCAGGTCGTGGCCGCCCTCGCGGCTACGGCACTGTCACTGTGGTCGGCGGGACCCTTCGCGGCCGATGGTGCGGACCCCGGATGGATCGTCGCTGACGAGGCCGCCGGCATGTTTGTCGCCTCGATCGGGCTGGGACTCCCATCAACGCTGGTGGCATTCGTGGTCTTTCGGGTCGCCGACATCACCAAAAAGTTTCCGGGCGTCGCTGCCGCAGAGCGACTCCACGGCGCGTTGGGGATTACGGCAGACGACATCGTCGCGGGATTGTGGGCGTTGGCTGCCGGGTGGGCAGTACAGCTATTGGTCCTTGCCTAAGCGTCTGGCAACCGAACGAACCGGGCGGTGATGATGCCATCCAGTTTGCGAAGGGCCTCTATCTGGCTGTCAGCCAGCACCGAATCGGTGGCGATCCCCATCATGGCCGCTTCGCCCGTTCCTGGCATTCGACCGACCACCATGTCGGAGATGTTGATATTGAGATCGCCCAGGAAGGTACCAACCCTTCCAATGACCCCCGGCGAGTCCTCGTTGCGAACCATGAGCAGGTTCTGATGGAGCGGGAGCTCGATCTCGAGACCCTGGACTTCGACCAGGACGTGTCCTTTGCGGGTGATCGTGCCAGAGACCGAAACCGGTTGCCGGTTGAAGGTGCCGGAGAGCTGGACGAGCGATAAATAGTCCTCGGCGTCGGCCGCCTTCTCCTCAACCACCCGAATGCCACGCTCTTCTGCGATCGCCGCGGCGTTGACGAACGAAATAGTGTCGGTCGTGGCTTCGTCCAAAGCACCTTTGAGGGCGGCCAGCCGCAACGGCGTTGCCGGATGTTCTGCGATACGACCTTCCAGCCGAAGAGTGACCAGAGGTGGCAATCCCTTGGCTATCCCGACAAACACCCTCGCCAGGTTCTCCACGAGCGGCAAGTAGGCCCGAACCTCCGGGGATACCTCCCTACCCAGGTCGACGTTGACTGCGGTCAAGACCAATTCTCCGGCCAATGCATTGGCAACCGCGGTCGCCACGTCCGTACCCGCTTTGTCCTGCGCCTCCACCGTCGACGCTCCGAGGTGGGGAGTGAGCACGACCTGCGGAAGATCGAATAATGGGCTAGTCGTCAAAGGCTCGACCTCGAAGACGTCAAGCCCGGCGCCGGCGACAATACCATTACGCACGGCCTCGGCGAGGTCGGCTTCCACCACGATCCCGCCACGCGAGGCATTGACGATTCGAACTCCTGGCTTCATCGAGGCGAAAGCGTCGGCGTTGAGCATATGGTCGGTCTCGCGAGTTTTGGGAAGATGAACCGTGATGAAATCCGCCACCGCGTACAGATCAAAAACATCCTCGACAACCTGGACCCCCATGCGGTTTGCCATCTCGGGCGAGATGAACGGGTCGTATCCAATGAGGTCCATACCGAACGCTCTTGCCCGTTCGGCAACCAGCGAACCGATCCTGCCCAACCCAAGAATGCCGAGCGTCTTGCCGTGAAGTTCCACACCTTGGAAGCTCGACCGATCCCAGACCCCGGACCGGAGCACGGCATCGGCCTGATGAATGTTGCGCGCCTGAGACAGCAGCAGTGCCATGGCATGCTCGGCTGCTGAAATCGTGTTGGCGGTGGGAGCATTCACGACGAGGACCCCGGCCTCGGTCGCCGCCTTGAGGTCTATGTTGTCGACTCCAACGCCGGCCCGACCAACGACCTTGAGCCCGGGCGCGGCGGCGCGCAGTTCGGCGCCCACCATC
>JAOUMT010000231.1 GCA_029881355.1 Acidimicrobiia bacterium | reverse complement strand
CTGGCCTTTTACCCGGCGACAGTTCGTTGCGATGTCCCTTCGTCAAGGTGAATCCGGCGCCGCGATTGTGCAGGAAGAAACCGGACGTACCGGCGCCGATCCCGCTTCCGATGCCATGAAAATTCGATTGGATGAGGGAGACCCCGATGCCCGCTCTGTCGACGACCGAGAGGTAGGTGGTTCCGCCGATGACCGGATTCGGGCTTGGCCAGATCCCGGCCCTCCGTCGATCGAGTTGGCCAGCCAGGTAGGAGAGCAGTTCCTCCCCCAGGAGTTCCTCGTGGTCGGCGGCAGTCCGTGGGTCGCTGAGGAGGTCATCGCGGCGGGCAGCTACCGCCCGGTACGCCTCGATCATGAGATGGACATGCGCCGGGTCTTCCGGATCGGCCGGGGGATCGGACAGCTCGAAGATGCGTGCCGTGGCGAGCGTGAGATAACCCTGACTGTTGGGCGGAACGGTCCAACCCGTATGCCCGAACACATCGAGGGAGATCGGTTGCACCCATTCGGGGCGATACGCGGCGAGATCTTCGAGCGTTATGAATCCGCCGACGGCTTCAGACATGTCGCCGGCGACCGAACCCTCGTAGAAGCCCGCGGCTCCATCGGAGGCGATCCGGCCAAGCGTTTGCTCGAGTTGTGACCGCTTGATCATGGTCCCCGGTTGGGGCGGCTGCCCGTCAACGTAGAGGCCCTGCGCCGACGGCTGGGGTGCCAGTTGTTCCGAGCGGGCGGTCAGTGAGGCACTCATCTCGGCGCTGGCCGGGAACCCATTGCGGGCAAGGTCAATGGCCGGCCTAAGCACCTGGTCCAGGGAAAGCGAACCTAGATCTGAGGACAGCCATTCCCACCCCCGCACGCAGCCGGGAATCGTGACGGAGGCCGGGTCGGTGATGGGAATGGTCGGGCCGGTCAGGTGATCCGACCGAACGTTCGATCCCGCTGGTCCGGAGGCGTTGAGAGTGATCGGTCGAACGTCGCCAGGACGATGAACCAGGGCGAACAAGTCGCCGCCGATGCCACAAGTTTCCGGGGCGACCACTCCGAGCGTGGCGTTGGCGGCGATCGCTGCATCGACGGCGTTACCGCCCTTGGCGAGAATCTCCAGTCCCGACTGGGTGGCGAGCTCGTGGGACGTGACGACGATGTCGCCGAAAGTGTGCCGGTTCACCGTTTGAGCTGGGGTACGACCCGATTGATCGCGTCGAGCGTGGCGCGCACGGCCGATTGTGCAGCGTCTGGCCCAACGATGGCGCAACCGACCAGGAGACGTTCCTCGCCGCCGGACACCATGACCACCTGGGCGACCGCCACCAGTCGCGACCCAATCGTGGGGGTTTCGAGTGCGGCCAACGCGAGTGCGAAATCTTCGCCGAGCGCTTGTTCGACCGCTCCAAGCGTCGCTTCACCGACAATGCGTACGCGAGAAGTTGGTCCGGTCGGTCCCGATGCCGACCCGACATACACTTCGTTCTTCCATGCCAACGTGACTTCTACCTGCGACTTGGCACCGTCCGGCCGCTCGATGATATCGACCACGGCCGGTCGATCGCTACGTCCGGTTTCCTCGTTTTCGATCTGAACGACGGACACGATCCGTCGGTCGATGGTGATGCCAAATGACGCCATGGCCAGGCTCTGAACGTCGCGCACGACCTGCTTGGCGGGTTTGCCGGGGGTGGCGAGGACGTGGACTTCCGCAATGTTGCTGCGGTCGCCGACTACCCGAACGGCATCAACCGTCGTCAGTCGGCACAGGGACTCTTCGAGTTCGGCGTAGCGCATCGCGCAAACTTAGCCGTCTTCGTGCAGCTTCCGCATGCTTTGTCCTTGAGTTGTCGGCCCGGTCCCTGCTACATTCTTCGGTACCCAACGTGGTGAAAACTCGGAGGGTGAGCTGGAAGCATCAGGATGCTGACCCTGATCCACGCTCGGTGCGGGCAAATGGGAGCCACTGAATCGAATATGTTCGATGAGGTTTCCTCGGAAACGAGGAGAAAAGGAGTCTGCTACCCAAGCCCAAACAAGTCTCTGGACTTACAACTCCCAGCGAAGCGGAACTTCTGACCGTCCAACTAGCGCGACGCGTCAAAAAACTCTATGAACTGGGTGATGTCCCTAATGAAGATCAAGATTGCACGGATGGTCGCTGCTGCCAGTGGTTTGGCAGCAATGATTCTTGCCGGTAGCGCGTCATTGCGGATTAGCTAAGAACAGTACGATTGCTTGGGTAGCGGACTCTCCTTTTGTTGGGAGGAAGCATTTTGCAGGCGATAAAGGTCAGGCTGGCGGTGGCCTATGCGGCGCTCGGCGTCGCGGCTCTCGCGGTGGCCATGCTCACTCAGGAATTCCCTCCTCTCCGTGATTGGGCGCCGTTTGCGGTTGTGGCCTTCCTGACCGTCTATCACGCGGTCGAGGTGAATGATCATCTGACTGCGTCGCCGGCGGCCATGATTTTTCTCGCCACGGCTGTTGCCTTCGGCGCGGGCCATGCCGCTCTCGGGGCAGCGGCGATTTCGGCGGTCAGTCCCGTGACGAAATCTGATATTGCCGAACGCCGGATCGCCCTGTCGGTCATCAACTGGGGCCAGACCGTCGTCGCCGCCGTCATGGCTGGTTTCGTCCTCGAGCCCTTCTTCCCTGACGGTGCGTGGAGTCAGCGAGACTTCCCCCTCGTGGCGGTGGGCGCCATGTTGGCGTCGATGGTGTATCACCTGGTCAACTGGGGGCTGGTGAGCTTTGCCGTGAGGGTGGTGTATCGCAAACGGGAGGTCCGCCCCTGGTCCCGGATGGGGTCGATCCTTCAATCCACGGTCGTCATGGGATTCGTTGGTGGATTGCTAGGGGCGACCTATCACCTGGTGCCTGTGGCGCTGCCGCTGATCTTTGCGCTGTTTGGCGTCGGGTACCTGGCGTTCTCATCGCTGAGCGAGTTACGCGAGGCTCAGGAAGCCACGCTGCGCGGATTCATCAAAGCGCTTGAGGCAAAAGATCTCTATACCCGTGGGCATACGGAGCGGGTCGCCTACTTCAGTCAGCTCATCGCCGAACGCATGAATTATCGCGGAACCCGATTGGAACGGGTGCGCTGGGCGGCCCTCATCCATGACGTCGGGAAGCTGGCCGTTCCCCGAGATCTGATTCGGAAGCGTGGCCCACTTGAGGACGAGGAATATCTACAGCTACAGACCCATGCGCACGTCGTCGAGGACTTGCTCGCGGAGGTGGAGTTCCTCCGGCCGATGGTCGAGATCGCCTCAGGTCATCACTCCCGGTTCGATGGGGGCGGCTACGGCGGCACAGGTCACGCCCACGGAACTGCTCCGTCCCAGGAAGCCCGCATTCTTGCGGTGGCGGACGCATTTGATGCAATGACGTCGACGCGATCGTATCGGGTGGCCCTCAGTCAAGAGTTCGCTTTCCAGGAGTTGCGATCCAACGCGGGGACTCAGTTCGATCCGGAAGTGGTAGAAGCGCTCGTTCAAAGCGTGGTCGAGAGTGGCGAGCGGTACGGATCGCCCAACCTGGGTTCCGAGCAAGACGCTCGTTACATCGCCGAAGGGAAGTTCCGATAGTGGATCGTCTACGACACCTTGAGCCGGTCCTCTGGGCGGTGACGATGCTCGCCATTGCCTTCATCGGCATCGGAAGGTCCGAGTCATCGTTGGTGTCGGTCACCGTTGCCGGGATTCTGATCGCCGCCGCTGCATTGGTCACCGTGCCCGCCTCAAGCGGCAACCGGTTCTCGTTGGCGCTGGCGGCCGCCACCGCGGTGCCATTGCTGATCGGACCTATCTTCGACTTTGGAGGGGCGGTTGGGGCAGTCGCCGTCGGGTTCCTGTCAGGCTGGATCGTGCTGAAGTTGTTCGGTTCGGCCGAGCACCTGATCACCGCCAACAGCGACTTTCTCCGTCAATCCTTTGGTGCCTTCCTCTTCGCCGCAGCCTATGTGGTGCTCGCCCATGCGGCCGGCATGGTGGTTGGATCGGCTTCGGCCAACCTCATTGGAGCGGTCGGAGCTGCCCTCGTGTGGTTTGCATTCGAGACGGTTGCCTGGGCCCTTTTTACCTACGACCGGGTGTCGCGTCGGTACCTGATCAAATTGGCAGTCGAGGACTGGCCGGTGGCGTTCAGCCTGTTCGCCGTGGGTGCCTTGTTCGCCTACGTGCTGCCCGAACTCGGATGGTGGGCTCCGGTCGTGGCGCTTCTGCCGTACTCGTTCGCGCATTTGGCGTTCTACCGTTCGCACTCGGCTCGTGTCACCTATAGCCAAACCATCCGCTCGTTGGCACGCATTCCGGAGGTGGCGGGATTGTCACCTGACGGTCATTCTGATCGGACGGCCGAGCTCGCC
>JAOUMT010000052.1 GCA_029881355.1 Acidimicrobiia bacterium | reverse complement strand
CAATCTCTCATCGCTCACCGGGGCTACCGGGCGTGCGCTGACGGCTATCTCTCCGACGATTTGCCTGAACCGGAGCAGCGGGCAGCCGACCTGGCAAGAGACCTGGATGCCCTAAGCATCACGGGCCCCTATATGCTCGTTGGGGCTGGCGATGGAGTTCATACCGTCCGCCTGTTCGTCGAGAACCGCAGCGACGTTGTTGGTGTTGTACTCGTTGATCCAATGCCGATTGGTTTCGAATCGTTCTACGACAGTCAGATAGGCGACAGCCGGCATCCGCCGTGGCTCGATCTTCGGACCGAATTGTCGGACTCGCTCACCGGTCTCAGCTCGATACCTCTCGTAGTGATCGGCCAAGGTCCGACAGCGGTCTACGGTGCGGAGAAGTTCATCAACGACTCGGGCGGCACAGAAGTGCGGGACTTTTGGCAAGATGGCCTGTCGTTCTACGAAAGCCTATCGAGTGCCTCGCGATCGGTCACTTCGGCCAACAACGGTCTGACTGGCATCGTGTGGAACGAACCGGACCTCATCGTCCGACAGACCCTCAGCCTGGTCGCCCAACTCGGCTTGGGCTCCGATTCGCAAAAGTGACGGTCGATCTCATCACATTCTGAGTTTCTTCTGCTACCCCCGTCGGAGGTTGGGTGGCGTCGACCTTCTGCAATGAGGCAGGACGTCCCAAGAAGTAGCCCTGACCATACGCGACACCCAACTCGGCCAACGAAACCAACTCGGACATCGTTTCGATACCTTCTGCCACCACCTGCGTCCCAGTCGCTTTAGACAGGGCGACCAGGGCAGACACCATCGCTTGCCGATTCCGGTCATGGTCGACACCCCGAACCACGTCGAGGTCCAGCTTGATGGAATCGTGAGGGATAAGCACCAGATGTTTCAGGCTGGCCATGCCTGCTCCAACATCATCGATCGCAACACGCAGACCCCGGCGGCGCAGTTCAGCAATGGTCGATCGGAACCGCTCGTAGTCTTCAATAAGAGCTTCCTCGGATATCTCCAAACGCACCCGGCCAGAGGTAAGGCGCTTCACGATCGCAGAAAACGGGAGCGACTCAACGACTTTGGGCGAAACGTTCACGGTGATGTATCGACCCGCCGGAACATCATCGAGTCGCCGCACCGCCGCACTGACGGCCGCCAGTTCAAGCTCGACACCGAGGCCGAGCTGGTCGGCCGCTCGGAACCAGGCGTCGGTTGGAACATCCGACTCGAAGCGGGACAAAGCCTCGTAACCGACGGGTCGCCTATCACCAACGAGCCAGTTCCCGAGCTGAAAGATCGGTTGAAACTGCATGTCGAGGCCGCTGCCGCGAATCGCCGCCCGAATCGCCGTCGTAAGTTCTGGAGACACGGGCAGGTCTTCGGTGGGAGATCCGTGCGGAGCCACCCACTCCAACGTCGTTGCGATCTCCTCAGAACTGCCCATCATCTGCGCCCTTCCCATGGTGTCGGCTCCCGGGAGCATTTCCTCCGAACGGTTAGCCTGAAGGCAATATCGGACATATTCAGACGAAACTTGACAACAACCTCTCTTCTGGCACGAAACGCTCGTGACAAACTACCGCAAGGTGCTGGCGGAACTGGCAACACTGGCGTCCGCTACCGGCAAAGCCAACCTGAATACATTCCGTTCACCCTCACGACGGGCAGACACCTCGCCTCCCTGTGCCCTCGCCAGGGCCCGCGATACCGTGAGACCTAGACCAATAGAACCCGGCACCGAATCGGGCCCTTTCATCCTCTGGTAGGGCTCAAAGATCCGATTGGTGTCGCCAGGCGGAAGGGGAGGACCATTATCACTGACATCAACAAACACCTCGTCTCCCTTCCGACCGACCTCGACGGAGACTCGGTGACCACCATATCGAATCGCATTTGTGACGAGGTTTCGCACTATTTGGCGCACTCTTCCCGGGTCGGCAAAAGCAATGAAGGTCGAATCGGATTCGCTGAGGGTTAGCCCGTGACCGGGAAGAAGTTTCAGGACCGACTCCACCTCAGCAGCCAGATCAATCGATTTCGGCACGACCTGGACCTGGCCGATTTCTGATCGGGCGATCACCAGAATGTCTTCAATGAGATGCGACATCTCAACACTGTTCTGAGCGACGAGGGCCACAAACTCCTTCTCTTCAACCGGAGTCAGGTCGTCGTTGTCTCTGAGCTCCTGAGAAAACCCGACGACCGCCGTAAGCGGTGTCCTCAGCTCGTGAGCCACCGACGCAAGGAAGCGATCCTTGGAGGCAAGCAACTCCTCCAGACGACGTTGCGTTTCGGTGAGTCCCGTGACGTCGCTGATTGTCAACATGACTTGCGAATAGTCCAGCACGCCATCCACCATCTGGACCGGTTGCCAACGCAGGTCGAGGTGGAGCTGGCGACCATCCTCGGTAACTGGCGACACGAGCATCGAAACAAACTCATCGCCGTCCCATACGGCCATCAGGTTGGTTACAAAACTCTCGCGCGCCTCGTCAGACAGCAGGTCTCGAAGATCGTGACGCCCGGAACCAGAACCCAGCTCGGCGTTCAGGTCTTGTGCCGCCGGGTTGGCATCGGTGACTCTCACCAGGCCGACCAGGTCGACTAGATGTTGATCGTCTTTGAGAAGGGCCCGTAAGTCCGAGAGGCCAGATTCCCGCAACTCATCAAGTCGCGCTTTGACCCGGGAAAAGTCCTGGCGCTGAATCGCAATCGGTGCCGCTTGAAAGAGCTGGCGATACCGATCTTCGCTTTCGGCCAATGCATACTCCGCCGCTCGGCGCGCCGTGACGTCGTCGATTACCCCCACAAAAAAGGCCTCTGTAGAGTCACCAAACACGGTCATCTGCACCCGTGACCAACGCTCCTCACCACTGCGAAGAAGCGGGAGCTCTCGTTCGACGACCCCTCCGGACCGCACCAATTGGCGGGAAACCTCCTCAAGGCTTTCGAGGTCATCCGGCCTGACAAAGTCAGCGACCGCCATACCGACCGCGTCGGCGTCAGCGTCAATCCCAACAATGTGTTTGAACGCAAGGTTGGCGGACACGACGATGCCTTGCGTATTGACCACGAGTATCCCCACTCCAGCGTGCTGAAAAGTTGCCTCGTAACGCGCTTCGGCGTGGGCGAGATCTTCCAGCGCCTTCTCTCGCTCTCCTCGCATCGCCTCAGGTCGACCAAGGAGATCAAAAAGCCCATAAGCGACCATCGCAGCAATGAGTATCCCGGCGACCCATAGCGTCGCGGTTGTAGGCGAATTCGTCGGCCAACCGGCCTCCGGTTGCATCGCCAAGGTCCAGGTAGTTGAAGTTGCTCCGACCTGAAGCGTCCGAATAACCGGATCCCCTTCGAAAGCTTCCGGAGAACCGGCAATAACGGTCGAGTCTCCGGACCGCATCAGTCCAGCCAGCATCGATTCCGCACTTGGCTCCAGACCAACATCCGCGGCGATCGCCGGCCAGTCGAGGACGAGAGCGGCAAACCCCCAGAAACTCCCATCGTCGCTATAGATGGCGCGACGCACGATCAGTCCCGAGCCACCTTGCACCAGCCCCACCGGACCCTGAATAACAGTTTCCCCCGAGTCGATCGCCGGTTCGAGCAAAGCGCGTCGATCGGGATCGGCCATCAAGTCGAGGCCAAGCGCTGCCTCATTGCCCTCAAGCGGGAACACGTACTCAAGGATGGAGGCTGGTCCCAACTGCACTGACCGGATCTTCGGAGCAACGTCCATCAATGCCTGGGCGAAGATCGGGAAGTCAGCTTCGAGCCGGCTCCGGTCACCGCCGCTCAATTCCACCACCGTGGACAGAGTCTCTACTGAGGCCGACTCCCGGACGATCGCGTCACTGAGAGTTCGGGCCAGGCGATCGGCGCCAGCGGATACCTCCGCACGAACTTGCGCGTTGTACGCCGAACGCGACGCACCGTCCACAAATGCGGTAAGCGCCAGAATAATGAGTGCGGTCAATACGCCCGCTATGCCACGTTTCATGTATCTCCGTTGCCCTACCAAGTGGTTCGGCTGCTTTCTCGCGTAGCTGAAGCGGTCCTCAGACCTGCTCACTCGATCAGGGTAAACCGTTTCACGCCGGATAGCACCGATCCGCCCCACCCGGCAAGGCCCGACGAACACCGCCAAAACCAGTCAGCACGGGAAGTTGTGGACGATCCTCGGGGCTGCCGAGTCTTTGAGGTCACTCGGGAGTTACGTACGCAGCGGTGAGACCACCGTCGACCATAAACTCGGTTCCTGTCACATAGGAAGATTCATCCGAGGCCAAATACAGAACCGCCTTGGCCATCTCATCGGCCTCTCCGAAACGACCCATCGGGACATGGACGAGCCGTCGATTGCGCTTTTCCTCGCTGTCGAGCAACTTCATCAGCAACTCGGTCCGGAGAGGTCCGGGACAGAGGGCGTTGACGCGGATGTTCTCCCGGGCGTGAATGACCGCCAGCTCCCTCGTCATCGAAAGCACCGCCCCCTTCGAGGCGGTGTAGGCCAACTGAGGGGTAGCCGCCCCTACCAACGCCACGAACGACGCAGTATTGATTATCGACCCGCCGCCCGCCCGGCGCAACGCTGGGATTCCGTACTTGCACCCGAAGAAGACCCCCTTGACGTTTATGGCCATCGTGAGGTCCCAAACTCGCTCGTCAGTGGATTCGGCATCGCCATCGTCGGGAAGCATCACCCCGGCATTGTTGAACAAAACATCGAGCTTCCCGAAGCGTTCCTCGGTCGCAGCGACCATTCGTTCGCAGTCGCTGGCGTTCGAGATGTCGGCTTGCAGGGCGACCATATCGCCACCCGCTTCACGGACCAAGGCGGCCGTTTCTTCGTTGGCTTCGGAACTGACGTCAACGCCGGCGATCCGGGCTCCTTCTCTGGCAAGAAGCAGGGCGGTTTGGCGTCCGATTCCGGACGCCGCGCCGGTAATGAGCGCGACCTTGCCTTCGAGTCGCATTTTCAGATCCTCTCGAAGTAGCGGGCGCGTTCCCAGTCGGTTACCGCGGCATCGTAGGCCGATTGTTCGGTCTCATAGAAGTGCGAGTAGTGGTCCGCGACCGCATCGCCGAAAGCTCGCCGGGCAAAGGTACTTTCTTTGAAATCGGCGACCGATTCCCGAAGAGAGTGCTGGATACGCGGCAGATCCGACGCGGCATACACGTCTCCCTGGAAAATGTCAGGTGGTTCGATCTGGTTTTCGATCCCGTCTAGCCCACTGGCAATTGCAGCGGCATAGGCCAAATAGGGGTTCACATCGGCACCGGGAATCCGACACTCGATCCGCAGGCTGGGTCCCGAGCCAACCACCCGAAAGCCGGCGGTGCGGTTGTCTTTGGCCCAGGCGATCCTGGTGGGCGCCCACGATCCGTCCTGATAGCGCTTGTACGAGTTGATGGTGGGAGCGTAGAAGACCATCAACTCGCGGACATGGGCCATCCAACCACCGAGGAACCATCGAAAAGTGTCCGAGGCGCCGAGTCCCGCGCCCATATCTTGATCCCCGACGAATGCATTCCCCGCGTCATTCCAGAGACTCATATGGATGTGACAGCTGCTGCCCGCTTCAGCGGAGTCAGGTTTGGCCATGAAGGTGACGCTCACGCCCTGGCTCTCGGCCGTTTCCTTCAAGCACTGTTTGAAAACGACATGCCGATCGGCCATCTGCATCGCTTCGGCATAGCGAACATTCACTTCGTGCTGGCCCCGACCCCACTCACCTTTCGAAGTCTCGACCGGGATGCCCGAATCCCGCAGGTTGCGACGCGCCGCCGCCACGTAATCCTCAACACGAAACCCTTGGAGCAAGTGGTAATCCTCGATGTAGGTGCCTGCGGCGTGCAGGGATCGAAACCCCTTCTCCGACGCTGCCTCGTATGAGTCCCTAAACAGAAAGAACTCGAGTTCAGATGCAGCCATGGCGGTAAGACCCGAAGCCGCCAGGCGATCCAGCTGGGCTCGCAGGATGCTCCTCGGTGCCACCGCCACGTTGGTGTGACTGGCGTCGTCAACTACGTCGCACAAGACCATCGCCGTCCGATCCGCCCAAGCCGCCCGGCACAAGGTGGCGAAATCCGGAACCAGGTGAAAGTCGCCGTAGCCGAGTTCCCAACTTGCGTAGGCGTAGCCGGGCACGGGTTCCATCTCCATGTCAACGGTGAGAAGGTAATCGCAGGCGTGACTTCCGTTGTCGACTGCATCTTCAAGGAAGAACTCGGCGTCGAACCGTTTGCCAAGCTGCCGACCATAGTGATCGGTAAAGGCGACAACGACCGTATCGATGTTCCCGGCTGCAACCTCCGACCTGAGTTCATCAAGCGAGAGAAGTCCCCTGGTTGGCATCGTGCCTCCGTCGTTCGTCATGAGGTGTCGCCACCTTTGGGTGGACACTAGATGACTCCGTCGGGTCAGATCACTGCGTCGACGGTCGGCGACGGTCCCAGATTGCGTGCTTGTGGTGGTGGTCCGGTTGCCGGCGTTCCGAATGGCATCGATCCGCTTCGAGTCGAACGGTTTAGAGTCGCGGTAAGCAACGGATGAGGCAGGCGATGGAAATCAGCTTTTGGATCGACCCCATATGACCATGGTGCTGGGTGACGGCCAGGTGGGTCGTCGAACGAGTGCAACCCGAACGCGACCTTTACGTCACGTGGGAACCGATCAGCCTTCTCCTCAAGAACGACCCGGATCCCGATGGCGATTCCTATGAGCGCTACTTTCGCACGCATCGCCTACTGAGAGTCCTTGAGTCGGTGCGAACGACCGACGGTAACGACGGGGTCTTCAAGCTGTATTGGGAACTGGGACGCCGGATCCACCACGACAAGGCGCTGATGGAGTTGTCGGTGCGCGACGCCCTCGAATCTACCGGCCTCGACGTGAACCACGCCGAAGCATTCGGCGACGAAAAGTGGGACAACGAAATCCGCACCAGGATGGACGTCGGACTCGAGTTGGCCGGCAACGACATCGGGACACCGATCATCGCGTTCGACGATGCTCACGGTGATCGCGTAGGCATCTTCGGACCCGTGATCACCCGTGTTCCGGAAGGTGACCTTTCGTTGCAATTGTGGGATGGCCTGGTGTCGGTGATGACCGTCCCGGGTTTCTGGGAGCTCAAACGGACCCGAACGGAACGTCCCCAGTTCGGCGAACGCCCCTAGCCCCGCCCCACCTCAACCGGTCGAGTGTGCTTACGGTTCGCAATATCGAGCCTGGATGCACACTCGACCTAGATTCGGTGCACTCGCCGACCGGGCCAGACCAGCGCTCAGTACGCCCAAAGGGAATACTCGACCTGGCATGATGGGCTCATGCAAATTACCGCCCGAGTCGACTACGCCATCCGGGCGCTTCTTGAGGTGTCCGCCAGCGACCCGGCGAGAGTGAGCCGCGACGCTCTGGCCGCTGCCCAGGACATTCCGCCCCGGTACCTGGAAGCGGTGCTGCTCGATCTGCGTCGCGCCGGAATACTGGTCGGACATCGCGGCTCCGCAGGCGGTTACTCCATGGGACGGCCCGCAGACGAGATCACCGTGGCGGACGTCGCCAGAGCTGTCGACGGGCCGCTCGCCCTGGTGCAGGGGCAGCGTCCCGAGCACGTGAGTTACACCGGTTCGAGCACCAATCTCCATGAGCTATGGATCGGCCTTCGGGCCGCCGTACGTTCCGTGATGGAAGCCGTTACGATCGCCGACCTGGGGGCCGGGTCGCTACCTCCGGCGGTGCGCCTACTCGTCGACGACCCCGACGCCTGGCTGCCGCGCTGACCCATCCGCCGCGTAGCTCATAGCCTCGGCCTCCGCTTCCGGAACACGCTCCCGCACATGGGGCCGCGCACCCGCGAGTACGACCACTATCAGGATCACTACGGAGGAGATCCAACCGGCTAGTGGCAAGTCCATCAGCCTCCCCAGTTCTCGTACTTGAGTGAGCATAAGCAGCCCACCAACAGCCAGCCCCAACACTCGAGCCGGTATGAACCTGATGACGTAGGCTCCGAGCGGTGCGGCAACGATCCCGCCGGCGATCATGGCCAAAGCAACCCCAAACTCGAAGGGCCGGTCGCCTACGGAACCGATCAACACACCTGCCGCTACGATCGCTACCGCGACCTCAGCAGTATTCGTCGAACCCACGGCCACACGCGGCGAAAGACCTCGATGCAGCAACCATGGCGTGACGACCGGCCCCCAGGCACCAACCAGTCCATTCGACAGTCCCCCGACCCCGCCGGCTATCTCAATATGACGACCGGCCATCGCTGACCCCGAGAGGGAGTTGGCACCGCTTGCCAGGACCTCGCCGATCGGGCGGCTGAAACGGAGCGTGATCCGAACACCCATCGTCAGCAGCATCAGTGCCAGAAACGGCCGGAGCGAATCACCGGCAACAACTCGAAGAATCATGGCACCAACGATTGCTCCAACAATGCCAGGTATCGCCAACCGCATCACCAGTCGGCGGTCGATGTTTCCGAACCTCCAATGTGAGACCGCGGATGCGAAACCCGTTGCGACTTTGGCAAGATTCACCGTCGCTGATGCGGTCACCGGGCTGAATCCGCTAGCGAGAAGGAGCGTCGAGGAGGTTGGTCCGAATCCCATCCCGAGAGCTCCGTCAACGAGAGAAGCCAGGAATCCGACCAAAGCGACGAGGGCTAGATCCTTCATATACCGTAAATCCTACCGAATTCACGGTATATGGTCAACATCTAACCCTCCAGTCATGCCAACGCGGCCTCCATAGGACCAGCTTTTGCCAGTCGAGTGTGCTTACGGTTCGTAATATCGAGCCTGGATGCACACTCGACCCGGCTGGGGGGGCTTATACACTCTTCCGAATGGCGCGCCGCAACCGAGTTGACCCTTTTGGTGATCTGCACGCCGTCCCGGATCACGGGCTGTTCACCGGCAACCGTGGCTGCCTCGTCAACGAACACGGCGAACTCGTGCGTCACCACCGCGGATTGCTATGGATCACCTGCGTCTTGGAATACAAGGACTGGAAGTCACCCTTGTCCGCTCCGCGACATTGGACGCCGCTCTTCTTTCTCGACGACGCAGTTGCGCTAGCGGCCGGCCATCGGCCGTGCGGCCTCTGTCGACCAGCCGCCTATCGCTCGTATAAGGAAGCCGTGAGCCGGGCCCGCAACACCGACGCGCCGCTCAGCGCGGCTGAGCTCAATCGATCACTTGCCGCAGACCGCCTGAAACCAGGTCGCGGCATGAACCGATCAACCGATCGTAAGACCTGGGCAGCGAATATCGATCGCCTGCCCACCGGCACGGTCATTGTCGACGACAGCAACCGCGCGTGCGTGGTGATGCCTGACGAAATCCGCGCATTCGACTTTGGTGGGTGGATGACGCCGGAACCTCGACCCGACGACCAGCCAGTGATGGTGCTGACCCCACCCACGTCTGTGGCGGCGCTGTCGTTCGGCTACCAGCCACTGCTGCACCCGTCAGTCCACGAATTGCGCGCAAACGCGACCAGACCGACGAATCCATACGTAAGGTGAAGGAGGCCGATCGGAGCAACTTGGACATCATCGATAGACACTTCGCCGCTGAAAACGCCCACGACGTGCAGGCCACGCTCGCCACATATACCGACGACATCGTATGGGACGACGTCACCCATCCCGACGCACCATTTCACGGAAAGCAGGCGGTAGGCGAGATCTACTCGTCCATTATCGACGCCATCCCTGATGTGCTCCTCACGTCGATCAAGCGGTACCAAGGCGATGGATTTGTCGTGGACGAGTCAATTCTCTCCGGCCACGTGCACGGCGAGTGGTCGGGCATGGCCGGAGGCGGCGCTCCCGTTGCCGTCCGGATTCTGCACATCTTCGAGATTCGCGACGGACTGATCTCCTTCGAAAATGCCTGGTTCGACGCCTCCAACGTGCAGCGTCAGATCGTCGAATGGCAAGCTTCACAGGCCTGACGCTCGATCGAGGCACCATTGACGCTCACCTGACAGACCTCGACGCCGTCGCCGGCATCAACCGAGCATTGGTCGAATAATGAAACGGGCGCCGATACATGTCGGCGCCCGTCTGTTACTGCGGTGATGAACTGCGATTAGGCCTGGAGGGTGGCCTGAACGTCAAACTCGACTTGCAGCTTCTTTGAGACGAGAACTCCCCCGCCTTCAAGCGGTACATTCCAGGTCAAGCCCCAGTCTTCCCGGTCGACGCTTCCGGTCGCCGTGAACGCAGCCTTGGTGTTGCCGAACGGGTCGTCAGCAACGCCCTCGAAAGTCATGTCGAAGGTCACCGACCTGGTCGTGCCTCGAATGGTCAAGTCTCCGGTCAACTTCCAATCATCACCATCGGGGGTCACGCCGGTTGACTTGAAGGTGACCAGCGGGTGGTTCTCGACGTCGAGAAAGTCTGGCGAGAGGAGGTGGCCGTCGCGGTCAGCGGATCCGGTGGAAACAGTCGCCGCCACGGCGGTGACTTCAACACTCGAGTCGAGGGGGTTGTCAGCGACGACAATTGTCCCGGTGATTTCTCCAAAGGTTCCGCGAACCTTCGTGACCATTAGGTGACGGGCCGTGATGCGCAGGTCGCTGTGGCTCGAATCGATTTCCCAGGTGCCGGCGGTGGGAACCGTTTTGCTATCGATGGTTCGGGTTGACATTTCAGTCTCCTTGTAGAACGAATACTTGAATGTTCAAGATCATAACCACCAATACGTGAACTGTCAACTATTGATCCTTCAATAACCCGGGTCTGAGTGGTGACACACATGAAACCTCACTCACGGGCTGGATGAGTATTCAGTCGCTTCGAGGTCTCTCCGATGCAGAGATCTTCGACAAAAGCGACACCCGCTTGGCGGGCGACCTCCCCGGCCTCAGCCGACGTGATACCGGCCTGGAGCCAGACAGCCTTCGCCCCAACTGCCACCGCCTGCTCGGCAATGCCGGCAGCTTCAGCGGATGGGCGAAACACGTCCACGATGTCGATCAATACCGGCACTTCCGCCAGCGACGCATACGCGGTTTGACCGAGAATCTCCTGGGCGGTCGGGTGTACGGGGATCATGGTGTATCCGGCGTTCAGGAGGACCTCAGGAATATGATTGGCGGCCTTATCGGGATTGGCCGAGGCACCAACGACGGCAATCGTCCTCGCTCCTTCGAGCAATGCTTTCAGCTCCGTGTCGTTCATCCTGCTCCTTTGGCCTGTCGGTAGCCGAACCCTACGCCGTCCGGCGACGCATTCGCTGCCAGCCCGAGGTTTACTTGAGCTTTCAAGTGATGCTGGTAATGTTCGGGAATGAGTGAAACCAGGTGGCTGAACGCCAAAGAACTCGATGCCTGGCGCAATATCGTCGGCCTGGTGTTGTTCCTGCCTACCCGTTTGGAGGAGGCTCTCCAGCGCAACGGACTGAATTTCTTCGAGTACTCGACTCTGGCGGCGCTGTCCGACGCGCCCGACCAGACGATCCAGATGAGTTCGCTCGCCGACCTCGCCAACGGATCCCTCTCCCGACTGTCACATGCCGCGAAGCGTCTCGAGAACCGTGGGTGGATAGAACGCCACACCTCCCCGAGTGATCGACGGGTTACGCTCGCCACGCTCACAAAAGAAGGAATGGCGAAGCTCGTCGAAGTGGCGCCTTCCCATGTTGAGTCGGTTCGACAGGCCGTCTTCGATACGCTGACGCCACAACAAGTACTCGAACTCGGAGCAATCTGCGGCATGGTGGTTCAGAACATCAACCCGGGCTGGCCTCCCTGGGAGCAGAAAGAGACGTAACCTCATCGGGTCACTCTCACTTCAGCTCAAGGGCGCGAGTGTTTTCTTACATAGGCCCTCCTCCCGATTCGTGCCCGCCCAGACCACCCTCACCCTTCGCTGATCGGTAGGTTTTACCCGTACGTGAGCGGGTAGCAGAGGAACGGGGGTTTTCTGATGGTGCGGAACCGGGTTGCGCGGCTCTATCGCCATCCGCTCATTCAGCGGATCACCTGGCACCTGAAACGGATCGGAAAGAACCTTGATCCGCACTTCTTTGTCGCGCTTCTCAGCGGGCTGATCGTCATCGTTGCCATTGCGGCTTTGGCCGTGATGCTCATTGAGAAGGAGCGCACCTTTTCCGGGTTTGGTGAGACGTTCTATTGGGCGATTACGACGGTGATGGGTCAAGGTGATGCGTCGCACGTCACGACCTGGGGCGGCTGGGTGGTCAGTTGGTTGCTCGTTCTGTTCGGAGTGGGAATTGTCGCGACGATCACCGGAGCACTGCTGGGTTTTGTAATAGATTTTCTTTTGAAGGAGGGGCAGGGAATGGGTGCATCGGGATACACAGACCACATCGTCATTTGCGGGTGGAACGCGACGGCCCGGTCGTTGGTCGAGGAACTCCGCTCAGATGACTACAACCACAAGGTCGTCGTGTTGCACGACGTCGATCGCAATCCGGCCGATGGCGACATCTACTTTGTGAGAGGCGATGCGACGAAAGTCGCCGATCTCGAACGCGCCGGCATCGAACATGCCGCCGCGGCCATTATCTGCCCGGCAGATTCCTCCGATGAGGCAGATATGCGGTCGATCCTCGTGGTTCTGGCCATCGAATCGGTTGCACCGCATGTGCGGACCGTCGCCGAAGTCAATAATCCCAACCATGCCGAACACTTCAGGCGCGCCGATGTCGACGAGCTGCTCATCACGGCCAAGTTGACGGCCCACCTTCTGGCTCGAACCTCGCTCTACCCCGGCCTGACCGACCTGGTCACCGATCTTGTGTCGGGCGGGGATGGCTCCGAGTTGTATCGAGTCGCGCTTCCCGATCCATACATCGGACTGACGATCGATGATCTTTCGGCACGGATGCGTTCCGAGCATTCGGCTACGTTGTTGGCCGTGAGCCGCAACGGAACCACCCACCTGAATCCACCAACCGGTTTTGTTCTGCAACCGGGTGACAACGCAGTGGTGGTGGCCGAGTCGCTCGGAACGCTCGCCCCGTTGGTGCACCTTCCCGCCTTCGAGACGCGTTCCTAGTAGTCGAGCTAGTAGAGGCCGAGCAATCGGCCCGAGAAGGCGATTACGGCGGCGATCATTACTGGACGGATGATCTTCTCTCCACCCCGTACTGTGGCGTTGGCGCCGAGTACTCCACCAACCGTAAGCCCGGCCGCCAGGATCAACGCCGGATACCAGGCAACGTTTCCGTTGGCGACGAACGTCGGCAGCGCCACGAGGGTGACGGCCAGATTGACGATCACCTTGACCGAGTTGGCCAGTACCAGGCCGATGCCGGTGTGCGACAGAGCAACGATGAGTACCAGACCGATGCCCGCTTGGAACGCACCGCCATACATGCCTATCAAGAAGAAAACGAGCATGGTGACCCACGCCGGCCACGAACTTCCCGCCGGCTTCGGCTTGGGTTTTCGCAAAGACAAAATGAGCACGGGCACCATGAGGAACCCGAATACCCGCTCGAATGTGGCATCGGTCAGAAGCCCAACCAGGGAAGATCCGGCGAACGAGCCGATCATCACAGGGATAAGAATCGGGGCAGCTTGTTTGAGGCTTCCCACCCCAAGCCGGCGAAACTCTGCGGCGGCTGCGGCGTTCGACGTGAGGATCCCCACCCGGTTGGAACCGTTGGCAAGGTTGCCGGGGACTCCGGCGAACACCAGAAGCGGAACGGTCAGCAGGGACCCGCCTCCGGCAATCGAGTTGATCGTCCCGGCAAGAAGGCCTCCCCCCGCCAGCAGCAGTATCTCCCACCACTCCATGTCAGGTCTGGCTTTCGGACGATACCGGTGTCTCTCTCATCGCCCCGTAGCCTAGGACGGCTGGCCGATGGTTCCGACTGTCGGGCGGAATCGGCCAAATCCAACCGCGGATTTAGCAATAGTTGCTCGAACGCGGGGCTGCAACGCCCGGTTTCCGGTGCTGGAACCCCGGGTTGAACCCGGGTTCCACGGTTCAGCTGGTCGGTACCGTTTCGTCGGCGCGAGCGGCCACGGGCCGAACCAGGGCGGTTCGGCGACCGAAGCTCACGCCCACCGGAATGGCGTATGCAAAATAGCCAAGCAGCTGAAGCAGCGACGGGTCCGGATCCCATCCAAACATGGTCTTGAGGAAGGCTCCCGTCGTGCTCACATCCGGATCAAGGACGTTCAGCTCCCAGACGTGTTCGATGAGCGTGGGGATCACACCTACTTCTTGAAGTTCGTGGATACCCTTTGCCACCAGTCCAGCCGCAAACAGAATGATGAGAAACCCGGTGGCCCGGAAAAAGAGTCGCAAGTTGATCCGGTGACTGCCCTTGTAGAAGAGATAGCCGATGGCAATAGCGGCGACCAACCCGACCGCCCCACCAAGAACCTGTCCACTCGCCGACGATTCGCCAACCGTCGTCGACAGCAGGAACAGAACCGATTCAAAACCCTCTCGAGCGACCGCCACGAAGGCTACGGCAGCGAGCGCTGTTCCTCCCGTGTCGAGCGCACTGTCGGCCTGAGCTTCCAATCCGGCCCGGAGGTTGCGAGCTTGTCTTCCCATCCAAAAAATCATCCACGTAAGGAGTGCCGCTGCGAGCAAGGCGACGACTCCTTCAACGAGCTCTTCGGTTGCGCCTTCCAGCGACCCGACGGTATTCCAAATGACGATGCCCACCGCCAGCGAGACGATGACCGCGGCGGCGGTACCTCGCCACACGGTTATTGAGGCCTCGCGGCGGTCGGTCCGATCCAGGAAGGCCAGCAGAATCGCCACAATGAGAGCCGCTTCGACTCCCTCTCGCAACATGACCAAAAATGCTGCCACACCTGACTCCTGTGCTTCGTCGTGTTAGGTGCGCCTTACAGTATTTCTCCTATTTCCATAGTGCAAACTAATGCGGCCTCAGATGCTCTCAAACAGCCGACCTTATACTGCCAAGATGGAGACCTCGGACTACCGGATGCCCTACCGCGAATATGCCGCGGCGATCTTCGAACTCGATGAGGAGGGAATCCCGGTCATCCAGGCGCGGATCGCCGAATGGCTGGGCGTGTCGCGCCCGTCCGTGTCGGAGATGGTCAAACGAATGGTTGACGACGGACTCGTGACAGTCGAGCCGACGCTCCAACTGACCGAGGAGGGCCGCCATCTCGCCGAAGTCGTAGTCCGTCGCCACCGGCTGGCTGAGCGATTCCTCTCGGAGGTGCTCGGCCTGCCTTGGGTGAAGGTTCACGCCGAAGCCGAGGTCTGGGAGCATGTGATCTCGGATGACGTTGAGGCCGGCATGTGGGAGGCGCTCGACAACCCGCAGACCTGTCCGCACGGCAACCCGATTCCGGGAGCCGGCTACAAACCGCCACCGATACAAGCGTTGTCCACGCTCGACCCGGGTGAGGCCAGGCCACTCGAACGGATTTCGGAAGAACTAGAACTCGACGCGGAGATTATGGGGTTCCTCGACGAATCCGGTTTCCGTCCCGGAGCGGTACTCACGGTAACCAACGCCGGTAACGACGGGACCTTGACCGTCGCGGCCGATGGCCAGGCTGGTGTCGGGTTGGTTCCCTTCATTGCAGAACGGCTCTTTGTGGCCACCACGTAGACGCCTGGTGGCCGGTTCGTGTAACCCGACCTGACCCTGAACGTGGGGCTGGTAAAGGCGATATCGAGTCGTGGAACCCAGGTTTGAACCCAGCGTTCAGCGATCATAAGCTTGCCGAACCCAGGCTTCGATCGCTAGCTGGACGGGCTGCCAACGATTTGGTCGACCGGCGCAAAGTCGTCGGTCAGCACCATGGCTCCGTCGACAAAGTCGACAAGATCGGAGCCTGAGAGTCCGATTTCTTCGCCACCCCGAGCGACGATCGCTTCCTCGAGGGCGGCGACATCGATGGGCCGGTGAGAAGCCACGATGATGTAGTTGCCGCCACCGTCACCGTCGATATACAACGGCGGGGCCAGCACCGCGACGTGCTCAAACACGGTCCCGATGGTCGCAGCGGAGGACCTGGCGAACCGACGTTGGCCATAGTCGATCACGTTCATGACGTACACGCCGTCGGCCGCCAAGACGCGGCTGACATCCTCCATGAACTCGACCGTGGTGAGATGCCACGGGACCGACGCCCCGCTGTAGGCGTCGCCTATCACCACGTCTGCCATGTGATCAGGGAGCTGCTGCAACGACGTGCGAGCGTCGTCGACGATCACCTCGATCTCGTCGGCAAGCGCCAGTTGTGTATATCCGATGTCGACCAGGAGTCGGTCAATCTCGAGCACCATATTCGTCGTTCCGGGCCGCGTGGCGTTCAAGTAGCCAGGAACCGTGAACC
>JAOUMT010000230.1 GCA_029881355.1 Acidimicrobiia bacterium | reverse complement strand
TCGTTGGTTCCGTCGGGCTGGCGGCGTCGGTGGCTGCCCTTGATGCGGGGAATCGGCTGGGCCTGGCGAACAAGGAGAGTTTGGTGGCGGGCGGTCCCATCGTGTTGGCGGCCCAACAGCGCACCGGTGCCGAGATCATCCCGGTAGACAGCGAACATTCGGCGATATTTCAGTGTCTGAGAGGTGAACGATCCGAGGATGTCGCCAAGATCGTGCTGACCGCATCGGGCGGTCCTTTTCGAGGCCAGACCCGATCGGACCTCGAAGGGGTGACGCCGAACGAGGCCCTTGCTCATCCGACCTGGGACATGGGTAGGCGGATCAGTATCGACTCTGCGACGCTCGTCAATAAAGGTCTCGAAGTGATCGAGGCTCACTTTCTGTTCGGGATTGGATTCGATCGCATCGATGTGGTCGTCCACCCCGAGAGCATCGTCCATTCACTTGTGGAGTTCGTGGATGGGTCTTTGAAAGCCCACATCGGAGCTCCGGACATGCGCGTTCCGATCCAGTACGCGCTGTCGTACCCTGAACGGGCGGTCGGAATGCTGTCTCCCTTCACCTTGGCCGGCAAAACCCTGACGTTCCTGGATCCGGATCGAGCGACGTTCCCTGCGCTGGACCTGGCATACCACGTCGGGGCATTGGGCGGATCGGCGCCGGCCGTGTTCAATGCGGCGGATGAAGTTGCGGTTGAAGCGTTTCTCCAAGGCCGACTCTCGTTCCTGGGCATCGTTGATCTGATCGAACGGACCCTTTCGAAAGTCGCTCAGGTTGCCCTGGCAACGGTCGAAGATGTGCTCGCAGTCGACGCCGAAGCACGATTGGTGGCGGCTCAGTTGCTTTCAGGGGCGTGTTAACCTGAAGGAACGCGCAGATTGGAGATCTGGCTAGTGGGTGGAGTCGCATTGATGATTGGCGGTTTGTTCTTCTTCGTGATGGCACACGAAGCCGGACACTTCATCGCCGCCAAACTCACCAAGATGAAGGTCACTGAGTTCTTCTTCGGGTTCGGGCCGCGCCTTTACTCGTTCTTTCGCGGCGAGACCGAGTACGGCATCAAGGCGATCCCGGCGGGCGGATACGTTCGAATCATCGGGATGAATCCGCTTGAAGACGTCGCAGCCGAAGACGTCGGACGAACCTACCGGGAAAAGAAGTTCTGGGAGAAAGCCTTCGTTGTGTTGGCCGGTGTGACCGTCAATATGGCGCTCGGCTACCTGATCTTTTTCGGCACCCTATTGGCCTACGGCAACCTGGTTGAAGCAGAACTCGTGCCAACTGTCTCGGCAGTGTCCGGGGCAGAAGACCAGTCGTCGAGCCCGGCCCAGCTCGCCGGCATCGAAGTCGGCGACACGATTCTTCAGGTCAACGGGGTCGACACCGCCGATTGGGAATCCGTTGTCGATGCCATCTCGGCACGCCCCGGCGAGACTGTCGAACTGTTGATTGATCGGGCCGGCCAGCAGCTAACGCTGTCAGCTACGTTGGCCACGAGGGAAACCGACTCAGGCGATAGTCGCGGATTTCTTGGGGTTTCACCATCGGAACTCATTCCGGAAGTCGGCGTTTTTGAGGCAGTCGGGCTGGCCGGCCGTCAGACCGTCAATCTGGTCGGCTTGAGCTACAGCTTCTTGTGGGACATGGTGACCAATCTCGATGGCCTTGCCAAGGTGTTCATTGGCGGCGAACTAGCCCAAGAATCGCGACCGGTTTCTATTGTTGGTATCGGTCAGATTGGCGCTCAGGCAGGCGATACGATTGGTTGGAGCACGATTCTCCTGTTCCTTGGCTACATCAACGTCGTGCTCGCCGTGATGAACGCCTTGCCACTGTTTCCCCTCGACGGTGGCCATTTCGTGGTGGCTTTGTACGAGAAGGTATTCAAACGTGAGGCTGATATCAGAAAGCTGATGCCCGTCGCGGCGGTAGTGCTTGGACTCTTCATCTTCATCGGTATCGTTTCGATCTATCTCGACGTCGTCCAGCCGATTCAGTTCTGATGTTTGAACGACGGGTGACGCGCCAGATATCGGTCGGAAATGTGCTGGTTGGTGGGGGAGCACAGATCAGTGTGCAGTCGATGACAACGACCAAGACGGCCGACGTCGACGGCACGCTGGCCCAGGTCTACGCCCTGGCAGGCGCCGGGGCTGACATTGTACGGATCACCTGCAATGACGTCGAGGCCGCCCAGGGTCTTGCCGAGATCGTCCCCCGTTCGCCGGTTCCGATCGTCGCCGACATCCACTTCCAGTACAAGCTCGCCCTGGCGGCCCTAGAGGCTGGCGTGGCTGCGCTGCGTCTGAACCCGGGCAATATTCGGAATGAGTCACACATCAAAACGGTGGCGAAAGCGGCCAAGGAGCGAGGGGTTCCGATCCGGGTAGGCGTCAATGGCGGCTCACTCGACAAGGATCTACTTGAGAAATACGGCTCCGCCACCCCTGCGGCGCTCGTCGAGTCGGCCCTGACCGAAATCAGGTATCTCGAAGATGTGGACTTCACCGATATCAAAATATCGGTGAAACACAGTCACGTACCGTCGATGGTTGCGTCCTATCGTTTGCTCGCCGACGCGGTGGATTACCCGCTGCACCTGGGCGTCACCGAGGCGGGGCCACTGCCCGGCGGCCTCATCAAAGGCGTGGCTGGTATCGGCACCCTGCTCAACGAGGGAATCGGAGACACGATCCGCTTCTCGCTGACGGCCGATCCCATCGAAGAAGCCAAAACTGGTCGGGCGCTCCTGGAGTACCTTGGTCTCAGGGAACGAAAGGGCCTCGATCTCATTGCCTGTCCGTCATGTGGGCGCGCCGAAGTCGACGTCATCGAGGTGGCTCAGCGAGCCCAGAAAGCGCTGGAAGCAGAGAACCTGCCGATTCAGGTAGCGATTATGGGATGTGTCGTGAACGGTCCGGGCGAAGCCCGGGAAGCCGACATCGGGATTGCCGCCGGGCGCGGCAAAGGTCACATGTTCATCAAGGGCCAGGTAGTTCGGGTCGTTCCTGAAAACGAGATGGTCGATGCCTTGATCGATGAAGCTCGCAAGCTGGTCGAAGAAGGTGTTGAAGCCCGTCTGGCGGCGGCAGACGCCAACGCCGAGCAGCTCAGCCGTCTGGCTCGAGAACAGTTGGTAGACATCCAGGGAGACGCCAATGACGCGGCTGTCAAACGGGCCAGGGTCGCCGAAGTCGCATCCGGTTGAGCCAGGTCGGGTCGCGCTGATCGTCGGCTAACCTCATCGGAACTCACGAGGAGAGACATTCTGCGCTGGTCACAGGCCTTCATTCCGACGCTTCGCGACGACCCCGCCGAGGCAGAGGCCGTCAGCCACAAGCTCCTGGTCCGGGCGGGCTTCATCCGTCAGCTCATGGCAGGCTCTTACTCGCTGCTACCTCCGGCCATGCGCGTGCGGGCCAAGATCATGCAGATCATCCGTGAAGAGATCGATCGGATCGGTGGGCAGGAGTTCCTGCTCCCGGTTCTCCACCCGGCCGAGCCATGGCAACAGTCGGGTCGCTGGAGCTTGATCGGGGAGGAGCTCTTCCGGCTCACCGACCGCAAAGACGCCGATTTGTGCCTGGCCATGACGCACGAAGAGATATTCACGACGCTGGCTTTGGAGTTGAACTCATACAAACAGCTTCCCCAACTCTGGTACCAGATCCAAACCAAGCTTCGCGACGAACCCCGTCCCAAATCGGGCGTACTGCGGGTTCGAGAGTTCACCATGAAAGACTCCTATTCGTTTGATCTTGATGAGGCCGGTCTCGATCGTGCCTTTGGTAACCACTACCAGGCCTACCAGCGGATCTTCGACCGACTTGGATTGGATTCAATCGCGGTCGAAGCGTCGTCGGGCATGATGGGCGGAGCCGGATCCGTCGAGTTCATGGTCCGCTCCGATGCCGGCGAAGACTGGGTTGTGCTGTGCTCGGCGGGTGATTACTCGTCGAACGTGGAAACCGCCACGTCAGTACTAACACCGATCGAGGATCCGGCATCGGCTCCCCTCGAGAAATTCCCAACTCCCAACGTCCGGACTATCAAAGCCCTCGAAGATTTCGAAGGCGGAGCTCCAGCCGACCGTCAGATCAAGTCACTGTTCTACCTCGTTGGGACGGAGTTGATCATCGTTCTCATGCGGGGCGACCACAGCCTGGTCGAGCAGAAGCTGCTTGATGGACTGGCCGTAATCGAAGCCCGCCCGGCGACGGCCGAAGAGATCTTTGCCGCGGTGGGAGCCCATCCAGGCAGTCTTGGCGCCGTCAGCCTGGAGGGTTATCGGATCGTGGCCGATCGGGCTCTGGAGGGTCGGGTTGGAATGACCACCGGTGCCAACGAGGACGATTTTCATCTACGCAACGTCGATATCGCTCGCGACATCGCTGTCGACGAT
>JAOUMT010000229.1 GCA_029881355.1 Acidimicrobiia bacterium | reverse complement strand
ATTCGACATAGTTCGACACAATACGGTGCCGGGATCGGTGGTGCGAAGCCGGAATCACCCATCGGAAGCGGAGTACCTCTGCGAACCGAGGGCTAGAGCACCCGATATCGGGTGCTGGAACCCAGGGTTCCAGCGTTCGTTGCATCCCCAACTCGCGACGAGTGTGCATCCAGGTCGGATATAACGAACCGTAAGCACACTCGATCGTGAGGGTTAGCGGCCGTAGTAGTCGGCTTCGACCCGATTCATCACGGGATCGAGCACATTGTTCTCACAATCGGTGAAAACCCCGGCAACGAACCGCTCCTCAGCCTGGAGCTGCTCCAGCGCCGCAAGCTTGGCTCCCGTCAACTCCTGCGGATCGTCACCCTGGGTCAGCGCATCGAGGCGCCGCTGAAAGTCCGTTTCAACGTCGTCGGGATGCTCATACGCATCGATGCCTCCCTCCACCATGCATACATGCCAGTCGGCGATCGCCTGCACGGCCCGCGGGTCGGTGGCGATGATTGCATCGCCGGGGTTGAAGTACGAAGGACTCATCTCGGCTTCCGAGAAAAGCTGCTCGACGGCCTGGCGCGTACAACCACCCGTTCGCGAGAAGTCCTCGGTCTCCAGCCCGTAGGCATACGTGGCGTCGCGGAACTCCCCCAACAGCGTCCGGTAATACGCCACCTGGTCGGCCTCGCCGAGGCTATCGATGACCCGCAGGTTCTTCTTGCCAAGACTCAACGCCACAATCGGCTTTTCGTACTGCGTAGTAATCCCGAATCCGTACTCGGCCACGAACTTGCGATTCGACATGCCGGGAGCTGATTTGTCGCTCGACATGGCGCGCTCGATACTCGAGAACTCGACCGGGAAGTATTCAAACCCGGCATCCGCCATACATTGGCCGATCAACGACTCGACCGCGTCACTTCGCTCAACGAGTTGCCGCTCGCTCAGCCCGAACTCTTCGCCACCGAACTGAACACCCTGATTGGCCTCGGCAGCGAGACGGCTGGCTTCGGCGGCCGAGATGAACTGCTGCGTAGTCGGGACGCTGCCACCGTCCGTCGCTCTGTAAGTGGTCGTCGCCCCACCTACCTGCCCGGTCGGTACAGTTGCTCCCGGCACAGTTGCTCCCAAAGCGGTCCGCGGCTGCGATGGGGCGGTCCCGGGACTCGTCGCCGGCGAACACCCGGCGATGAGCAAGACCACAACCAAGAGGCGGATTATCCAAGTCGTTGCAAGTTTCCTCATCGCGTACCCACGTCAGGGCAAGTATCAGCCGCTGACCACTTTCCCGAACAGTTCGATTTCGACCTCCCGGATGACGTCGTCCGTGAACCGGATCTGGCAATCCACGTCGACGAGCGACACGGCGATTTCCTCGGCCTGAAGATCAGCCAAAGCTTGGGCTCGGGCGGGCGGCAGGCTCTCGGGATCATCGCCGGCCAACAGTTCGTCGAGCCGGTCGCCCAATTCCTCGATGATCTCATCCTGATCTTCGTAGTCGTAGCCGGCCTCGCCCATACAATCGGCCCAGTTCAGCTCGGCTTCAGTCACCCGTCCGTCCTTTTCGAGATACAGGTCTTTGGGATTGACGAAATTCGGGTCGAGTTGCTCGTCACTGAAACTGGCGTCGATGGCCTGGCGGGTGCACCCTCCGGTGGGGCCGAAGTCCTCCTCATCAAAATGAAAGGAGAAGGTCGCGTCGGGGTCGTCGCCGTACAAGGTGCGATCGTAAGCAACCTGATCGGCCGGCGACAACGAGTTGTAGATCGCGATGTTTTGCGGCCCGAGTTCGATCTCTTTCGGGCGATTGTCGAAACGAGTCGTCACGCCGTAGCCCCATTCCTCTTTGTAAGCCACCCGGTCGACGCCCGGCTCGGTTCGGACCGCCTGCATTGCCAGTTCTACCGCGTCAACATCGGCCGGGATGTACTCGAAGCCGGCGTCGGCCATGCAACTCGCGATCGCCTCTTGGACGGACTCGACGGCGATGGTCCACTGGGCGTCCGTGAGCCCATACTCGCGGGTCCCGAAGCCAAGTTCCTTTTCGATCTCCGTCGTCACTCCGGTGAGCGGCCGAGCCGACGCCGACCCACAAGCTGCCGCCAAGAGGGACAGTAGAACGACGGCTGCGAACCAGCGCGGGGACCGACGGCCTCGCGGAAGTGCACCTACCTGAATCAATGTTGGTCTCCCTGACTAATGATGGATATCTATTCGCATATAAGACACCTCCAACCTGTCTGCAAGCTGACTCTGGAGCGGCTCCTAGTCAGCTAAGAGTCAGCTACGAGCGACGACACTGCGCCGATGCACAAACGAAAAAGCGCGGCAATCTTCCTCGCTGTGGTCGTGCTGTCGGCGACGGGTGGCTGGTTCCTTGGACAGCAAATAACGTCACCGGCCGAGATCGCCGCTCGCACGGCTGCCCCCGAACCGACCCCCATTTTGGCGACCGTCGAAACCCGCGTGTTGTCGACCAACGTGGTTACCCGCGGTACCGGCCGGTATGGAACGCCACGCGACCTGGGCCTGGCGCCAAGCATCCTGACAGACACCCAAAAGGTGGTGACGTTCGTTCCCGACCTCGGACACGAAGCGACCGAAGGCGACATCCTCCTTACCGCTTCTGGCCGCCCGTTGATCATCCTCGAAGGCTCCAGCCCGTCCTATCGGGACCTTGGCCCGGGACTCGTTGGCGAGGACGTCACGCAACTCGAGGCCGCGTTGGAACGACTCGGCCATAGTCCGGGCCCGCTCGATGGCGTATACGACGCCGAGACCGAAGCCGCAGTTCGGCAACTCTACGACTCACTCGGATACGCGCCCGCCGTGGTGACATCCAGCCAGCTCGATGAGCTCACGTCGGCCGCCAGCGCCGTGCACGCCGGTTCCCGGCTGACCGCCGGAGTCCTCGTCGCCGCTGACGAAATCTACTTCACCGACTCGCTGCCCGTTCGCGTCACGGAAATCCTCACGGAGATCGGCCAGCCGATTGACGGTCCGATTGTCACCATCACCGATGCCCACGTCGCAATTGACGGATCCGTGCCGATCGAGCAGTCAAGTCTCATTCAGGTCGGGATGTCGGTCGCCATTGACGAACCCGACCTCGGAGTCTCGGCGAACGGAATCATTTCCAGGGTCGCGGAAGGCCCAGGCACCGACGGCGTAGATGGTTTCCACGTGTACTTCGAAGTAACGGTTGAGGACGCGGCACCCAACCTCATCAATGCGTCGGTGCGCCTCACGATCCCGATCGAGTCAACCGATGCAGCGGTTCTGGTCGTTCCGATCACCGCTGTCAACCTCGCAACCGATGGATCGTCGATCGTTCACGTCAGCCGGGCCGGGGTCCTCGAGCCGGTGGCGATCCAACCTGGCCTTTCGGCCCAAGGGTTTGTCGAGATCACCCCGATCGGCGGAGCACTCGAGGCCGGAGATCGAGTGCTCATCGGTTTTGACCAGCCAGCCTCCGCCGACCCGACCGCCACGCCCCCGGACTCCACCAGTGGCTAGCGCACCGACCCTGCAGCTCACCGGCATCGGGCGACAATATGGCGAAGACCCACCCATCCATGCGTTGCGCGACGTCAATCTTCACGTCGAACGGGGCGAATGGCTGGCCATCGAAGGGCCGTCCGGGTCCGGCAAGTCGACCCTGCTCAACATCCTGGGTTGCCTGGACCATTCAACAACGGGAACCTATTTGTTCGAAGGCCAGGACGTCGGCGAACTGAGCGACCGGGAGCGTGGTGGGCTTCGAAGCCAGCACATCGCGTTCGTCTTTCAATCGTTCCATTTGCTTGCCCATCGAACCGTCGTCGAAAACGTCATGCTCGCCGAGGTTTATCAACACGGTTCGCGTCGGGATCGGCGGGTCCGAGCCGAGGCCATGCTTGAGCGCGTCGGGTTGGCCCATCGAACCAACTACCTCCCGCCACGGTTATCGGGCGGGGAACGCCAACGGGTGGCCATCGCCCGGGCTTTGCTCGGTTCACGCCATGTGCTCCTATGCGACGAACCAACCGGCAACCTCGACACGGCGACCGGTCTAGCGATCATGGATCTACTCGCCGGCTTACATGCTGACGGACTCACCATCGTCATGATCACCCATAGCCCCGAGCTTGCCCAGCTCGCCTCGCGTCAAGTACAGATCGTCGATGGCTTCCTTACCGAGGGAGCGGCGTGAGCCACGGCGCCAGCCAACGGGAGCCTGCCCGAGTCGTCGCGACCATGTCGACAATCGACCTGCTCGACGAAGCGTCTTCGGGGCTCTTCGCCAGGCCGGGTCGGACCGCGCTCACCGTGCTCGGCACCGTCATCGGGTTGGCTGCGATCGTTGCCACGCTCGGGCTGTCGAGGACCGCCAGTAACCGCATCGTCGGGCGCTTCGACGAGATCGCGGCCACCGAGATCGTGGTGAGCTCTCGCCCCGAACTCAATGAAGGCATCTCGAACGCGATC
>JAOUMT010000228.1 GCA_029881355.1 Acidimicrobiia bacterium | reverse complement strand
GCCGGCTGGTACGGCGCCGATGACGGGTCCGTCGTAACTGGTGACTAGTGAGTAGCCCAAGCCAACCAGCATGGCAGCGAGGACTCCAGGGAAGAGCGGATGCACGTACCGGGCTCCGAGCACCAGCACCACCGTGACCAGTGACAGGCCGACCGATCGCCAGTCCCAGGTTCCCACCAGAGCTGATCCTGCATCCTGCCACAACCCACGCCCATCTGAGATCGAGCCCACGATCTTGGGGAACTGGCTAACCGTAATCAGAATCGCCGCGGCGGACGTGAAACCGGCCAGGACTGGCTTCGACATCAGGTAGGCGACCACGCCGCCGCCGATGAGGCCCAGCACGATCCGAATCACGCCAACCATCACGGCCAGCAAGGCGGCGAGCTTCATGTATTCGACCGAGGCAGTTGGCGCCGAGAACTGTGCCAGGACGCCGAAAGTGAGTAGGGAGGTCATCGCCACGGGACCGGTTTGCAGGTATGGCGACGAAGCGAAGAAAGCGGCGAGGATCGGAGGTATGGCTGCGGCGAACAGTCCGACATACGCCGGCAGGCCGGCCAATTCTGCGTAGGCAAGCGACTGGGGGATGACGACCAGCGCTACGCTGATACCGGCGACTATGTCGTACGGGCTGAACTTGGTCGGTTTGGCCGGATTCAAAGCCTGGCGAGCATCCAACGCCCTACTTGGACAGGGCGCACTCGTTGCGACCGACTTCCAGCTCCTTGGCGTCCTGCGGAGTCGGGGTCAGTCGCCCGAGATTGACCTTGCGAATGTCGTCATAGATGGCCGGCGGGGTACCGAGATGCGAGACGACGTGCTCAACGAAAGCGTCTTCGTCCTCGATCGACACGACTGGATCAAATTCGAGTAGATCCCCGAGTCGCCTCCGGATGGTGCCGTCGGCATTCGACTCGGATCGGCTTGTGTAATGCGCCGGACACACCTCGAGGTCGTGATCGAGCGGGCTTAGCTTGTCGTGAATCGTGTGGAAGAGATCTCGCGCCCAGGGTTCTGTTTCGCCTCCGAGGTCTGGACGGCCCACGCCCGAAACGAATACTGCGTCGCCCGTCATGAGAAACTTGCCGGCGACCTCCAGAGAGGTCGATCCTGGAGTATGCCCCGGCGTAGCCACCGATCGGACAATGAGTTCCACCTCGCCGAACGTAAAGGTCTGCCCGTCAACGAGCGGGTCATATTGAAAGGCGGCGGTCTCGGCGTCGCCCTCGGCGATGTGATAGGTCGCACTCGTGTGTTCTCTGAGATCGCGGCCGAGCGAGATGTGGTCGGCGTGCAAATAGGTATCGAAGACATGGGTGAGGGTGGCGTTCATGTCAGCGGCGACCTTCAGATAGGCCTCCATGTTGGCCGCCCCATCAATGACAGCCATCTCGTGGCCGCGAGCCCCAACCGCATAGGACAGACAAGCCTTGGCCGTACGGTCGAACTGTATGACGAAGTGGGTTCCATCATCGAGTAGCGTGCGTGGAACCAGCGTGGCCGCCCAGGCGTCCATCCCTCCGGCCAGGTTTACGACGTTGGGTTGCTCGAGCATCTCAGCAACCATTTCCGACGACCCACCGTGAGCGCAGACGACGACCACGTCGCGATCTTGCGGGACGGAGACCTTCGAAATGTCTTCGAAGGCCGTCCAATACGGGATATTCACGGTGTCGACCGGCACCTTCCCTTCGATCTTCCATCGCTCGAAGGCCTCGGGAGCCCGGACGTCAAGAATGTACGGTGCCGAGTCCGAGCTCTCAATCCGGGTTGCCAGTTCATCAGTCGTCATCGATGCGATCAAGGGAAATGCCTCCTATCTGCGGCGAGGGGCGTCGTCGCAGATCTATTTGTATTCGAATACGCGCATGTAAGTGTGCCATCGGACGCGTCGGTTCGCAACAGATACATGGTCCCTGACCCGAATTAGGGCTTTACCCCTATTGTCTGACTGGGAGACGGCGACGATGATGGAGTCATGAAAGATCGCACGCGCACTCCGTTGATCGTCCTGGCAGTGTTGATTTTCGCTGCTGTCCTCGGTGGAGCCCTGTATGGGGCGCTCGCTGAACCCGAAACCTTCGACCCGGCCACGCCTGAAGGCGTGGTCCAGAATTATCTTCAAGCCGTTTTCGATGGTGAGGAGGCGGCCTCGCTGGCATTGATGGAACCCGAATTGGCCGATCGCTGTCGACGGGATTCCACTTCGATCGACTACCGGACCGACGGCGCCAGAGCCTTTCTGGACGGTACGTCGATCGACGGTGACCGGGCGTCGGTCGCCATCGAAATCCGCCACTCGAGCGATGGTATTGATGAATGGATCGAGAACGAGACCATCTGGCTGGACCTATCAGAGTCCGGCTGGCGGATTTCCGAACCCCCGTGGCCGTATTGGGACTGCGTGAAGGAGCAATGACATGAGATTGGTATTCCTCTTGGTGGCCGCCGCAGTTGGCGTCGGCCTGTTTTTCGCACTCAAGCGCCCTTCTGTCGAGGGTACGACCGAACAGGTCGGTTCAACCATCCGTCGCCTGTTCCAGTATGCGCTGCTTTTTGGTGCGGTGATCCTCGTAGCCATTGGTCTCAGCTCAGTGCTCGGTCAAGCATTGAGCTTCAACGCGATTGCCGGTGACCGGAGCAGTTTGGCGCTTCCTTTGGCCTACCTGGCCGTTGGGTTGCCCGCCGGTCTGTGGTTGGCGGCGTGGGTCCGACGACAGCACGCCCGGCAGCCACTTGAGGCTCAATCGGTGGCCTGGACCCTCTATCTCACCTTGGCGTCCCTGACTTCGCTCATCACACTGGTCGTGGCGGCGCTGCGAGTTTTCGAGGGGGCGCTCGGAGCGGAGAGTTACTCGGGCGATGCGCTCGCCCGGATGATTGTTTGGTTCGGTGTTTGGTATGGCCATTGGGTTTTGGCCACCCGGGCACCGCGGCAGCAGTCCCTCGTATGGCATCGGTTGGCCGGTTCAGCTACCGGTCTGGTGATCGGAGCGGTTGGCCTGGGCAACACCATCGCCTCCGGGCTTCGTCAGTTATTCGATCAGATGTCGGGTGGTCTGGCTGCTACGAATTATTCATGGACCTGGCGCAACGCGGTGGCATGGCTGGTCGTCGGGGGACTCGTATGGGGCTGGTATTGGCTGTTTCACACTCTGGGCAAGGACCTCACCAGCCGACCTTTCCAGGGCTACGTGGTCATCGTTGGTGTTCTGTCAGGGCTGATCACAGCTCTGGTGGCGATCTCCGGACTGTTGTATGACGTGCTCGTTTGGTTCCTTGGCGACGCGGAGTCCAGCGGCTGGAAGCAGTTTGAATCCGTTCCAGGGGGAGTGGCGGCACTGGTTACTGGCTTGTGGGTCTGGTGGTATCACCGCGCGGTGCTGGCACCGGTGCGTAGCCAGGGGCGCCTTGAAGTCGATCGGGTCTATGACTACCTGGTCGCGGCGGCCGGTCTTGTCACGTCCGCAACCGGGGCGACCATACTGCTCGTGGCCTTTTTCGACACGTTTTCACGCCAGGGCGAGGTAGCCGGAAGCGCCAGTGGCATCAATCTGGTTCTTGCTGCGGTCACCGCTTTCCTGGTCGGATTGCCCGTGTGGGGTGTCGTTTGGCGTCGAACCCAGCGATTGGCGGCGGCTTCCAGTGAGGAGACCAACGCCGTGTCCCGAAGGGCGTACCTGTTCTTGTTGATGGGGGTCGGCGGTACGACTGCGTTGATCAGCTTGATCTCGGTGTTCTTTTCGGTCTTCCAGTCGTTGCTTGGTGAGACATCCAATCTCCTGCGCGATATCCGGATCCCGTTGGCATTGGTCATCACCGTCGGGTCGTTGTCGGTGTATCACTGGCTGGTTTTCCGCAAGGACCGGTTGACGTTCCCGCCAGAGCCGAGCGGCATTCGGTCGATCATGCTCGTGGGCGCCACCGAGGACGTTGGTAAGGCCGTGGCTCGCCAAACCGGTGCCAAGGTCCAAACGCTTCAGCGATCCGATGATGCGGTTGCTTTGGAGTTCGACGACATCATTGGGGTACTCAACGGGCACGCGTCCGAACGAGTCCTGGTAGTGGGGACCAGCGCAGGTACCCAGGTGGTTCCGCTCCGGAGCTAGTCGGGCGGGGAGTCCGGACTACGAGGCGATTTCGGAGAGGTTGGCCGGGATCTGCTCGTTCATGACCTCTCGAAGGAGGTCCATGGCTGCGATGATTTTCGGCGATGTAACCGAGTAGTAGACCTTCTGGGCATCCTTGCGGGATTGCACAAGACCTTTTTCGCGCAAGACGGCAAGGTGCTGAGAGACGTTGGCTTGCGGAAGCTTGAGACCCTCGCATAGGTCCATGACCGCCAGCTCGCCATCGCGTAATGCGTTGATGATGAGTAGGCGCTTAGGGTCGGCCAGACCCTTACAGACGCTGGCGTGTAACTGGGTTAGTTCTGTCTCGATTGCTGACATATCCACCCATGATGGCAGATCC
>JAOUMT010000227.1 GCA_029881355.1 Acidimicrobiia bacterium | reverse complement strand
GCAGCATTCCGCCAGCCACGGTGGACTTACCGGTGTCGGGTGCGCCGATGAGCATCACCACTCCGCTCTGGCCGGCGATAGTCGTCGCGAGTTCTACGTGATCGGTCACGAGTGGAATGGTAACGGGCGCCAGGCATAGCGAGATCGCTCGTTAGCATGGTCACCTATGAGACCAGCCACAACTTTCGTGATCATTGCGCTGTTGGCCGTTCTCGCCATCGCCGGAACCATTCAGATCATCCAACTGAGCTCGCCATAAAGATCAGATTGCCGAGAAGGTAACCGGTCGTTCAAGTCCGACTGATAGCCGGTCGGAGGCTCGTCCCTGCCGCACGGCCAACGCCACGAGGCCCTGCGAGTCGACCACGGCCATCAGGTCACCCTCGGCGACGCGACCAAACGTGTCCACAAGCTGGACTTCCTGTTCGTTCACCCCAACCTTGACCGTCATATGGTCCCCAACAGAGATGCCGATCTCGGCGAGTTCTTCGGGTCCGATGTTCGTCTGGACGTTGCCGAACCGGTCGATCCACCAGGTGTGGCCAGCCACCTCGTTGTGTTTGACTTCCGGGAGCGGCAAGATCATGGGCGTAAGCGACGCCGGGTCAACGCCATCGCCAAGGTCATCAATGCGTGCTTCGCCGGATGCAAGAACTGCCGCCGCCGGCCCGAAACGGTCCCGGCCGTCGAAGGTCGCTCCGGCTGAGGGGATGATGAACTCCGGGTTGGTCAGGGTGTGAGCGATTCGGGCCCCGCCAACCATGGCGACTGCTGGAGACAGGAGGCCATTGTCGGGTCCTACGAAGTAGCCCCAATCCGTTTGTACGGCGATTGGGAGACGTTCTGTGCCAACCCCAGGGTCGACCACTGCCAGGGCGACGCCCTCCGGCAGGTACTGGATGGCCCGCATAAGCGACAAAGCCCCCGACCGAACCGCGCCAGGGTGGATCGAGTGGTTGACGTCGATGACCCGGGTTTGCGGACTCAGCTTGGCGATGACTCCGTGCACGACTCCGACGAACTCATCGTCGTGGCCGAAATCGGAAAGAAATGACACAAAAGAAGGCATTTAAGAAAAAAACTCCACAAAGTCCTCAAGGTGTGCTGGTCGGTGACCGATACTAGGGGGGTACGGGAGCGCTTCGGCGGTTCCGTAGGAGACAACTGAAGCACTACGGAAACCCTTGGGCACGTTCAAAAAAACCCAAGGTGTATCGGAAGCCTCCCAGCCCGCCCCAGTGGTGTGGAAGTTGATTCCAAGAAAATGCCGGACCCCTCGGGGTCCGGCATTTTGTTTGGCAGCGTTAGGGAGAGGCTGTCAGGGGGTGGTCGTGGCTGGTGTCGAGTCGGTGGGAACTGTGGAGTCGGTCGTCGGGCCGTCGGCAGAAGCTTCGTCCAACCCGCAGTCGGTAATCGCCGCATCGAGGCCTTCCCCCCCAAACGCGACCCGCTCGTACAAGACCACCGACCGGACTTCTTCCTCCGTCAGTGACTCTCCCCACGCCTGCATGCCACCGGCGACAGGTGTGTTGTTGTCGCCGTAAGTGTTTCCGAACTGAGCCTGCCAGCCGGCGGATCCGAGCGCCACCCAGGTGACGTGATCCTCGCAGGAGGAGAAGGTGGCGAGCACGGCTCCACCGGATAGGGCAGGACCCGATACGCCTTGGCCATTGGCGCCGTGGCAGGCGGCACAGCTTGAGTACACCCCGCTGCCGATGGCTATGAAGTCAGTTTGGCCGGCTCCGCCGCCGCCTACGCCCGAGTATGCCGAGAGGTCGCAGTTGACGAGTTCGTTGTTGAAGTCGACTGCCAACTGGCCCGCTTCTCCGCAGTCGGGTCCTGCCGAGTTCACGGTCATGTAGCCAACAGCGAAGATCGGAAGGATGGTGAAGATTGCCACCATCCACGTCGGAATAACCGATTTGGTTCGCTCCTTGATACCCGCGGCCCGGACGGTGGTTACCTGATCCCACTCGTACGACTCTTCGATGGTGACGGTGTCCGGGATCGGGGCGGCAGCGATAACTCGCGGCGCGGCAGGTGCGGACGCAGCCGGGGGCGGTGCGGAGGCGGCCGGTGCCGCCCCCGGGGTTTCGACGTGGTCGGGCGAAGCGGCTGGAGCGTCATCAGAGGTTGCGGCGGGCGCTTCGGGTTCTACCGCGGCAGCGTCAGCGGGAGCGGGAGCGGGAGCGGCCGATGCGGACCCGCCCCCCGCCCAGGCAGCGAGCACGTCCTCGACGCTCGATCCAGTGGCCTGGGCACGAGCCTTGGCGGAACGCATGACAAGATCCTCAGGCCCGCCCACGCGGGCGGCGGCCGCCGATAGGTCACTCATTTGGATTCCTCCAGGAACTGAACCAACGCGGCGAGATCCGCATCCGACAGGTAGGTATAGCTCGGCATCAATGAGTCCGGATTGAGGCTCTTCGGATCAATCAGAACCGTCCGGAGGATGTCAAGGTCCTCGTAACGGCTGCCGATATGGGTGAGGTCGGGACCGATCCGGACAAATCCCAGGGTGGGCGGACCGACGGCGGGACTCGTGCCGGGTTCTGTCACCGGACCCAAACCGATGTCGGTCACAACGGTTCGCACCTGCTGGGTGTGGCAATACATGCAGCCCTGTTCCAGGTAGACGTCCCGGCCAGCCAGACCTTCGGCAGACAGGATCGGCGTAGTACCAGGGACTTGATCAGCTGCCACATTTCGGGCATCAAGGGCGGGCACGGCCACGGCAAAGAAAGCGCTCATCACAAAAAGGGCCACCAACGCAGCTGAAACCATCATCGGCCGGTCGACCCGACCGACCAACAACGGGGCCGCGTCTCGATCCACCCGGGCTGCAACGGTGACGCGAGCGGCGACCGGAGGTGCCTCGGGTGCCACAGGGGCCGGCGTTTCGGATGTGGCGGCACTGCCGCTATCGGGTGTGGTGGTCTCTACCCGTGCCGGCGCGGCGGGCTCAGGCGCCCGGTCCGGGGCGGGGGCTGCCGTCGCAATGGTGCCGCCGCCCGTCCATGCTCCGAGGACTGCATCGACGCTCGTCCCGCTCGCGGCGGCCCGAGCTTTGGCGGCACGCATGATGAGTTCTTCAGGGACCCCCGTGGTGGCGGCGACCGCACCAGCATCGCTCATGAGTTCACCGACGATTCGGCAAAGACGATCGTGTCGCGGGTGGTCGTCTCACCCGATGTGTAGGTACGCCACAGGTTGTAGAGATAGACAAGAACGGCCGCTTCGATGATGAGTACTCCAAGCAAACTGAGTGAGTACAGACCGCCAACCGCATCCGCGGTAGCTGCGAACCCCTCCCCGGCTATGGCTGACGTGCCGGCGTAGGCGGCTGCGAGCCAGGTGTAGCCAGATTGCAGTCCGGCAGCCCAAAACGCTCCGGCACCGATCACCGCACCAACGAGGACGAGACGTAGGTTGGTCCGACCGAGGGACTCAGAAAACAGGCGGCGTCCGAACGTCCGAGGGACGGCGTGGTACCCAAAAGCGCACGCAAAAAGTGTGCCGACCGCCCAGACGAACGCCAGTTGGGTTCCGGTCGAAAAAGGACTCAACCCGACTACCGCAGCGACACTGCGAAAGCCCTGAATGCCGGCGACGAGCGCCAGCGATGTGGCGGTGACGCTTCCGACAATGGCGAACCGGACTGCCGGGTCGGTGCGGAACAAATCCCACCTTCCCTGCATCGTTCCCGTGAGGTTCGCCAACACAGCCAAGGCGGGGATGATCGTGCCGAACGCAAACACGGCCCCGATGCTCTCGGCCCAGTCGCCCATCGGGCCATATATCTGGCTGGCGAGACCCGCCCATAAGCTCGTTACAACAAGCGACCAAAAGCCCACCATGGCCAGGGACCGACTGTACAGGGGGTTTCCGGTGGCTTTCGGGATGATGTAGTACGCCGCTCCGATCCCAACGCCGATTGCCCACTGCGAGACGACCGTGGACGTGTAGAACTGGTTCTGGGCGAGACCGCCGACGACGGCCTGGCCCGGGAAATTTCCGATGAGGGTTCCTCCGATGAGCCAGATCAGTCCGGCGAGGACGTAATAGAGACTGACGTAGGTGGACGTCTCCGTGCGATTGCCGATGGTTCTTACGGTTACGGCCAGAGGCACCAGGTAGGTGAGCAGCAAGATCGCGTCGGCGACTATATGAAAGTCAGCCAGGGGTAGGCCGTCGCTGTAACCCAGACCAACGGCCACGACGGCCAGGAGCGTCACAGCGGCAGTGGCGATGGTGGCCAGCACGGCGAGGGGCTCGTTCCACAGGCGGGCGCCGGTGAGGCGGGGGAGAAGGAAATAGATTATGGCGAGGTTCGAGAAGGTCAGCCAACCGTACAGCGCCGACATGTTGGCCATCGGCTGAAGACGACCGTACGAGAAAATGGCGGCGCCGGAGAGAAATGACGGGTAGGCAAGTTTGAGGCTGGCGAGGACTTGCAGCCCGATGGCCAACAAAGGGAAGAG
>JAOUMT010000226.1 GCA_029881355.1 Acidimicrobiia bacterium | reverse complement strand
CGCTACCGACCGTACTCGGTTTCGACATCCCCGACATCGACGTGGCGTTGCCGGGGGCGGAGGAAGTCAAACGCCTCACCGACGGAATCGCCTCGGCCGGCCAGTCACTTGGCGACAACCTGGAAGGTTTGACGGCCGTTGGCCAGGTTCCAGGAGAGGTGCGAGCGATCGCCGATGAAACCACCGGGTTCGTTACGGATCTACGCAACACGGTCGTCGGGTGGGTCAAAGCCATCGCCTGGATCGTCGGTTCGTTCTTGTTCGTGTTTGTCGTGACCAGGCTCGGGCGGATGGCGCTCGAGTTACGCCGGGGATGGCGCATGCTCACGACCGGCATTGACATACCGACCGGCCCGATCGCCGATCTCCTCCGCCGGGTGGCCGCACTGGAGGAGCAGCTGGCCAGTGGTGGTGTCGCATGAATCGTGCGTGCGACTAGCGGTTGATGAAGATCTCGTGGGCGGTGCGACTTGCGGTCATCCCGTTGATGATTTCAAGCTGAGCCGGGCTCACCGTGGACGGATGGTCGACGCCGCATGCCCGGGCCATTCGGCCGAGTTCAAACCGCAACGTCTGAATGAACCGACCGACCCGAAGTCCCTTATCGGTTGGATCCAGGCCCCGTTCCAGCCATTTCGAATTGGTGGCCACCCCGGTCGGACAGTGCCCGGTATGACACCGCTGTGCCTGGATGCAACCCGCCGCCATCATCGCTTCGCGCCCGACGTTGATCATGTCAACGCCGAGGGTCATCGCCAGCAAACCACGATCTGGTAGGCCGAGCCGCCCGCTGCCTATCCACATGACCTGATCGGCCACGCCTCGCTGAGTGAAGACATCGTGGACCCGTGGGAAGGCGTGAAGGAACGGCAGCGCGACGTGGTCGGTGAACGCCAACGGCCCGGCTCCGGTTCCGCCTTCACCGCCGTCGATGATGATGAAATCGACGCCGCGTTCCCCGCTGACCATCTGATCGGCCAGATCCTCCCAAAACTCGATCTCGCCAACCGCCGACTTGATCCCCACGGGCAGTCCGGTTTCGGAAGCGAGCCATTCGACGAAATCAAGCATCGAGTCGACATCGTGGAAGGAGCTGTGCCCGGGCGGACTGTGACAGTCCTCGCCCACCGGGATACCCCGGATGGCGGCGATCTCAGGAGTGACCTTCTTGCCGGGCAACAAGCCGCCCAGACCGGGTTTGGCGCCCTGAGAGAGCTTCACTTCAATTGCCTTGACCGGGAAGCGGTCGACGTTTTCGAGGAACCTGCCCAGGTCGAAGTTGCCTGCGGCGTCGCGGCAGCCGAAGTAACCGGTCCCGATCTGCCAGACCAAATCGCCGCCCTGATCGTGATAGGTCGTCAAGCCACCTTCGCCGGAGCCATGCAAGGCTCCGGCCAGGTTGGCTCCCTTGTTCAGCGCGGTCACCGCTGCCCCCGACAGGGACCCGTAGCTCATCGATGAGATGTTGACGAGCGAGGCAGGGGTGAAGGCTTTCGCTCGCCGGCGCGGGCCACCGAGGACCTTGGCAGCCTGGACCGCCTGGCCTTCGTCGAACCCCAGGTCTGGCTTGGGAAACGCCGCGTGTTTGATGATGAGGTAGTTGCGCTGAATGTCGAGGTCGTTGTCGGTGCCAAAGCCGAACAGGTTGTTCTGCTGTTTGGCAGATGCATAGATCCACCGACGCTGATCCCGGCTGAACGGCCGGTCCGCGTCGTTTTCGGTGACGATGTATTGGCGTAACTCCGGTCCGATCTTCTCAAGGAGGTACCTGAGGTGTCCTATGACCGGGAAGCTGCGGAGAATCGCATGCTTGGTTTGGATCAGATCGTGGAGAAGCACCACCAGCAAGAACGCCAGTATTCCAAAGCCGATCCAGGTCCACACGGCAGCCATACTACGCAGCGAGCCGGGTCATTCCCGGCACCACCGACTGCCAGCACACTTGCCGAAGTCCTAAACCACGTCGACGCCCAAAAGGGCGTCATAGGCGTCGACGTGGGATGTGGGCGGGCCTAGAAATCAACCACCGAGCGGATGAACTGGACTAGCTGCCTGGCGATTGACCGGGCTTCGGTTAGCGAACCGTGCGCTTTGCGCAGGTCGGCCCTGGCGGAATCGAGGATGCTCGTGGCTCCCGGCATCTGCCCAACTTCGATGGCCAGGACGAGATCTGGAACCGGAGCAGCCAGCACCTGGGCTTCCCCTACCTCGGCGTTAAAGTCATCGAGGAGTTCCCATCCCTCTTCGACATCCACTCCGTTGGCTTCGAGACGAGCGAGAACCTGAGCAAACTCGTCGCTGACCCGTTCGGCTTTCACCGCCGCGTCGGCCACGGCATCGGCTCCGTTGGTGAGCCGTCCCTTGGGGATCTGGAGCGCAAAGATCCAGTGTTCGACGACGACCTTCTTCGCCAGTGGTGCCAGTTCTGCCAGCGTTTCAGCTCGTTCGACCTCGATGCGCAGGTCAGCCAGGCCGTTGCGATGGAAACGGTAGTCAGCCGTCAGCGTCGCCTTGTGACCGGGCGTCAGATGGTGCGATCCCTCGACTCGCACCAGGGCGGTGTCGAGTGCGGAAATCCGCACATCAATGGATCGAAGCACTTTCGCCTTGGCTGGAGCCAGGTCACGGTGACGATCGGTTTCGGCATCGGTCTGGGCATCGGTCTGACGATCGGTTGCTTGGTCGGTCACTTGATCGCGGGGCGCTGTGGTGTCTGTCGTCGTGTCCGTTTGGGCCGAGGCCACAGTCGGAACAACCATCATGAGGGCCACCAGTAGGGCAGTTATGTATCGTTTCATGTCATTCTCCTTGCTCGAAAGCTTGTTCCATGGCAGACATCGCCGAACCGAGTGAACTCAACAGTTCGTCGAGTTCGGCCAGGGCACTCTCTACCTCTTGCGGGTCAACGGTCAGCGCCACCGTGGTAGTCGTGGTGGTGGCCTGCGGGGCCGGAGCCAAGGTCGCTGGACTGACCACTCCCGACGTCACGACTGTCATTTCGGGTGCGGCCTGAGCGCCAACCGTCGTGGTAACGACAGTCGTCTCCGTTGTTGTGTCTTCGACAACTGATGCCGTGTCGGCAGATCCCTCGGTCGTCGTTGTGACTGAGCCACCGTCCCCGGCCAGGAATTGGCCAGCGGGCCCGCTGCAGGCAGCGAGAGCCAGAACCATGCCGACGGCCATTACGATTCGCATCAACTATCTCCTTTCCTCTTCTTCAACTATCGAGGAGGGATATCTGAACGCCGTCAGGGAATAATCAGAAGTATGTAAAGCCGGAGCTGGCGTTATATGCGAAAAGTCGCATATACTTGAATCACCCGAACCAAAGGCAAAACATGGAAGCGCACTCCTATGGCATGACGATCACCACCGACCTTGGAATGGAAGCCGCCGAAACGGCGATTCGATCGGCACTGGCGGACCAGGGTTTCGGGATCCTCACCGAAATCGATGTCGCCGCCACCCTCAAAACGAAGATCGATGTTGACCGGTCTCCCTACCGGATTCTCGGTGCCTGCAATCCGGTGCTCGCCAATCAGGCACTTGAGATCGAAGAAGGCATCGGACTCCTCTTGCCATGCAACGTGGCGGTCTACGAATCAAACGGACGAACCGTGGTGGCGGCCATGGAGCCCGAACTCATGTCAGGAGTGACCGAAAACAGTGCCCTGGCCGATGTCGCTGCGGAGGCCAAACGACGGCTTGTAGCGGCGCTTTCGACCCTCGAAAGCTAAATCTGGTTTTGGACAATTGGGATCTGCCCTTAGACTGCTCTCAACGGCGGCCGAAGATTGGCTGCTCTTTTAGGAAGTGAAATAGCAATGGCACAGGGAACTGTGAAATTTTTCAACGCTGAGAAGGGCTTCGGCTTCATCTCGCGAGCAGACGGCGAGGATGTCTTCGTCCATTACTCCAACATCGAAGGCGCGGGCTACCGTTCACTCGAAGAAGGCCAAACGGTAGAGTTCGAGATCGGCGCAGGACGTAAGGGCGATGAAGCCCAAAACGTTCGAGTCGTCTAGCGAAATCGTTACAAGGTAGAAGGGGCCGCTCATCGAGCGGCCCCTTCTCTTTAACCACGGAGATCGGGAGTCGGCGATCCCACGGTGACCTCGAGCAAACGGGTAACGACCCCGACCACCGCCCGGGTGCGGGGCGAGTTCACCGCATCAAAGGCGTGCTGAGCACCTGGCACTTCGAAATACTCGACTCGACCTCCGACTCGCTCCGCCGCTTCGACAAAGGCCCGACTCTCCTGCGGAGGGACGAGCGAGTCGATCGACCCGTGTACGACCAGCATCGGGGGCATCTCCTGGCGAACATGGTCGATGGGCGAGGCGAGCCGATATAGCTCAGGTTCTTCGGCAGGGGTGGCTTTCATCACCGCCACCGGAATGACCCGCCAATCAGGTCGGGTGAGGTTGCGGTTCACGAAGTCGAATATCCCATAGAGCGAGACGATCGCCGCTACCGAGGCATCCGCCTCTTCAAAAC
>JAOUMT010000051.1 GCA_029881355.1 Acidimicrobiia bacterium | reverse complement strand
GGCTGCTGCCGCCAGCCGACCGTCCCAGGCGACCGACGCATCCCGACCGCGATTCATCGCTTGGCTGAAGCCAGCCACGACATCTTCGGGCACAGTGAATGTTTCATCCACCGGCCAGCCCATCGCTTCTTTGACCAGCTTGATCTCGGCGTCGCCGAGTGGCGATCCGTGGGCACCAGCCGTGTCCTGTTTGTTGGGGCTTCCATGGCCGATATGGGTCCTGGCCAGGATCAGCGATGGCCGGTCCTCGACATTGATGGCGGCATGGAAAGCCGCCGAGATCTCTGCATGATTGTGGCCGTCGATCGACTGGGTATGCCAGCCGGCGGCATCGAAGCGTTTGGCGACGTCCTCGGTGAACGTCAGGTCGGTGGATCCGTCGATGGAGATGTTGTTGTCGTCGTAGACGTACGTCAGCTTCCCGAGGCCGAGATGGCCCGCCAACGACGCCGACTCGTAGGAGATGCCCTCCATGAGATCGCCGTCGGATACGAATCCCCAGGTACGATGATCGACCAGATCGGATCCGAGCCGTTCGCGCAAGTGCGCTTCGGCAATGGCCAGGCCGACTCCAGTGCCGAAACCCTGCCCCAATGGTCCCGTGGTCATCTCTATGCCCCGGCTGGTATCTCGCTCGGGGTGACCGGCCGTGTGGGAACCCCACTGGCGAAAGTCCTTGATGTCTTCGAGCGATATCGGAAAGCCCGCGAGGTGGAGCAGCGAATACAGCAGCATGGACCCATGGCCGTTTGAGACGACAAAACGATCGCGGTCGGGCCATTCCGGTCGATCGGGATTCACGGTCAAGAACTCCGACCAAAGCACAACAGCCAGATCGGCCATCCCCATTGGCATCCCCGGGTGGCCGGAGTTGGCCCGTTGAACCGCATCCATCGACAGGCCCTTGATCGTATTGGCCGCGCGTTCTAGCAGTTCTGGGGTCATTTGGTCAGGCACTCCTTCGGGTCCTCGCCATGGTAGTCAAGCCGAACCCGGCACTAAGTCCACGCGAACGAGTGGCCAAATCGCTGGCGAGGGTCGGGCTAGTCGGGCTCATTGCCTGGGAAGTGCACAACTGTTCGGCTCGATTCGATGAACAACGGACGATTGCGAACCTCATCAAGCGTCCGCCAGACATACTCACCAAGAAATCCAATCGCCAGAAGCGTGATTCCACTCATAAGCGACGACACGACCATGAGCGAAGCCCACCCCGATACTGGGATCCGTCCCAAAAGACCCCGAATCAAGGTAATGGTCCCAAACAAGAGGCCTGCCGCTCCTACAAGAACCCCAACCAGCGACAGCATCCGGATCGGCGCCGCGGAAAAAGACGTCAACATGTCGACAGCGAGCCGGACCCGTTTCCGCAACGACCAACCAGATTCGCCCGCCAGCCGTTCACCGCGGTCATACTCGACGAACGCGTCTCTCAGCCCAAGGTTGAACACGAGTAGGAATACCGGTGCGTTTCGCTCGCCGTATGCCTGCACGATCTCGGAGGCACGCCGGGAGATCGCCATCACATCGATGCCGGAGGTCGGGTAGTGCAGGCCCGTAAGCATGCGAAACAGCCGATAATAAAGATTCGCCAGCTGCCGGGTTAGGAACGGATCATGGCTCCGCGATTTACGCCGACCCCAAACCACCTCTACGCCTGGTGTAAATGCCGCGACAATGTCAGCCAACATTTCAGGCGGGTCCTGTCCGTCAGCGGCAAGCACGACCAGAAGGTCCCCCCTGGCCGCCGCGAGACCACATCGAATCGCTGCATGAGAACCAACATTGGTCGACAGATCGATGACGGTTCCGGAAAGATGCCCTCGTAGCCGGTCGGTCGCAGCGGCCACGGTCTGATCCGTTGAGCCATCGCTGACAACGATTACGTCCAGGTCATCAAGCAAGCCTGGAGCCAGACGCTGGGCTTCAGCTATTCGGTCGATGGTTGCCCCGATCGAGGCTTCCTCGTTATAGGCAGGCAAGATCACCGAGATTGATGGCACCCACGGTTCTTTCTGGCTGGGGGGCGCGATGCTACCATCGGGCCCATCCTGGCCGCGTTCGGACAAGCGAGGCGAGTAGACGACTGCCCACGACGGAGCGACGATGGAACCCGTTCGTATAGCTGTAATAGGCGCTGGCTATTGGGGTCCCAATCTCATTCGGAACCTCACCGCCTTCCCTGGCACAACGGTCCCATGGGTCTGCGACACATCGCTATCCACAGCCGAAAGGGCGATCACCAACACGCCCGCAAGAGCAACGTCGAATATTGACGATGTGCTGGCCGATCCGGATGTTCACGGAGTGGCCGTCGCCACGCCGGCCGGTACCCATGCATCGATCGCCCAAGCCGCCCTGGCCGCAGGCAAACATGTGCTCGTGGAAAAGCCGCTGGCTCGAACCGTCGCCGACGGCGAAGCCATGGTGCAGATGGCCGAAGATGCCGGCCTTGTTCTGATGACCGATCACACGTTCTGTTACACGGGCGCGGTACAGAAGATTGCCGAGGTGATCTCCAGCGGCGACCTTGGAGACATTCAGTATTACGACTCGGTTCGAATCAACCTGGGGCTGATTCAATCCGACATCGATGTCTTCTGGGACCTGGCTCCCCACGACCTCTCGATCCTCGACTTCATCCTCCCAGAAGGAGTCCGTCCGGTAGCCGTCTCCGCCCACGGCGCCGATCCGCTCGGGGTCGGGCACCCTTGCGTTGGTTTCTTTTCGATGCCCCTCTCGAACGGTGGCATCGCCCACGCCCACGTGAACTGGCTCAGCCCGACAAAAGTGCGGACGACCACCGTAGGCGGCTCGAAGAAAATGCTTCTGTGGGACGATCTTCGCCCGTCACAACGTGTCAGCGTGTTCGACACCAGTGTCGAAGTCATCGACGATGAGCAAGCACGAAGGCGCGCCTTCGTGTCGTACCGGACCGGGGAGATGGTGGCTCCAGTGATCGATGACACCGAAGCGCTCCAACGCGTGGTGGCTGAGTTCTCAGCGGCAATCAGGGAACGGCGTGTTCCTCTGACGGACGGGCGCAGCGGTTTGCGGGTCCTGAAAGTTCTGACGGCCATCCAGCAAAGCATGGCGAGCGACGGTTCACTCATCCCTCTCGATTTGGAGCTGTGATGGCACGGGCCGCTTTCCAGGGGCAACACCAGATCATCGCCCCAGACGTTGAACTCGGCGAGAACATCAGACTGTCATCGTTCGTGAACCTCTACGGCTGCGTCATTGGCGATGACTCCACCATCGGAGCGTTTGTCGAGATACAACGCGGCGCCTCAGTCGGTCGCGCCTGCAAGGTATCCAGCCACACGTTCATTTGCGAGGGCGTGGAACTCGAAGATGAAGTCTTCGTCGGTCACGGGGTCATGTTCATAAACGATCGCTATCCGCGCGCGACAACCGAAGCGGGACTGGTTCAAGGAGATGAGGATTGGTCTCCTGCGACAACCCTGATCGGCAAACGAGCAACTATCGGCTCGGGGGCCACGATCATGGGTGGGGTCTCCATCGGACCCGGCGCAATGATCGGTGCTGGTGCGGTAGTCACCAAGGACATCCCGGCCGGGATGGTGGCGGTCGGCGTCCCGGCCCGCGTGATCGGTCGGGCTCCCGACGCCGAAGCCCCCAACTTATGAAGGTTCCCTTCGTTGACCTGGGGGCACAACATGGCCCGCTTCGCGACGAGATCCTCGCAGGATGGGCCGACGTGCTCGACGCCACCAGATTCGTCGGCAGCAGAGATGTCGAATCCTTCGAGCGTGGCTTTGCGCAGGCCCACAACGCCAAGCACTGCATAGCCGTGAACAGCGGTACCGACGCGCTCTATGTCGCGATGCGTGCCTTGGGACTCGGCCCAGGCGACCGGGTTGTGCTACCGACCAACACATTCATCGCCACGGCCGAAGCGGTGAGCATGACTGGAGCCGTTCCGCTGCTGGTTGACTGTCATCCAGAAACAAAAAACATTGATGTCGTCCAGGCCGCAGCTGCGATGCGTCAGCCGAACGTGCGGGGAGTCATCGGCGTACACCTCTATGGGCAGCCCGCCGACATGGACGCTTTGGTTGATGCGGCAGACGATGAGCAATGGGTTCTCGAAGACGCCGCCCAAGCCCATCTGGCGACCTATAAGGGCCGACCAGTCGGAACGCTCGGCACTGCGTCGGCCTTCTCCTTCTATCCAGGCAAGAACCTCGGTGCGCCAGGCGAAGGTGGCGCAGCACTCACTAACGACGACAACCTTGCTGCCGCGATGATGGCTCTGAGAAACCATGGTCAAGTCCAGAAGTACAACAGTGAGTCGATTGGACTCAACGCCCGAATGAGCGAGCTCGTCGGATCAACGCTGCGGGTCAAACTGCCGCGACTGGCCGGATGGACCGAGCAGCGCAGAGTGGTCGCCGATAAATACCATGCACTGCTCTCGGGGCATTCGGACATCACTCTCCCGACCGAGGCCGAATTCGCTCGGTCGGTCTTTCATCTCTACGTCGTTCACGTGCCAAACCGCGACCGTGTCGCCCGGCTCATGGAGCAAGCCGGGGTCAGCGTCGGCATGCACTACCCGATACCAGTCCATGCTCAACCGGCGTACCAATCACTCGGCTATGTCGCTGGTGATTTCCCGGTCGCGGAAGAGTCCTCCCGAACCCTCCTATCGCTGCCGATGTACGCCGAATTGACCGACACACAGATCGAATATGTCGCCGAACAACTCGTCCAGGCGGTTGCATCGGCCAGCCTCCCACAGGAAAGCACGCATCTATGAATATCGACGGCTCCAGCATCCTCGTCACCGGCGGCTGCGGATTGATCGGGTCAACCACGATCGATCAGCTATTGGATGGCCACGATCCGGCCAGAATCGTGATACTCGACAACCTGGCCCGCGGTACTCTCGCCAACGTCGAGGAAGCACTCCGTGATCCCCGGGTGGAACTGATCGAAGGCGACATCCGTGACCGCTCCATGGTTCAGCGAGTCACCAACGGGATGGATGCGGTGATACACATGGCCACCCTCCGTATCACCGCTTGTGCCGAAGACCCCCGGGAAGCTCACGAAGTCATGAACGATGGAAGCTACAACGTCGTCGAAGCCGCCCACAACGCACAGGTCGCGAAATTTGTGACCGCGTCATCGGCTTCGATCTATGGCCTGGCCGACACCTTCCCCACCACCGAAGACCATCATCCCTACAACAACCGCACCTGGTATGGGGCAACCAAGATCATGCTTGAGGGGCTGCTCCGATCGTTTGACGATATGTACGGGTTTCCGTACATAGCTCACCGTTACTTCAACGTCTACGGCCCCAAGATGGACATTCACGGAAAATACACCGAAGTTCTCATTCGGTGGATGGAGCGCATCGAGGCAGGTACTCCGCCGCTCATCCTCGGTGATGGGCTGGCCACCATGGATTTCATATACATTGACGACGTGGCTCGTTCGAACGTGTTGGCACTTGCTTCTGACGTCACGGACGAAGTGTTCAATGTCGCCAGCGGGATCGAAACGAGCCTTAACGAGTTGGCCGCTGCTCTCCTGCGGGTGATGGGGTCGGACCTCGCTCCCGAATATGGGCCGGAGCGCAAAGTGAATGCGGTTTCCCGGAGATTGGCCGACGTCCGCAAGGCTCAAGAGATGCTCGGCTTCACGGCCGAGGTCTCACTCGATGAAGGTTTGGAACGACTGGTTGCTTGGTGGCGGGCAACCCGCCAGGTTGGCAGTACCACGTGAGGCGGCCCTCTTGATTCCAATCATGAAACCCTGGCTCGGATCCGAAGAGTCCGACGCCGCCAGCAAGGCAATCGAGTCCGGATGGGTCACCCAGGGTCCGCGGGTGGCTGAATTCGAGATGAGATTGGCCCAGATGGTTGGTGCGAACGAGGGCGTCGCGGTCTCATCGTGCACCACTGGGCTCCACCTGGTGCTCCATGCCCTTGGCATCGGGCCCGGGGATGAAGTAGTAACCCCATCGCTCTCGTTTATCGCATCAGCCAACGCCCCCCGATACGTCGGCGCTACCTCGGTCTTTGCCGATGTCGACCCAATCACCCTGAACATGACGGCTGCGACTATCGAATCCGTCCTCACCAAACGCTCCCGGGCAGTAATCCTGGTCCACCAACTCGGAATGCCCGCCGATATCGACCCGATCCGCGACCTCTGCGACCGACGGGGTGTCACCCTGATCGAAGATGCCGCCTGCGCCATTGGCTCCACGTACCACGGCTCACCAATAGGAAACACGTCGCCATACGTCGTGTTTTCGTTCCACCCGCGCAAGGTCATCACGACGGGTGAAGGCGGCATGATCATGACGGAGCCGGGCGTTGACGCAGCCCGGCTGCGAGCCCTCCGCCAGCATGCCATGAGCACCAGTGCGTTCGATCGCCACGGATCCGATGCCGCCGACTTCGAGACATACCCTGAAATCGGCTTCAATTTTCGGATGACCGACATTCAGGCGGCCGTCGGCATCGCCCAACTCGACAAGCTCGGTGCCATCGTCGCCCGACGACGCGAGCTGGCGGGCGCCTACACCGAGCGGCTGCACGGGTTGCCCGGGATTACGATTCCCACTGACCCCCCGTATGGCGAGACGAACTTCCAGTCGTACTGTCTTACCGTTGGTGGCGATTATCCACTCAGTCGTGACAACCTCATGCGCCATTTGCACCAGCGGGGGGTAGCGAGCCGCCGGGGAGTGATGGCCGCACACCTCGAAGGAGCGTTTGTGGACCAACAACGCGCGGCACTTCCCGTGACGGAACTATTGACCAACAACACCATCATTCTCCCGATGTACCACGACATGACAGAAGACGAACTGGATCAAGTGTGTGAAGCGATCGCGGCGGCCCGATGAGCGGGTCAACATCGACTTCCCTGCTGATTGGTGGAGCCGGCGGGTTTGCTCGGGAGACGATCGAGCTGGCACACGCAATTTCCGACGCCGGAACCCCGCTCAGTATCGTGGGAGTGCTCGATGACGACCCCGGCCTCCAGAACACAACCATCCATGGCGTATCGGTCCTCGGTGGCTTCGAAGAGATCGAACATCATCCAGGCGCATCCCTGGTTTTGACGATTGGCAACCCTCGCCGCTACGCGATCCGACAAGAGATAGTCGATCGCCTCCAGCTCACCGGCGAGCGGTATGCAACCCTGATACACCCTACGACCTCCATCGGTCGCTCCGTCTCCATTGGTTCTGGCACTGTAATCCAAGCGCACGCCGTCGCGACTTCCGACGTTCGAATCGGCCAGCACGTGGTGGTCATGCCCGGCGTCGTGCTCACTCACGACAACGTCGTCGAGGACTTCTCCACGATCGCTTCCGGCACGATGGTCGGAGGCGGCGTACAGATAGGTCGCGGCGCCTACATCGGGGCGGGAGCAGTGATCAGGGAAGGAGTTCTCATCGGCGAGCGGGCCATGATCGGCATGGGTTCCGTCGTGACCAAGGATGTCCCTGCCGGTGAGACGTGGTTCGGAGTGCCGGCGGCCAGAAGGCAATGAACATCCCGAAGCGGTTTGGTCCTGCGTGGATCATCGGGCTTGCCTCGTTGATCAACGTTTTGGCAGGGGTGGTTCTCAAGGAGGCTGGGGCGGCTCCAACCGTAGTCGTGCAGCTAGGTGGTTTAGCCCTCGCCGGACTGCTCGGCCTCGGCCAGTTCTTCTTGTGGCGCAAAGCCCATGAGCGCTACCCACTGAGTGTCACCTACCCGTTCACCGGGCTCACCTTCCCGATGGCGCTAGTCGTCGCCGCGTTATACAAGGAACAAGTAGGAGTAACCCACGTGGTCGCGACACTCTTGGTTACGGTAGGCGTGATCATCGTTCACCGGAGCCAGGACACCGTAGGAAACCCGACCTGATGGGGTTCCTGGTCGGTGCGCTGGCACTCACGGCAGTTGGCCAACTGTCATTCAAGGCCGGAACCACGCGAGGGACTACGTCGGTGGTAATTGGCGGACTCGTCGCACTCGGACTGGCCATGGTCTCTACGCTATTCGCCCTACGCTCCCTCGAGATAGGGTTCGTCTTCATGGCAACCGGCATCACACATGTACTCGTCATGGTCGGCAGCAAATGGTTGCTCGACGAAGACATCCCGCCCGAACGGTGGTTAGGGGCGGCGATCATCGTAGGCGGCGTCATCCTCTACGGCACCGCCAGCCTCTAGGCCATCCAAGCGAGGTTTGGCTAGACGCTCACGAGTTCGCGCGAAGAGCGGTTCAAGTTGTCGACCCCGTCCTCGGTGACGACCACGATGTCTTCGATCCGCATGCCATATTCGCCAGGCATATAGATCCCGGGCTCGATCGAAAACGCCATGCCTGGCTCAAGGATGAGATCGTTGCCTTCGACGATGTATGGGTGCTCGTGCACGTCGAGTCCTATGCCGTGTCCAGTGCGGTGAATGAAATAGGCGCCATAGCCGGCCTCTTCGATGACTTGGCGCGCGACCCGGTCAATCGACTCGGCGGTGACCCCCGGGCGAACCGCGGCAACTGCGGCCTGTTGGGCCGAATGCAGCACTGCATGGGCAGCTGCGACTGCCGCCGACGGCTCCCCTACCACGAACGTCCTGGTGGTATCTGAGCAATAGCCGCCCATCCGACCACCGAAGTCGCAGACGACCGTGTCACCGGCAGTCATCACGCGGCTACCGCCGTGATGATGAGGTGACGCCGCGTTCGGGCCCGAGGCGACAATGGCCTGAAATGACAGACCGTCATTGCCCTCTTCTCGGAGCGCAGCTTCAATCCACACCGTGAGGTCGGCCTCTGTCCGGCCGGAAAACGGCTGATTGGCGAGTCGCGCCGCAACCCGGTCGGCGCTCGCCGCCGTGGCCCGCAACGCCTCGACTTCATCGGCGGTCTTCCGCATGCGCATCGGCAACGTAAGCGGGGTTGCCGACTGCCAAAATGCGCCGGGAATCCTCCGCTGCAGGTCGAGAAGAAACCCCGACCAGCACTGATCGCCCACCGCTACGAGTCCCGCATCGCCGGCCAGATCCACAACGATGCCGATGGAGTCTTCCATCTCTCCCCACCCGCGGACCTCGAAGGCCGGATCGACTTTGACCCGAGGCACTTCGAGTTCCGGAATGACCAGCGTCGGCACCCCGGTCGGTCTAACCACCAGCATCGTTATTCGTTCGAGTGGCATCGCTTCATAGCCGGTGAAATAGGGAAGATCGGTCCCAACCGACAGCAGGACGGCAGTTACTCCAGTGTCGGTCATGGCAGTTTGCAGGCGATCGATCCGATTGGCGTACATCCGGCCAGCCTAGCTATACACGAGCGACCCTCAGGATGCGATTGCCGACCTAGGAGTTCGCTAAGGGACACACCCTCACATGGCGAAACGGCCCATCGTCGGGTTCGCCGACTTCAAAGCAGTCTCCCGCAACCTTGGCCAGATAGCCGTCGAGGATCGCACCGTCAGGCTGGCGTTTCCCATCTTGAACGAGGAGCAGATACAACCGTGGATCTTCCGGGAAGCTGGTCGAGGTCAGGCGCACCTCGCTATTTGAGTAGTTGGTCGTTATGCACCGCGAATACCAGGCGACCTGAGGAATGTATCCCGTGATGACCCCGCACTCCCCGTCAGCCGTCGTATCATCCAACTGGAGCGCCGCGGTTCGTATGTCCGGGAACCGCTCCTTGTTCTTTTCGACTTCGACACCCCCGTCGCTCGCTCCACCAACGATGGCGAGCACCAGCAGCGCGATCGCACCCGATCGGACGTAAGCCCGACTCATCGACCGAGAAGCTGCGCTCAGACCGACTGCTGCCGAGATCCATAGCCATGGGTAAGCAGGAGTCAGGTAGCGGTACTCACCATGCAGCGTCAGAGCTAGCACCAGAACCGTAACCACCGCTACTCCCGCTGACAGAAGGAAGGACTTATCTCTTGCCGCCTTCCCTAGGGCGGTGATCAACCCAAAGATCATGCCAACAACCAGCAAAATTCCAGATGGATGAAGCACCAGGAAGTCGGCCATCTTGGCGTAGTCAAGCAAGCCCTGGTAAAACGGAAAGTCATTGGATGCGTCAAGGCTTGCGATGGCGTCGAGCGGACTCATCGCCGTCCCAAGAAATCGCGACGTACCGAGCATGGCCCAGACCGGTAACGCCGTCAGCATTCCCAAAGCCGCCACCTGCGGGAGCGAACGACGAACGACTTCCCATCTCCATACGGCGACCGCCACCGCACCTATTCCGATTGGAATCGGCGCCCCGAACCGGACGAGCGTGGCGGCGATGCTTAGCGGTGCGGCTACCAGAACCCACCAACTCACCTTGTCTCGGTGGGTGGAAAAGATCAGGACGGCCAGGACGGCCAAACCAAGAGCTGTTCCGGGCAAGTCGGGCCAGACAGATGACGCCGAAGCAACAACCACCGGGGAGAAAGCCAAGCCGGCTGCTGCGATGAGACCAACCTGCCCGTCAAACAACTTTCGACCGATGAGCCAGGTCAGAAGGATTGTTAGACCTCCAAAGACCACCACGCCGAGTCGCATGGACGCATCGCTGCTGACGTACCGGCCAATCAGCGCCAAGATCATCGGGAGACCGGGTGCGCGATAGTCATTCCAGAAGAACGCCGAAGTGGTCCCCTCCGACAGGGTCCTCGCCTTCAGTGCGTAGACCGCTTCATCGTGACCGAGCGGCGCACCTCGCGCCACCAGCCAGACACATATGAGGGCAAACAAGAAACCGATCCCCCCGAGGACCAGCATCTCTATTTTTAGCGACATCGAATCCGGCTGGCTGGCCGACATCTCTGCCTTCTCGTCGGCCGTCATGAACTGAGCCACTCAAATAAGGCTGAATGCATGACAATCCAGGCGTCAGGAAACTGGCCTGATGCTACCAGCGCGACATGACGGGGGTGCACGACCAAGAATGCCGTCACACCGTTTCGAGCTGGGCGCTTTCCTTGGCGTGATAGGAGCTACGGACCAACGGACCCGACTCGACCCGGTCAATTCCGATACCTTCTCCGTGGGCCTTGTACCGGGCGAACTCGTCGGGGTGCACATAGCGCTGGATGCGGGCGTGTCTTGACGTGGGCCTCAGATATTGACCGATCGTCACAATATTGACTCCAACGGCATGCAGGTCATCGAGGGCTCCGAGAACTTCCTCCTCGGTTTCCCCCATTCCGACAATCAGACCGGACTTGGTGCGCCCGGTCGGGTTGGCTCGCTTGGCGCGGGCCAGCAGCGCCAGCGATCTCCCATAATTAGCCGCAGTCCGTACGTCCCTTTGCAGGCGAAGGACCGTTTCGGTGTTGTGATTGAGGACCTCTGGCTTCTCGGACATGACCGTGTCGAGCGCCCCGATATCGCCTTTGAAATCAGGGATGAGAACTTCGACGCTGGTCCCCGGCGATGACCGGCGGATCTCCCGGATCGTGGCAGCAAACACCTCGGAACCACCGTCATCGAGATCGTCTCTATTGACGGAAGTGATCACCGCGTGCTCAAGTCCCATCGCTTTGACGGCTTCGGCCACCCGGAACGGTTCCATCAGATCAAGGCCGGTGGGCTTGCCTGTTTTGACGTCACAGAACGAGCAAGCGCGAGTACAGAACTCTCCGAGAATCATGATCGTGGCGGTTCCCTGCCCCCAGCATTCATAGATGTTCGGGCACCCGGCTTCTTCACAAACAGTGTTGAGCTCCAGGCCCCGCATGAGTTTTTTCATCTCGGTGAAATCGGCACCCATGGCCGCTTTTACCTTCATCCAGTCCGGTCGTTCTGGCTCACCCATGAGCCGCCCCTTGAAGAGAACTGGTTCCATCGAATGCCGATGCTCCGAGAACGTTCCGGCCTCGATGAGCTGATCCACAACGAAATGGCGCGGCCGACCCTGACCACGAACAAACGCCGCATGCTGCGTCTCGACGGCCGCATAGCCAAACACCTCGGCGAAGTGCCGTTCGACAACCGGCACCAGCTCCTCGATGAACGCATCACGGCCTAACAGCTCACTGACCGACGTCACCGATCGGTCGGTGATTCCGCAAGGATGCATGGCCTCGAAAGCCGTGAGGTCTGTGTTGACGTTGAGCGAGAATCCGTGCATCGTCACGCCCCGCGAAACCCGTACACCGATCGCCGCCACCTTCCCCATCGGCGTCCAAACCCCGGTCAAGCCCGGTTCGGTCCAGGCTTCTATCTCCAACTCCGCCATGGCCCCGATCAGGGATTGTTCGAGCTTGCGGACATACGGGACGATCTGCTTCGGATCACTCAGGGCCATGATCGGGTAGCCAACCAACTGCCCGGGGCCGTGGTAGGTGATGTCCCCGCCGCGATCGATGTGGTGGAACTCGGCGCCCTGAGCAGCGAGGCTGGCCTGATCAACGAGCAGGTTCGAGCCGTCACCGTTTCGTCCCAGCGTGTACACCGGCGGATGCTCCAGCAGCAGCAAGATGTCGTCCGTAGACGACTCTTGGACCCGGGTCTCCCAGAGGGCCCGTTGCAGATCCCACGCTTCGACAAACGGCAACCGACCCAGCCAGCGGGTGCGGAGCCGTTCAGCCTTCGGAGGGAATCGACTCAACGAAGTTCCTGTTCCCAGTCCCAGTTCTCGAGATTGTGTTTGATCCGGGCTAGGAATAGCACCGCCGTCGACCCGTCGAACGCCCGGTGGTCCCAGCTCAGTCCCAGGTATCCGATATGCCGAATGGCGATCGTGTCCTGGCCGTCGGCAGTGGTGATGACCGTCGGCCGCTTGGCGACAGTATCGGTCGACAAGATCGCCACGTTCGGAACGTTGATGATCGGAGCAGACATGAACGAGCCAAACGGACCGGGGTTGGTGATGGTGAACGTCGAACCGGCGATATCGTCTGGTTCGAGTTTGTTGTTCCGGGCCTTGTCAGCCAGTGTCTTGACACCTCTTGCCAACCCTGAGATACCAAGGTTGTCGGCGTTCTTGATGGCCGCGACCACCAGGCCGGCCTGATTGAGGTCGATGGCAATCCCGAGATTGATAGCGCTGTGGTGGACGGCCTTGCGCTGCTCGAGATAGAACGAACTGTTCACGATCGGGTACTCCCGAAGCGCATCCACCGTGGCTCGGGCGATAAACGGCAAGTACGTCAATGAGAAGCCTTCGGCAGCCTTGAAGGCCGCTTTGTGGGCCTGGCGGACTCGCTCGACCTTCTCAAAATCGACTTCGACCGACGTCCACACGTGGGCGGCGGTCATCTTGGCATTGATCATGTTGGCGCCAATCCGAGCCCGTAACCGGTCCAGGTCTTCGACGCGGTCGCCGGCCATGGTCGGCACGTCCGCTACCGGAGCGGGAGCAGCCGCGGCGGGCACGGTCGGGGCCGGTGGGGGTTGCGCTGCGGCGGGTTGGGACGTTGTTGGCGGAGCAGCGACGGGCGCCGCGACAGCCGGCGCGGCGGCGCCGGCGGCAGAAGCAGCCGGCCTGGAGGCGATGAAAGACTCGACATCCTTGCGAGTAATTCGGTTGTCTTTGCCGGTCCCGGTGACGGCGCTGAGGTCCACATTGTGTTCCTTGGCCAATTTGCGCACCACAGGCGAAAAGAACACGCCGGCATGGATGGCTGATGTAGCTGCCGGGTCCGAAGCCGCCGGCGTGGGTGCCGGAGCAGCCGGGGCAGGATCTGGAGCGGCCTGCGTTGGAACGGCCGATGGTGCAGCGGGTGTCGGAGCCGGGGCCGGACCTGGTTCGTCTGAAGCCGATCCGATAATCGCCATCGGGGCACCTACCGGAACCGTGTCGCCTTCGGCGGCGAGAATCTGCAGGACGGTTCCGGCGACCGGTGACGGGACTTCGGTGTCGACCTTGTCCGTTGAGATCTCGAGGAGCACCTCGTCGACGCTGATCGTATCTCCGACCGCTTTGGTCCACGACAGGATCGTTCCCTCCGTGACGGTCTCGCCGAGCTGAGGCATGGAAACGGTGGTTTGCTCGGCGCCACCCGCAGATGCGGCCGCAGCGACAGCTGGCTCGGCGGCCGGTGCCTGAGCCGGGGTTTCGGTAGCGGACGGGGGCGGGGAGGCGGCAGATTTGGGCGGAGCTGGTGTGCTCGGGGCCGATGCGAACGGGTCGGCACCCTCGACGTCACCCTGGGCTTGGGCAACGGGGGCGGCTGGTGCCGCTCCCCCGGTTGACTCGCCGGCTTCGCCGATGACGGCCAGGTTGGTACCAACCGCGACGGTGTCACCTTCGGCCACGAGGATCTCAAGTATCACGCCAGCAACCGGTGAGGGAATCTCGGTGTCTACCTTGTCGGTGGAAATCTCAAGGAGAACCTCGTCGACGCCGATCGTATCGCCGACCTGTTTGGACCACGACAGAATCGTGCCTTCAGTTACCGTCTCACCGAGTTGGGGCATTGCGACATTGGTGGCCATGGGTCCTCCTAGTGCAGGCTTCGGCCGGCCGATGAGATCAACGTCTCACCGACGGCTTCAGACAGGGTTGGGTGCGCGTGGATGAATGCTGCGGCCTCAACCGGCAACGCTTCCCACCCAACGCTGTACATCAGTTCGTGAATCATTTCTCCTGCGTGTGGGCCGACCACCGATGCACCGACAATGGGACCGTCTTTTTCGACAACGATCCGAACGGTGCCTTTGTTCTCTCCGATGATGATTGCCCGACCCACGCCGATGAATGAATGATCGTGGACTTCGACATCGAGTCCCATCTCTTTGGCCACTTCTTCGGACCATCCAACCTCGGCGACTTCCGGATGCGTGTAGACAACATTCGGCAGAGCCTGATAGTTGACCGGTGCGACTTCCCCGGTGGCGATGTAGGTGATCGCGGCGATGGCTTCTGCGAACGCTCCGTGGGCGAGGCCCGGAACACCCGCGAGCACATCTCCAACGGCGTAGACGCCCGGTTCTGCCGTCATCTGGGTCTGGCGATCGGCGTGGATGTAGCCGCGCTCGGTCTCGACTTTGGTCGTTTCCAGTCCGATATCGCTCGTCAACGGTCCACGACCAACCGCAACGAGAACGGTATCGACCTCGACACTCTCTCCGCCGAACCCAACGGTTACGCCGCCGTCGCCGATAGCCGGCGGTTCGACCGACACGCCAAGGTGGAATTTGACCCCGCGTCGCTTGAGCGCTTTCTGTAGTTCGGTGGCGGCCGGCGTGTCGACGCCGGGGACGATCCGATCGAGAATGTCAAAAACGTGCACTTCCGACCCCAGATCAATGAGCATCGAGGCGAACTCGCATCCGATAATGCCTCCGCCGATGATCGCCACCCGTCCGGGTTGCGATTCCCAGTCGAGCGCATGGTCGGATGACACGATCTTTACGCCGTCGAAGTCGTAATTGGGAATCGAACGGGGAGCGGAACCGGTGGCAATCACGATATTGCGGGCTTCGAGTACCTGCTCGTCGCCACCTTTGCTCACGATGACCCGCCCGGCACCGTCAAGGCGGCCGAATCCATCGATTACATCCACCTTGCGTTGTTTCAGGAGCCCGGATAGGCCCTTGACCAGACCATTCACGACCTGATTCTTTCTGGCGAGACCCGCCGACCAGTCGAAGCTCGGTTCGGACGCCATAACCCCGAACTCTGCGGCTCGCTTCACGGTCGTAAACACCTCAGCTGCCTGCAACCAGGTCTTGGCTGGAATACATCCACGGATCAGGCACGTCCCACCTACAGAGTCCTTTTCGACCAGGGCTACTGACAAGCCGAAGTTGTGGGCGTAGAGAGCGGACGCGTATCCACCCGGTCCCCCACCAATAATGACGACGTCGTACACAGATCCTCCGCAGGTTAAAGGCGTAGCAACAGCCTAGGCGATTCTGATGTGTCCGTTTTTGTGAAGAATTGACCGGCCGATCGCACACCGAAGACCTACCGTGGCCGGATGAACGTTACGTATGAATGGCGCGGTGCTTTTGGAAATAGCGATCTGAACCGCCTGCATGCCGATGCATTTGAGCACCAGGTACTCGATGACGACTGGCTGGCCCAAGTTGCTCGCCACAGCCTCGGTTGGGTGTGCGCATTTTCCGACTCAGAATTAGTTGGGTTCGTCAACGTCGCCTGGGATGGTGGCGTACACGCTTTTGTGCTCGACACAATGGTTGCAACCAACCTGCGCCACCGAGGGATCGGCAGGCGTCTAGTCGAAGAAGCTGTTTCTGGTGCACGGTCAGCCAACTGCGAATGGCTGCATGTCGACTTCGACGGCCACCTCCGAGACTTCTACCTCGACAGCTGCGGCTTCGTTGAAGCCGACGCCGGGCTGATCGAACTCTGAATGACGATCCCACCAGGCGGGCTGGCGTAGACGCTGCCGGCAACCGCCTCAACGCTGTGCTGTGTAACCCATGGCCCCGCACAGCAGCCCTCCAGGTCTCACCTCGTTACGGAAACCTCTTTCGAAAATCATCGCTCGTAGTCTTATGGGAGGCGCCAGACGATATTGATTAGCTCGTTTGGTCGTCGGACGCGCGTAGACAGCGCTCGATGCGCATTACTCGATGTGGTGGGGTCGGGTTGGGTCGGGTCTGAATTATTCGCTTGACCCGGCAGTTGTTGGCAGCTTGAGCTGTGACTTTGGTCGACGGTGCTGCCGCCGCGAGGGTCTTATTTGGGTGGGGCTCGGTTGGGGCGTTGGAGTCGGAGTCTGGTTCGGGGTGAGTCGGGGTTGATGGTGAAGCCGCGTTGGTGGATGACCACATGATGGTGGAACCAGCAGAGGGTGACGAGGTTGTTGGCGTTGGTGGGTCCGCCGTCGGCCCAGTGGATGATGTGGTGGG
>JAOUMT010000050.1 GCA_029881355.1 Acidimicrobiia bacterium | reverse complement strand
GTAGTTCGAGCGCCATCCGCCCGAGCCTGGTCACGACAAACACGAACAAGAACGAACCGACGATCCAGGCGATGGCCTTGACCCACCCGACGACCGTGTTGCGGAGATCTGTAACAAACCCGGTGGTTTCATCGGCGATCGCTCGCACCTCGCCAGGAACCTGCCCGACGGCCGTTAGTCCTTCCAGGTTGTCGCCAAGCGACTGACCGGCCGAGGCGATCCCGTCGGTGAGGCGTTTGACTTCCTCCGAACCCGGCAGTGCCACGTCGATGTCGGGGATGTCGAATCCGAGTACGGTCGGTAGCGGCACCTGCAGGTTGCCGATGTTCTGGATTGCATCGACTTGCCTGCCGACGGCGTCTCGTACCCCAACCGCATAGCCACCGAGGGTCGTCAGGGCGTCGGTGGCACCCGACACGCTGTCACGGATGTTGTCCACCCGGGCATCCACAGCCAGCCGGTATGACTCAGTGGCAGCTTCTACGGCGTTGATCGCCTGGTACGTAGCGAACCAGATTGCCCCGAATGCCAGCAACGGAGCCAGCACCCGAATCATGATGAGTAGGCCGCGCACACGTACCCACATGGATGTCCCTTTCGTCGACTTGTCGACGGTACCCGGACCGCCAACCCAAAGGGTGAGATTCCCCAAAAATGTCAGACGGGGCCCTGACGACGGGACATACCGTCCATGGGCGGGTAAGTTGGAGACAAGCCGAAGGGGGTTTGCCTGTGAAACTGATATATATGACCGCGCTGATGCTCGTCTTGGTCGCCTGCGGGGGTGGCGCCACCGACGTGACCGAGGTACCGGTCGACACCACCACACCGACCGCCACCAGTGACACCGTATCGGAGCCTGAGACGACTACTACGACTCAGGCCGACTCTGTCGAGTCCACAACTACGACGACTGTTGTCGAATCTGCCTCCTCCGATGATCTGGCGATGTTCCGCGAGGCTGCGGTCGCGTCCGGGTTGGCGACTTCCGGGCGTTTCGAGGCGACCATGATGCTGGCGGCCTCTGAAGAATTGCCTGAACCGTTCACGATCTACATCGAGGGCTCCTTCAACAGCGACCGCATGGAGATGAAGATGGACATGAGCGAAGCGTTCGAAGGGGCTGCGGCATCAGAAGGGATCGACCTGACGGCTTTCGGTGATCTTTCCGACGTTCGATTCATTTTCGATGGAGACACGGCGTACATGAAGTTTCCGCTTTTCGCGATCATGGGCGTGCAGACCGACTGGGTTGTCCTACCCAGTGACGACGCTATCAACAGTGCCGGAATAGCCGGGGTTGGCAACACCACTCCTGCCAACGCACTTGCCGCGTTCCTGGATGCCGGCGGTGAAGCCTCCATCGTGGGAACGGAAACCATCCGTGGCGCTTCGACGACCCACTACCGGATCCTCTTCGACGTTGAGGATCTCGAGACGATGGCCGGCGACGTTTCTGCGCAGGAACTGCGTGATTCGGGCATCGAGCAGATGCCGGTGGATGTCTGGATCAGCGATGACAACCTTGTCTACCGCTATGTGATCTCATACGAGGGCGTCGCCGAGGTCCCCGTGCTGGACATGCAATACGACATGTACGACTACGGCGAGAACATCGTGATCGACCTACCGAATGAGGACAATGTCACGCCGATGGATTCGTTCGGGCCATGAGATCGTTTGATGTCGCAGCACTAGGCGAACATGTTCTCATCGACCCCGACGGCGGTGAACACCGTCTCGGTGACCGATGGGCCGAACAGCCCGCCGTCATCTTGTTCCTCAGGCACTTTGGTTGACTGACGTGTCGCGAGCGGGCCGGTCAGGTCCGCGACAGATACGACGACGTCATTGCCACAGGTGCGAAGGTCGTGGCGATCGGGACCGGCGGGAAACGTTACGCCGAGGCGTTCATCGAAGACGAGCGGGTGCCCTTCGAGGTGCTCCTTGATGAGGACGGATCAGCGGCAGAAGTAGTCGGCACCAAGAGACTCGGACTCGTGTCGCTCGTCAAGCCGGCTGCGATCGCCGCAGGAATCCGGAGTACGGCGGCCGGGCACCGTCAGCAGAAAACCGGCCGTCGCCCGTTCCAACTGGGGGCGACGCTGGTGATTGGCCCAGGGGACGAATTGCTGTATGCCGATTTCGAGGATCACGCCGGCGACCACGCCGATCTCGACGAGGTCATCGCAGCGATCCCGTAGGCAGCCACGGCGTGCCAGTGCCCGGCCGGAATGGACGGGGCACTGCTGAACCCTGGCGGGTTACTTCTTTCCGACAACCGAAGCAATGTAGGTCTCGTTTTTCTCAGCGTCGTAGCCGCCAGGTCGCGGTGACAAGTCGGTTATCGCTCGCTCCGAGCGGAGCTACGTCATAGGCGCGCCGTCAGGAGCCGGGGAGCTTCCGGAACCGGTGTCTATCGACCAGTCAACCAGTGGACCACTACTTGTGCGTGGGTGTCAGTAGGAAAGACCGGATACCAGACGTGTTCGATGGAGCCGTTCCAGAGAGCCATCGTGAGTCGGGTATACAACCGCTCGCCTGCCGCTTCGAACGTAGGCAGGTTGAGTGTGCCAGCCAGGAGAAACTCCGGGTCTGAAAGGACCGGGAAAGGCAGGCCAAGACGTTCGGCCATCTCCGACTGATACGAAGTGTCCTGGCTTGAGAATCCGAACACTGACGCCCGGGCACTGACGATGTCCTGATAGTGATCGCGGAATCCACACGACTCGGGGGTGCAACCGCGCGCTCCAGGTATCGCATCCCAACCATCCGGCAGGTCCACGCCAGGTCGGCCGGTCTTCGGATAGAGATAGACGATGGTTCTGCCGGGAACGGTTGCCAGACTGACCGCATCGCCACCGGTGGACGAGAACGCCAGGTCAGGCACGGCCAGTCCGATCAGATGATCGGCCGCTCCATCGTCAACCGGAGCCGGCAAGCCTTCGGGCAGGGGGTAGTCGCTCGTCACGGAGCAGCGAGCAGCGCGAGCAATGATGCCAGTCCGGCCCGCACGCCGATTTCGATCGAGTGTTCGTCGAGCGTGAAATAGGCCGAATGCAACGCCGTCTTATCCGACTTACCGTCCCAGGCACCGAGGCGTAGCAGTGCTCCCGGGATTTGCTGGAGGTAGCACGAAAAGTCCTCTGCGCCCATCGAGGCGTCCGTGCTGGTCGTCGAACCGGGTCCGAGTTCTTTCTGAATGGCGGCGGCGGCGACGGCCAGCGTGGCGGGGTCGTTGACGACCGGGGCAATGCCCCGGGTGTACGTGAGTTTGGCGATGGCGCCCGATGGCGAGATTATGGCGTGAACCAGATTCTCCAAACGCTCGGGGATGGTCTCCCACGTCTCCTGGTCGAGGACCCGGCACGTTCCCGACATGGTGACGTCGGTTGGGATCACGTTGTCGGCCGCCCCCCCGGAGATCTGGCCGAAAACCATGGCGACCGGGATGCGAGCGTCGATACTTCTGGCGAATTGGGCGGGGAGATCGGTAAGCATGCGGCCGGCGGCGTGCAGCAAGTCGACAGTCTCGTGCGGGCGAGCCGTGTGCCCACCGGGCCCTGACAGAGTGATCTCGAACCGATCGGACGAGCTCGTGATGGCACCGGCCTTGAGGCCAACTTTCCCGACCTGCAGGCTCGGGTCGATATGAAAGGCGAGAATTGACGAGACGTCCTCGAGAACTCCTTCGGCGACAAGGGGCTGGGCACCGCCGGGAAAGCTTTCCTCGGCCGGTTGGAAAATGAAGCGAACCCGGCCGGGCAGATCCATATCGGCGAGGTGTTGGGCAATCGCCACTCCGATGGCGGCGTGGGCGTCGTGGCCGCACGCATGCATCACGCCCTGGACATTGGAAGCATGCGCCAGGCCGGTGAGTTCGTTGATCGGGAGGGCATCGAGGTCCGCCCGGAATGCCACTCTGCGCCCTCCGGAACCGAGATCGGCGATCAAACCGGTGCCGGATCGACGTGTGAGCGAAATACCCGGGATGTCTAGGGCGGCAGCGACCGCGGCAGTAGTACCGGCCTCCTGATACCCCAGTTCGGGATTTCGATGTAAATCCCGGCGTAGTTGGACGGCCGCAGCGACAAGATCTGACTGGAGGGTAAACATGGGCGCCAATCTTAGTGGTGGGTCCCATGGGGATAGTTCTTGCAGGTCTCTTCGGGCCGCGGAAGTGCAGCAGTTATTTTCCGCGACTGAAGATGAGGGGCGGACCCGCATGTCATCGAGGCGCGATAGGCTTGCGCCGTGGATCACATCAGAATCGCCGGCGCACAGCTAAATCTGACAGTTGGGGATCTCGAAACCAACACCAGCCGGATCATCGAGACCATTGCCTGGGCGGAGGGCGAATCGGCCCAGGTGGTCGTGTTTCCTGAACTGTCCATCCCCGGCTACCCGCCAGAAGACCTGGTGCTGCGTGATGGTTTTGTAACGGCCAACCTCGATGCGCTCCAGGAGATAGCCGATCACGTCGGCGACATCGTCGTGGTGGTCGGGTTCGTCGACCGCGCCGACGAGGCGGACGAGGAACCGGATGACGCCATCTCCAGGAAAGTGGCGAACGCGGCGGCGATCTTGCATCAGGGCAAGATTGTCGGGAGGTATCACAAGGTCTTGCTCCCGAACTACGGCGTATTCGATGAGAACCGCTATTTCGTCCGCGGCGGAGCCCCGGCTGACCTGCACGAGATGTTCGGCCTAAAGGTCGGCGTATCGGTATGCGAAGACATTTGGATAGCCGATGGTCCGCCGGCTCAGCAGGCGGCGGCCGGTGCAGAACTGCTCATCAATATCAATGCCTCACCGTATGACTTCGGCAAAGCTGCCGGGCGCGAGCAAATGCTGATCGGACGGACCCGGGCCGCCGGTGTTCCCCTCGTGTACGTCAATCTGGTCGGTGGTCAGGACGAGTTGGTGTTCGATGGTGGATCCATAGTGGTTGATGGTGACGGAACGCTGCTACATCGCTCTCCCCAGTTCGTTGAAGATCGGTTTGTGGTCGACGTGCCGCTGGATAGCCCGGCAGCTGGGCCGCCCGCCCGATTGACCCCACCGATGGGCCAGCTAGAAGAGTTGTACAGCGCCTTAACGCTCGGGCTCGGCGATTACGTACGCAAGAACGGATTCGAGCATGTTGTCGTCAGCCTGTCGGGCGGAATCGATTCTGCGCTGACGGCTGCCCTGGCCGTCGACGCTCTCGGGCCGGAACACGTGTGGGGCATTTCGCTCCCCTCACGCTTTTCGAGTGCCGGGTCGGTTGACGATTCCAAGGATCTGGCTGATCGTCTCGGTATCCGTTTCGACGTGATCCCGATGGACGATGTCTTCCAAGCCCATCTCAAAGCGTTGGACCCGGTGTTCTCCGGTACGGAGTTCGGAGTCGCTGAAGAGAACCTCCAGGCCCGGATTCGGGGTGCGTTGATCATGGCGGTATCGAACAAGTTCGGCGGGATGGTCGTGGCCACCGGTAACAAGTCAGAAATGGCGGTTGGCTATGCGACGCTTTATGGCGACATGGCCGGCGGGTACGCGGTGCTGAAGGATGTCTTCAAGATGCAGGTATATGCGCTTTCGCGATGGAGGAATACTCGTTCGGACGTGATACCGCAGTCGATCGTCGACAAGGCTCCATCGGCCGAGTTGCGTCCCGATCAGAAGGACTCGGACAGTCTGCCCGAGTATCCGATTCTCGATGCGATCCTTGAGCGTTACGTCGAAGAGGATCGGTCGATTGGTTCGATCGTGGCGGAGGGGTATGACGAAGCCGTCGTACGCCGAATTGGTGGACTCGTCGATCGTAATGAGTACAAGCGCCGCCAGTCGGCGCCTGGTGTCAAGATTTCCGTCAAGGCATTCGGGCGTGACCGTCGACTACCGATCACTTCCAAGTACCGGGGCGGCTAGTGGCCGTCTGGGTAAACGGCGAGCGGTCCCAGACCGAGACGGTATCGGTTCACGACGCCGGTTTCGTGCGCGGCGATGGATGCTTCGAAGCGGTTCGTTCATATGCCGGGCAGCCCTTTGCGGTTGCCGAACACCTGGAACGGCTGCAGCGTTCGGCCGAAGCGCTCGGCCTCGATCTCCCGGAACTCGAAAAGATCACCGTTTGGATCGACGAGGCAGCTGCCGTCGCCGGTGACGGCATCGTTCGGATCATTGCAACTCGTGGTGGGCCAGATCCCGACGTCGCGCCTCCGGTGGTCATTGTGATGACCGAGCCTCTTCCGCCAAAACACACGGCGCTGGCGCTGCTCCCCATGCGTGCCCCCTGGCATCCGGCCGGACGCCGGTGGGAACTCGCCGGGGCCAAGACACTTTCCTACGGCCCGAACGTCAATGCCAGCCGGGTAGCCAGGAGCCGGGGGTTCGACGACGCGGTCCTCTTGAGCGACGACGAGATCCTCCTGGAAGGCCCCACATTCACGATCGGTTGGGTGGTTGAGGGAGTGGTCGAGACACCCTCACTTGACCTGTTCATCCTGGACTCGATCACCCGGCGTTACGTGATTGATCACGATGCGGTTGAGGGTCGTTTTGGGTTGAGCCGTCTGGCTGCGGCTTCCGAGGTGTTTGCGATGTCTACGCTCAAGGAAGTCATGCCAGTGGTGCGCGTGGGGGATCTGCATTTTGAGCGTGGTCCAATAAGTGGAGGGCTGGCTGCCGGCTTTCGCGTCAACCTGATCGAGGCGGGATTCGCGGTCGACCCGCAGCGGTAGCGGCGGTATCGCTACCTGGGCCTCGCGGCTCGCTCCTTCGGGTGTCATCCGGTCAGTTGGCGGGCCCGCACTCCACTTCGCTAGCGAGCCCGAGCAGGTCGGCGGCGGCTGCCGCGAACTCAGCCCTGGTGATGACTCGATCGGGATCGCCGAGCGGTGAGTCGCAATCGGCCAGGCTAAGGACTGGCGGTCCGCCACGGAGTGGCTCAGCTTCGCCAACCGCAGCAAACATCTGGGCGACCGCGCCAGCCGTGAGCGGCTCGGTATCGCAATAACGACCGATCCCGCAATCGAACACACTGACCATTGCCGCCAATGCCTTGGCGCCGGTCGGAGGATCGTATTTGACGATGTCGCCAGCGGACACGTCAAGGCCGAAGGCATTGCGGATGAAGTCCTCGACGTCGGCTCCATACACGGGGAGATCAGGACAGAAGGCCGAACCGAGCGGTACACCGCATCCGGTCATCATGCCCAGTGCGGTGAGTTCCCCGATGGCGGCTTCGTAATGGGTGTTGTCGTCGTCGGCATATGGGTATGAGAAGCGGCTGGCGAAGTCGAACTCCACGACGATCGGTGCGGAGCTGCTTTCGGTGAGCGCCATCGCAGTTGACGTTGCCGTGGACTGAGAAGCCTGTAACGACGGAGCGGCGTCGACGGCCGTACCGTCAGGCATACGCAGTTCGAAGTGAAGATGGGGGACGGTGGTCTCGGCATTCCCCGAGTCGCCAATCCAGCCAATCAATTGTCCCCGGGTTACCGGCGCACCAAGTTCCAAGCCAGGGGCGATACCCCAGCCAAGGCCGTCGTCCAGCCAGAGAGAATCGTTGTTCAGATGGATGTAGTAGCTCGTCCAGCCGTCGGTGTGGCGAATGGCCAGACTGCAACACTCGCTACCGAGGTAGGAAACCACCCCGTCGGTTACGGCGTACACGGGCATCAATTTGGGGCCAGCGACGTCGGCGCCCATGTGTTTTCTTCCCTCTGGACGGTCAGCACCGAAAACCGAGATAACCACCGGCGCCTGACCGACCGGTGAACCCATCTCATAAACGAACGGCCGACAATCAACCACTGGGTCGGGTGCAGGGACGGATGTCGTGCTGGTCGTCGTAGCCGGAACCTGACCGCGCCTGCCGATCGAAATGGGCGTCTCGGGCAGTTCGGGCTCGACCGGGTCCGGGAACAAGTCACTGAGGGTGACGGGGTCGCACATGGCTCGGGAATCGCTGCCGGTTGTCGACGTCTGGGCTGCGGCTACGACCGGTAACGCCAACAGTGACACCGTCAGCATCAGGATTCCGATGTACCTGGTCATGCTCCCAAAACCCACTTCCTGTGGTCCCCGCATCCCTTTATCTTATCGTCATTTCGAGCCGGGAACCTAACTGATTCCGTATTCGTTAATCAGCCCATGAGAATCAACATCGTACTGCTCGCTTTGCTCATGGTTTTGGGCGTCGCCTGCAATCGCGGCGACGATGCAGCCGGCACCACCACGTTGGTCACCACCGTCGGTGGTACCGCCTCCACTGGCACTGGCACCGGTATAGGCACAGGCTCGGGGTCGGCCACCGACAGTGACCCCGCGACTGATACTACGTCGACGACGGCAGCTGACACCACTGGATCAGTCCCGTTAGCGGTGGATCCGATCAGTTTCGAGGTGGCCCTTCAGAACACCTCCGCCGATGGCGTCGAATCTCTCGTCGTCGTGGTCCCGAACGATGAGTACACGTTTGACGAGATGGAGAACCTGATGCGCGACATCGTGGATGAATACCCGCAGGCCGAGTCGGTCCGGGTGGTTTCCGATATCGCCGCCGTCAATGCCGCGGCTCGCTACAACACCGATACCGCCTTGGCAGAAGACACGGCGCTGCTCGACGAACATCTACTTGTCGAGTTGGTCGATGGCATCCGCCTGGTCTTTCGCGGACCCTACGAACCGATGGGCGAGGCTTCGCTGGGGTCTTGATAACGGTCAACTTTGCCATTTCCGGTGCCGATAAAGACCGTGTATGAGCTCGCGTATCCTGATCGTGGATCCCGATGCGACTGCCAGAGCTGTCTCCGTACAGGCGTTGATCGCGGCGAACATTGAAGTCGTCGGTTCCGTTGGATCCGGAGAACAGGCGCTGGCGATCGCCCGGACCGCCCAACCAACGATTGCCCTTATCGACGTAGGCGTCGAGGGGATGACCGCCGACACGACGGCCCGGCGCCTGCGCGACCTGCTGGGCTACCGCCTGGACGTCATTGCCCAGATGTCATTCTCGCATGTCGACCGGGTGGTAGAGATGGTCGCCACCGGCACCGCTGCGTTCATCGTCAAAGGAAAACTCGACGATCTCGTGGCGGCCGTACGGGCGGTGTCGTCTGGTTCCGGGATGTTGTCAACCGAGGCGAGTCGCCCGCTCCTCGAAGAGATCCAGCGTCGCTACGAAGCCGAAATGGAACGAAATCACGAACTGGAAGCCACCGTGGCGCGCCTGGAAGCCGTTTCGATCACCGATTGGCTGACCGGATTGAAGAATCATGGGTTCTTCTGGGAGCGATTGGTTGAGGAGTTGGAGCGGGCGCGAAGGTATGACCGCCCGCTCGCAGTGATCATGGCCGATATCGATGATTTCAAGGCCGTCAATGATGCCTACGGGCATTCGGTGGGTGACGAAGTCCTCCGGGCGGTGGGTGGCGCGATTCTGTCCTCCGTTCGCGAATCTGATATTCCATGTCGAGTGGGCGGTGAGGAATTTGCCTTGATCATTCCGGAGACCGACGTTGACGGCGCCATGCGCGCTGCCGAGCGGGTTCGGGTGGCGGTCAGTCAGCTGAGTTTGCCGACGGTTGGATCGGTCGCCATCAGTCTTGGTGTTGCCGTCCACCCCTATCACGCAGCAAATGGAACGGCGCTGGTCGAGGCGGCCGACCGGGCCCTGTACGAAGCGAAGCACGCCGGGAAGAACTGCACGCGTTTGGTTGGTGGTGACCTCAGTTCGATTGAACTCATCGGCTCGATGGGACCGGTGGTCAGTGCTCTGCTGGCGGCACTTGGCCTGAAGGCCCCACGTTTGGTGAGCCGTTCGCGTCGTGTTGCAGATCTTTCTGTCCAGCTCGGTCTCGAGTTGGGTCTTTCGGTTGTGGACTTGGAGCGATTGCGGGTCTCTGCACTACTCCACGATGTCGGAGTGCTCGGTGTGCCTGAGTCCATCCTGATGAAACCGGGCCGGCTCACCGAATCCGAGATCGAGGAGGTCAGGCAGCATCCCATTCACGGGCATAACCTCGTAGTGGAGGCCACCCGCCCCGAGATCGCCGCGGCGGTTCGGGCCCACCATGAGAGGTTCGACGGAGCCGGCTACCCCGACGGTTTGGCCGGATCGCGCATTCCGCTGTTCGGACGGATTACCCACGTCGCTGACGCCTTCGAAGCCATGAAGTCCGACCGGCCTGATCGACCAGGGCTCACGTTCGATGAGGCTCTGGCGGAAGTTGCCCGCGGCTCCGGCGCCGACTTCGATCCTGAGGTTGCCTCAGCCCTCCTCCGCATCAACGAAGAAGGATCGCCGGGGGCAGACGTAATCGATTTTCCTGCCTGATCCCTGAAGCCGGGTGAGCCTAAAGCTGGGTGAGCCTGAAGCCGGGCGAGCTAGAAAAGGAGCACCGCGGCCATGGCCAGGAACCCGCCGAAGCCGGCCAGGTCGGTGATCAGCGTTACGAAGATATTCGACGCGAGGGCAGGGTCTAATCCCAGACTACGGAACACCAGCGGGATTCCCGAACCTGCCGACGTGGCGACGACCAGGTTCGTGAACGATGCCAGACCGACCACCGCGGCGACGGCCAGGTCGGCGCGCATGAGCGAAACGGCAAACGCCAGGCCACCGATGACGACGCCCGAGATGGCTCCGATGGCGAGCTGACGGCCAAGGATGCCGGGGATCTCAGATCTGGGAACGTCGTCGGTTGCAAGCGCACGAATGGTCACGGCCAGGCTCTGAGCGCCGGCATTCCCGCCCAGGGTTGCCACCAGCGGCATGAGGGCAGCAAGGACTGGCAGATCAGAAATGATGCTCGATTGGCGGCTGATCGCTTCGAGGGTCCCGAGCGCCAGGACCAGGTTGAGGGCCAGCCATGGCAGCCGGTTGCGAACCGACTGGGGAATCGACGAGTAAGGGGTTTCGGACCGACCGGCACCCATTGCCGTTGCGAAGTCTTCCGATGCTTCCTGCTGGACGGCGTCGATGACGGCCTCGGTCGTCACCATCCCGAGGAGGCGGTCATGGGTGTCAACGACCGGCAGGCCAAACAGGTTGTACCGAGTCGTGAGTTCGGCGACTTCCTCACGGTCGGTAAACGGCGTGACCGTCACCGGGTGGGCGACCATCACCTCCTCAAGCCCGACGTCGGCGGCATTGAATACCAGGTCCCGAAACGACAGAACTCCCAGGAGCCGTCGGTCGTCATCTACGATGTAGACGTAGGACAGGTCCTCGAGCACTTCGTGCATTTTCCGGACGGCTTCGATGGCCTCCCCGGCTGTTTTCGAGACCGGAAGAGCGGCAACTTTGGTCGTCATCAGCCCGCCAGCTGAGTCCGGGGGATACTGCAAGAGCGATTCGACCGTATTGGAAATGTCATCAGACATGATCTCGAGTACGGCATCTCGCTGCTCCGAGTCGAGATGGCCGATGATGTCGGCAGCTTCCATCGGCGACAATTCGGCGAGAATGTCGGCGGCTTCTTGTGGAGTGAACCGCTCGACGAGGTCCACTGCGAGGTCGCTGCGCAGTTCGTCCAGTACTTCGGCAGCGCCCTGGTTGGTCAACTCGAGGAGCAGATCTGAGGCGGCGTCTTCCCCTAGCTCTTCGAGGATGTCGGCGGCGTCGGCCGGGTCGGCCTCAGCCAGGGTTGTCCATTCTTCGAGGTGGCTGTCGAGATACCCTTCGACTTCGCGGGGTTCGGTCTTGGCGCGGGCGCGCAGTGACGTGGCAATTTCGCGCGGAGTTCTGAGACGAAACTTGACCATGGTTTCCTCCTCCGGCTACCCCTGATACGGCTTGATACCTTTGATTTTGAGACTGAAGTTGCCGCCGGGAGCCTTGTAGCTGACTTCGTCGCCAACCGCGGCGCCCAGCAGCGCGAGGCCGACCGGCGATGATGGTGACGCCAGTATGTACCCGCGAACCTTGTTTTCAGGTGTGGCCACGAAGAATTCCAACTCGTCGCCGTCGTTGTCTTCTGCGGTGACGATCGAACCCACCTCGACGATCCCAGAATCGGATGCCTCGCGAACCTCGGCGTTCTCCAGTAGGTGACGGAGCTGGCGAATCCTGGCCTCCATCATGCCCTGGGCGTTCTTGGCCGCGTCGTAGTCGGCGTTCTCTCGGAGGTCGCCGTGACTACGCGCTTCGGCGATTCGTTGTTCGATTTCGACGCGGCCTGGCCCGGTCAACTCCGCATATTCGGCTTTGAGCCGTTCGTGGGTGGTCGGCGTGAGCCAGGTGGTTTCCTCTTTGTCCATTCGGACGAGATTAGTACTCGTTATTGGTCCGAATGCCACAAAGTGCAAGCGTGTAGTTCTATGATCGAACCTGACGGAGGGGTTTGCGCTGGCACTGACCGCAACGGAGGCGGCCAATAAAAGATTCTTGAGGACCGGCCGCGGGTATGCGCGCCGCGAGGTCGACCACATGCGCAGGAGGGTCGTCGCGTCACTCCTCGCGATCGAACGGAATCTTGGTGAGACTCTGCCGGTGACCAGCGAGGAAATCCGCTCGGTCGGATTTCCGTGGGTGACCGGTGGCTACGACTACGAAGAGGTCGATGACTTCCTTGAGCGGTCCGCCCGGATCATCAGTGCGTACGAGCGATCCTTACCGATTACCGAACAGATCCCGGCGAAACCGTTCACACCCTTGAGTTCCGACGAAACTGCCGGTGTGGCGTTCACGGTGGTGTTCAGGGGTTATAACCTGAAAGAAGTAGACCGGTTTATCAACCGGGTCTCGGGAACGTTGTACGCATATGAGACGGGAAGGCCGTCGCCGCTTGTCGACGCCTCCGAGGTTGCACGCAGGATCTTCGCTATTTCGATGCGCGGCTATGCCGAACAGGAAGTAGATGAGCTGCTTGATCGAGCCGCTGAGACGATCAGCCGATTCGAAAGTGACTTCCGGAGACAGTCAGGAACCGGCACGGGTTTCTGACCGTCCAGGAAGGGATTGATGTCCGAGCGGCTGACCGCTTATTCTCACGGCGCCGGTTGAGCTTGCAAGCTCAGCTCTGCTGAGTTGGCGCAGGTTCTGCGTCCCATGCATGGCTCTCCTGCCACCGAACATCCTGACTTGATTGTCGGGATCGAGTATGCCGACGATGCCGGCGTCTTCATGGCGCCCGGGGGCGATGCGCTCGTCCAGACCGTGGACTTCTTCACGCCGATCGTCGACGACCCGTTCGATTGGGGACGAATCGCCGCGGCCAATGCGCTGTCGGACGTGTACGCCATGGGAGGAGATCCACTTACCGCTCTCCAACTCGTCGGTTGGCCACGGGGGGTCATCGGCTTCGATGTCCTCGAGCGAGTGATCGAAGGCGGCCTCTCGATCATGGAAGAGGCGGGTTGCACGGTAGTTGGTGGACACTCCATAGATGATCCGGAGCCGAAGTATGGCTTTGCGGTCACCGGCATTGTCGAACCCGGTCGATTGCAGACCAATGCCGGTGCCCGTCCTGCCGATCAGCTAATCCTCACCAAACCGATCGGCACCGGGATCATCACCACAGCCCTCAAAGCGGGGAAAGTCAGCGACGATCTCGCCCGATATGCCATAGAGACCATGGCCGAACTCAACGCCGGCGCTTCGCAAGCGATGGCGGCAGTCAACGCTCATGCCTGTACGGACGTTACAGGGTACGGTCTGCTTGGTCACCTCAGGGAACTCCTCACCTCCGCCGGAGTGAGTGCCGTCATCGAAGTGGACCAGGTTCCGCTGATGGATGGCGTTGAAGAACTCCTGGAAGCAGGCTTTTTTCCCGGTGGGAGTCAACGGAACCTTGACGCGGTGGTGCCACACGTGTCATCCGACGTCGAAGATTCCTGGTTGAGGCTGTTGGCCGATGCCCAGACCAGCGGAGGCCTGTTGATCTGCGTTCCCCCGGCCGAAGCGCAGGAATTACTCGATCGACTCGATGAGCACGAGTGCTACGAAAGTGCTGTCATCGGTGAGATCCAGGGCGGCGAGTCAGGCGAGATCCGCCTCGTCCGCTAACCCTCCTAGACTCCCGGCCATGTCGACGGACCGAATCGAATTGATTGCCGAGGCGCTATCGATCGGCCAGATCCAGAGACACATCTTTCTGTGCGCCGACCAGACCACGGCCAAATGCGCTCCCACGGCGGAAACGAACCAGGTATGGCGTCACCTCAAGACCCGCCTCAAACAAGCCGGCGCCACGAGCGCTCCACCGATCTGGCAGGCCCAGCCGGCCCTGCCACCGACCGGAGCGGTTGCCGGTACCGGCTCGGTTTTGCGAAACAAGGTCGACTGTCTGCGCATCTGCGAGATGGGGCCGATTGCCGTCGTGTACCCGGAAGGCGTCTGGTATCACTCGGTCACGGTGGCGGTTATGGATCGCATCATCGACGAGCACCTGATGGGCGGTCATCCGGTCGACGAGTTTGTCTTCGCGAGGGACGACCTTCGATGAGTTTTTTGAAGAAGTTGGCCGCCGTCTTTGTGTTTTGGCGGATGTTCGGACCAGAGCTCCGACCTTCGTTCGAACCCAATCAGATCCATCCAATGCCCATCGGCGGCCGAACCGTATTTGTCAATGGTCGCGAAGTGTTCATTCGTGAGGCCGGTCCCGTCGATGGCACCCCGATCGTGCTGGTCCACGGGTGGGGCGATGCGTCGAACGTCATTTATGCCCGTATCCTGCCGGCGCTCGCCACGGAGTTTCGCGTTATTGCCGTGGACAACCGTGACGCCGGCAAGTCGGATGCCGTGAGGAGTTCGTACGAGATTGCCGACGCCGCTGACGATCTCGCCGGGGTCCTCGATACCCTCGGCTTGGCCTCGGTGGCCGTCTTTGGATATTCGATGGGTGGGATGATCGTTCAAGAGTTGGCGTATCGGCGCCCTGACCTCGTTGGCAAGATCGGATTGGGCGGCACGGCGGCGCACGTCTCAATCGGGGGTTCGATGGGCGGCGCGCTCAGCTGGTTGGCCTTTTATGTGGCCCGGGGAGTTGAGCGGGTAACGCGCTCGGAAGTCTCATACGTCCGCACGAAATACCTCGAGCGGGTTGGGGCGATCGCTCCGAATGAGGCCCAACACTTCTGGCTTCAGTCGATCGGGCGAGATCCCGAATCGTATTGGGCAGCCGGTTTTGCAGCCAGGGGGTTCGACTCTCGGGACTGGGTTTCGTCAATCACCGCCCCGGCCCTCGTGGTCGTGAACACGAAGGATCAACTCGTGCCGACCAGGGCCCAATACGACCTCGCCAGTCGACTTATGGGGGCGATCGTCTGTGAACTCGTCGGTGCCCGACATGAGGGGCCGCTTACCCACCATGCGGAGATGGTTAGGGCCATCGCGCGGTGGGCTGACGTGGATTAGTCCATCTCAGCCGTATAGGTTTTTTCGCCAGCCTCGATCGGCACCGTCAACCAGTTTTCCTGGGGCGGGAGCGGGCACGAATACGCCTCCGAATAGGCGCAGTAGGGGTTGTAAGCCAGGTTGAAATCAAGTGAGACCATCCCGTCTACTTCGAGGTCGAGATCGAGATACCGTCCGGCTCCGTAGGTTTCTGTTCCGGAGGTCGCATCCCGGAATGGTACGAAGTATCCGTCGTCGCCGATGTGATGGAGCAACGTCAATTGAGTATCTGTGCCGTTGATCTGAAATCGGACGATCCCGGCTCGCTGATAGATCCTGGTTTGATCGTCGCTGGTCCCAACGGCGAGTTCGCCTCCGGTTGACGGCTCGAGCGGAACCTTGAATCGAAGCGCGTCGGACTCGGGGAAGTAAGTGAGACCCTCAAAACTCGCGCCCGGTTCAAGTGGGGAGTTGCCGGTTGCGAAAAACTCATCTTTTTGGGCGCGGAAGTCGTCAAGTTCGGTCATCGTGGTATCAACCTATCAGGGGATGCTTCCTTGTCGTTCGGGCATGAGGCATTGGTTGATAGTTTGTATATTTTTACGTTATTCTGCGCGTTGGATGAGTTATCGGTTTGATCGTGATGAGCTGTTCTCACTGGCCGGATGGTTGACCCGGATTGCCGCCGACCTGGACGACACCGTATTCGCAGCCAATGAGGCACTTGCCAGGACCCACCGCTCGTCGAGCGCGGTTGGGGCGCTCGGTCGGGTTGGTGCCGAGAGCGAGGCACGGGCGGCGGATCTCGGGCGGCGGGCCGCGTTTCTCGGCGAAATCACTGCCGGTCAAGTCAATGTCGAAGGTTGGTCGTCGGCATGGGATCGCCGGTTGGAACTGGCGGCTCTCTGGGGGCAGGTAGACGCTTTTACTGGATCGGACAACGACCCGCGTCTCGACGCTCTACTCCGGAGATCGGCCGACCACGAACGGGCTTGGTTGGCTGCGTTGAAGGAGCTTTCGCCCGTTCAGGTGGCAGCTGTGTCTGCAGCCTTGCCGAGCGAGATTGGACGTCGGCTTGCCTTGACCGACCCTCACATGGTTGCCTCAACGGACGGGCTGCCACTGGCCTGGCGAGCGTTGGCTACCCGGCGCCTCATGAGGATCGAGGCCGATCGCCTCCGATCCAGCTCAGCTGAAATCGGTGAGCTTTCGTCCGGCCGCCTTCAATTGCTGGAAGCGTGGCTCGGGTCTGATCGCACCTTTGTCTGGTTTGATGCAGCCGGCGACGGCCAAATGATCGAAGTCGTTGGTGATATCGACGCGGCCACCGGAATCGGTGTTTTTGTTCCTGGCATTGGCAGCGAGATCGGGACGTTTGAGGCCGTTGCCTCTCACGCTCGTGGGCTGGTGGCCGTTGCCAGATCCATGAACCAGGAGATTGCAGTGGTGGCCTGGCTCGGGTACGACGCTCCCGCGATCGGTTGGAATATCGAACCGCTGCTTGGCGATCAGGCGAAGG
>JAOUMT010000049.1 GCA_029881355.1 Acidimicrobiia bacterium | reverse complement strand
ACCGCCGATCAGCATCATGTCGACCTTCGGAAGGAGTGCTTGGATCACCCCGAGCTTGTCGGAAATCTTTGCCCCACCTAATACAACCGTAAAAGGGCGCGGCGGATCGGTCAGCAGCGTCGAAAACGCTTCCAGTTCGGCCACCAGCAAAGGTCCCGCCACCGAGAGCACATGTTCGGCCACCCCCGTTGTCGACGAGTGGGCCCGATGGGCAGTGCCAAACGCATCGTTTACGAACACGTCGCACAGGGCCGCCAACCCCGCCGAAAGCGTCTCGTCATTGACGGTTTCGCCTGCATCGAACCGGGTGTTTTCCAAAGCGAGCACCGCGCTGGCTGGTGCAGCGTCAATCGCGGCTTCGATGTCCGGGCCGTGCAAGCCATCCAATTGGATAACTTCGAACCCGCCGAGTTCGCCTAGCCGGGCAGCCACCGGTGACAACGAGAACTCGGGATCGACCCCCGTAGGACGCCCGAGATGGCTGGCGACTACGACTTTGGCGCCACGAGCGCTGAGTTCCTGGATCGTGGGAAGGCTCGCCCGCAGCCGAAAATCGTCACCGACTCGACCATCATCGATCGGAACGTTCAAGTCCGACCGCACGAGCACCGTCTTTCCGGCCACGTCGACGTCGTCGATCGTCAGATAACGTTTCATCAAACCCCCATCAGCTTCGCCAACTCGAATCCCAGCTTGATGGAATCGTGCTGGGGTCGTTCGGCCCCTTGGTCGCACAGATCCCCAACGACCACTTGCCATCCGTGCAGATCAGTTCGATCGACCGTCACCTGCGTGAGTCCTTCCGGAACCCTAACCGGACCAGCGTGGGCCAAAACCGGCCCGACCACCTCCAAACCCCCCACGTCGCGCAGCGCCGCAATGTGGGCGCCTGCATCAAACCCCAACGTTTCGGCGTTCTGAGTAACCAGGTTCATGACGTAAACGACCTGCGCGGTTGAACGGTTGATCGCTTCGGCCACGCCCGGCACGACCAGGTTGGAAATAAGAGACGTGAAAAGCGACCCGGGGGCAAGGACAATCTGATCCGCCTCCACAATGGCATCGAGAACGGCCGGGTTCACGTGCGCCGAAACCGGCCGAACTTCGAGTCGCCTGATAGTGGCCGGAGCCGTCGCGATGGCCACTTGACCGGAAACCAGCCCTTCATCGGTGTCGGCCCACAACTCCAGCAGTTCTTCCGACACCGGGTGCACCCGACCGTTGGCACCAAGCATGTCTCCACACAGATTCAACGCATGTACAAAGCCGCCGGCAATGTCTGATAGCGCGGCCAGCATCATGTTGCCGAGCGAGTGACCCGCGATGTCGCCGTCCTCGAATCGATAGCCGAGTAGTTCGCCCCAAATAGAGGGCTCCGGACTGAGCGCGAGAAGCGCCCGCCGGATGTCACCTGGTGGCGGGATGCCCAACGGGCCGGCAAGTCGTCCGGACGAGCCTCCGTCATCGGCGACGGTGACCACGGCGTCGATTTGCCCGGCATAGCCCTGGACGGCGACGAGTGCCTGGGAGAGTCCGTGGCCGCCACCGATCGCAACCACCCTTGGTCCGTCGGCAGCCAGACCAAGGACTTCCATTTCGGTTTGTGCTTCGGGATCCATCGTCACTTGTCTTTGTCCCGATGATGGACCGATACGGCTACGTCCGACTCCTCGATCCGCCGCGCCAGTTCGACGGCGATGGCCACCGAACGGTGCCTCCCTCCGGTGCAGCCGATAGCAATCGACAGAAACGATTTCCCTTCGGCTTCATAACGGGGCAGGAGGAACTTGAGCATAGAGGTGGCGTCGGTGAGGAATCGTTCAGCATCGGCGTTCCCGAGGACGAAGTCGCGGACTGGCTGGTCGGTTCCTTGGAGCGGACGTAGCTCATCCTCCCAGTGCGGGTTGGGCAGAAAACGGACGTCGAACACCAGATCGGCATCGCGTGGGCTTCCGTTCTTGAACCCAAACGAACGAACCGACACTCGCATGTCGCGCTGCCACGAAGCCGTCTGAAACTCCGCCTCCAGGCGACGTCGGAGATCATGAACCGAATAGTCGGTCGTATCGACAACCACATCGGCCCAAGCCCGCAGCTCGGCGGTCAGTTCACGCTCTGCTTCGACGCACTCCACAATCGTGTCGCGGTTCATTGGATGCGGCCGCCGATTCTCTTCATATCGACGGATCAGAACCTGATCATCGGCGTCAAGAAACACCACAACCACCGATGCTCCCAAGCCGCGCAACTCGTAAATCGGGACCCGAATGTCGTCAATGGTGTTGCCATCTCGCAGATCGAGAACCAGGCCAAGGTACTCGCGCCGCTCCGGCACCTCCTTGTGGCGCATGAGGTCAGGGATGAGCGCCGGAGGTAGATTGTCGATCACCGAATAGCCAAGGTCTTCCAGCGTTTTGGCGCTCGTCGATTTTCCGGCACCGGACATCCCGGTGACGACTACTACCTGCGGGCGCTCTTCCACAGAATGAACCTTTCGCTTCGGTGTGGCTCATGGTAATCGGCCCGGCTCTGCCGAATCGGTACCGACTCACGGTTAGCCGTGGAGGGCGTCAAACACCTCACGAGCGACAGCCGCCGGCACTACCTCTTCGAGCTGACCGACCGACGCGTCACGCAACCGCTTGAGACTCCCAAAGGTCCGCAACAAAGCCTTCTTGCGGGTTGGCCCCACTCCGGCGACATCATCGAGCACCGAGTCGACCATACGCTTGCCTCGGAGCGACCGATGGTAGGTAATCGCAAATCGATGCGCCTCATCGCGCACTCGTTGCAGGAGATACAGGGCGGGTTCATCTCTAGGGATTCGGACCGGCTCCGATGTCCCCGGTAGGTAGACCTCTTCCATGCGCTTGGCGAGGCCCGCGACCGGGATGTCAAGACCGAGTTCATCGAGCACTTTGACGGCTCGGCCCAACTGGCCGAGCCCGCCGTCGATAAGCAGAAGGCCAGGCGGATAGGCGAACTTGCCTCGTTCCTCGGGAGGGAGTTCTCGCTCGATAAGGTAGGCGGTGAATCGGCGCCGGAGTACTTCCTCCATGGAGGCGAAGTCGTCCTGCTGATCGACCGTCTTGATCTTGAATCGCCGGTAGTCGGATCGGCGGGGCAGGCCATCTTCGAGCACCACCATTGAGGCCACCGTGTTGCGCCCCTGCAAGGTCGATATGTCAAAACACTCGATCCGTAGCGGAGCAGCCGGCAGATGCAAGGCTTCCTGTAACGAGTTGATGGCCTTGGCCCGGGCGTTCGGGTCGGACTGGCGCTTGAGGCGATGTCGTCCCAACTGCTCGCGGGCGTTGATGTGGGCCGTTTCGAGCAATTTCCGCTTCCCACCGCGCCGGGGCACCCGCAGTTCCACGGGACCACCGCGCCGTTCGGTGAGCCAGGCCGTCCAGACGTCGGGATCTTCGGGCAGGCCGTCAAGAATGATCAGTCGAGGCGGGTCCTCCTGGCCGTAACGTTCCCGCAAAATGTTGCCGGTGAGTTCCTCAAACGAAACATCCTCGACCTTGTCGATGATCTGGCCGAACCGACCCACCACTCGCCCCCGGCGGATGATCAGGATAAAAACCGAAGCTTCCAGGTCCTCATCGACGATCGCCACCACGTCGAAGTCTTCGGGGCGTTCGCTGGCAATCTCCTGGCGTTCGATGGCCTTTTGCAGGTCACGGAGCCGGTCGCGATGTCGGGCGGCTTGTTCATAAAGTTGTTGTTCGGAGGCGATGAGCATGGCGCTGCGGACCCGTTTCAGAATCGAATCCGAATCACCGTTGAGGAATGCGGCCAACCCATCGACCAGTTCGCGATAATCGTCCGGGGAGATGGCACCGACACACGGAGCCGAGCACTTCTCGATGTCAGCCAACAGGCACGGACGACCCCGGGATTCGTGGAGTCGGAACTTGGAGTCGGAGCAGGTACGGATCGGGAACGCCTTGAGCAACAGATCCAGCGTGTTTCGGATTGCATAGGCGTGTGCATACGGGCCGAAATGCTGATCTCCGGGGCGTTTCTTTCCCCGCCGGACTTTGGCGGCGGGCCATTCGTCGCGGCGGGTGATGGTCAGATGAGGGAAGGACTTGTCGTCTCGCAGCCGGATATTGAAACGGGGCTTGTGCTTTTGGACAAGGTTGAACTCAAGCATGAGCGCCTCGACTTCGTTGGAAGCGATGATGAAGTCGACGCTCTCGGCTTCAGAAACCATTAGGCGGGTACGGGCTGCGAGATCCTTCGAAAAGTAGTTGAGGACCCGCTTGCGCAGTGACTTGGCCTTCCCGACGTAGAGCACTTGACCGTGCGCATCACGAAAAAGGTAGACGCCGGGAGCGTCAGGAATCTCGGCAGTGGGTGGCCGCTGCATCTCCAAATCCTAACGACGAGCCCAGCGAACACCGATGAGGCGTGGCAGGCCGGCATCGGGCAACCCGCCGGCCTCAAGCGGCACCTCGCGCAGGGTCGTAAGTAAGAATCCGGCGTCGGCTGCCAAGCTTAAGAGGTTGCCAAGCGGACGATGGAGGAAGGTGACCGGCCGGCCGTCTGCGTCTTCGATGGTCTCGCCTCGGTCGAGGTAGGTTCCCGGGCGCCAGAACACTTCGCCATCGGTTGGATCGATGACCGATGCCGAGCCGGGGGCGGTAACAAATGGATGGTTGGCGACTGCGGCCATCCATCCGCCTGGCCGGATGACTCTGGCTAGTTCTGTAAAGATCTCATCTGAGAAGTGCTCGAATGACAACACCACCACGGCTCCGTCAATCGACGCATCGCGCAACGGGATTCCTGGAAGGTGGACCCGGATCACCGATCCCACCCGACTCGCGTCGGCAAGCAACGAAAAGTTGAGGTCACAGCCGATCGGGTGCAGTTCGCCGCCTTTCAGCCTGGCCATGATTCGGCCGTTGCCGCAGCCCACGTCGAGCACCGTCCCCCGATCGGCTGCCACGAGATCCAGAAGGAGCGGGACGACAACCTGCTCATAGGTGGGATCCGATTCCAGCTCCGTTAGCCACCAATCCGCGAGCTCATCCCATTCGCGACTCACGGCAGCAAGGGTCGCAAGTACCGCCCTGTGAACGACTCGTCGACGTCGGCTACTTCTTCGGGCGTCCCTTGGGCAACGATCTGGCCTCCCCCGGTCCCGCCATTCGGTCCGAGGTCCACCACCCAGTCGACAGACTTCACCACGTCGAGATTGTGTTCGATCACAACAACTGTGTTGCCGGCGTCGACCAGACGTTGGAGGACGCCGAGCAGCTTGCGGATGTCCTCGAAGTGCAACCCGGTAGTCGGCTCGTCGAGGATGTAGAAGGTCTTCCCTGTCGACCGTTTTCCAAGCTCGGAAGCGAGCTTAACCCGTTGCGCCTCGCCGCCCGACAACGTCGGTGCGGGCTGACCGAGTCTGACGTAGCCGAGACCCACGTCGAACAGCGTCTGAAGGATGCGGGCGATCTTGGGCTGGTGGGTGAAGAACGACAACGCTTCTTCCACAGGCATTTCAAGCACGTCAGCGATCGACCGGCTTTTCCATTGAATCTCAAGCGTTTCGCGGTTGTAGCGGCGTCCTTTGCAGGTCTCGCACGGTACGTACACATCCGGCAGAAAGTGCATTTCGATCTTGATCGTGCCGTCTCCCTTGCACGTTTCGCATCGTCCACCCGGCACGTTGAACGAGAAGCGACCGGGCTTGTAGCCGCGAGCCTTTGCCTCATTGGTGGACGAGAACAACGTGCGAATCTGATCAAAGAGCTTCGTATACGTTGCCGGGTTTGATCGCGGGGTACGACCGATCGGCGACTGATCGATGTTGATGACTTTGTCGATGTGTTCGACACCGGTGATTTCCTTGTGGCGCCCTGGGGCGATCCGTGACCCATAAACGGCCTGATGAAGCCCGCGCGACAAGATGGTTTGAACCAACGATGACTTCCCGCTTCCGGAAACACCGGTCACGGCGGTGAAGACACCGAGCGGGAAGGCAACGTCGACGCCCTGGAGGTTGTTCTCGGCCGCACCAAGAACCTCGATCGCCAGGCCATTGCCGATCCGCCGCACGGAGGGAATCGCGATCGAACGCTTGCCAGAAAGGTATTCACCCGTGATCGATTCCTTGCTGGCAAGGATCTTCTCGAGGCTGCCCTGCACGACGATCTCACCACCGTGCTCGCCGGCCCCGGGACCGATGTCGACGATGTGGTCTGCGACTCGGATGGTCTCCTCGTCGTGCTCGACGACGATGAGGGTGTTCCCGAGATCGCGCAGTCTAAGGAGCGTTTCGATGAGACGCTGATTGTCACGCTGGTGCAGCCCGATCGAAGGCTCGTCGAGGATGTAGAGGACCCCAACGAGACCCGATCCGATCTGTGTGGCCAGACGGATTCGTTGGGCCTCTCCCCCGGCCAGCGTCGCAGCCGACCGCCCCAGGGTCAGATAGTCGAGGCCGACGTCGATCAGAAATGACAACCGTTCGCGGACTTCTTTGAGGACCCGCTCGGCGATGACTACTTGCCGCTCGTCAAGAGTCAGCTCACAAACGAACTTGTACGCATCCGCGAGCGACTCAGCCGACACCTCCGCGATTCCGCGGCCTCCGACGGTCACCGCCCGGGAAATCGCGTTGTAGCGGGTGCCGTCGCACGTCAGGCAAGGAACCTCGCGCATGAAGTCCTGATAGAACTCTCGAGCACCATCGGATTCGGCCTCTTCGTGTTTTCTCCGGACAAACGGAAGTACTCCCTCGTAGGTGGTGTAGTACTCGCGCTGGCGACCAAATCGGTTGGCGTACGAGATCTTGATACGCTCATCACCGGTTCCCTCCAAGATGACCTTCTTGGCTTTTTCCGAGAGGGTGCCGAACGGCGCCGTGACGTCGAATTTGTACTCGACGGCGAGGCCTTCGAGGAGCCTCTGGAAGTACTTGCCCCGGTGCCCATTCCACGGGGCGATGGTGCCGTCGACGATCGGTTTCTCAGGGTTGGGGATGACCAGATCCGGATCAACCTGGAAGCGGGTCCCGATTCCCGAACATGCCGAACATGCTCCGTATGGACTGTTGAACGAGAAGTTTCTCGGTTGCAGCTCCTCGAACGAGATGCCGCAGGTCGGGCAGCTCAGCGCCTGAGAGAACGGAGCCCGTTCATTGTCGGTCGCCACGATCAGCACCCCGTCGGCCAGCCTGAGCGCCGTCTCTACGGATGCGGCGAGGCGCCGTTTGATTCCCGGTTTGGAGACGAGGCGATCCACCACGACCTCTATCGTGTGCGTGAAGTACCGATCGAGCTTGATGTCCTCGGTGAGGTCAACGATGTCACCGTCGACGATCGCCCTGGCGAACCCATCTCGGGCCAAATCGCCAAGCAAGCTTTCGTACTCACCTTTTCGCCCTTGCACGACCGGCGCCAGAATCTGGAACTTGGTGCCTTCAGGCATCTCAAGGATCTGATCGACGATCCGTTCCGGGGATTGACGTTTGACGGGAGTTCCATCGTTGGGGCAGTGCGGTATACCGATACGGGCCCACAACAAGCGCAGGTAGTCGTGGATTTCCGTGACAGTGCCCACCGTCGAACGCGGGTTTCGACTGGCGGTCTTCTGGTCGATCGAAATCGCCGGTGACAGCCCCTCGATGAAGTCGACGTCCGGCTTGTCCATTTGGCCGAGGAACTGCCGGGCATAGGCCGACAAGCTTTCTACGTACCGGCGCTGTCCTTCGGCGTAGATGGTGTCAAACGCGAGTGAAGACTTCCCCGATCCGCTCAAACCGGTAAAGACAATCAGCTGATCACGTGGGAGTTCGAGTGAAAGGTTCTTCAGGTTATGGGCACGGGCGCCCCGAATAGAAATGGAATTAGCCGACACGACGACCGATTGTACCGGACCGACGGATTACCAGATCGGGTACTCCTGGCGGTCGCCGGGCGTCCCGATCACCGCTTTGCATCTTGATCCTGGCGGAGGTCTCGCTTGAGCTCATTCACTTCATCACGCAGGCGCGCCGCGTACTCGAAACGCAACTCCGTGGCAGCTTCGTGCAATTCTTCTTCAAGACTCCTGATGAGACGCTCCAGATCGTCGCCTTCCAGATCTAGTGGAGCGCGTTGTTGCAGCTCTCTGGCACGCCGATCGACCGATGGCGAATCGGAGCTTTGCAGGAGTTCCAGAATATCGGAGACCTTCTTGCGGATCGTCTGAGGATCGATTCCGTGCTCTTCGTTGTATCGGGCTTGCACTGCCCTGCGACGCTGAGTCTCGTTGATGGCGGTACGCATTGAGTCGGTCACCTGATCGGCATACATGATGACCTGACCGTCTACGTTGCGAGCCGCCCGCCCGATGGTCTGGATCAGGCTCGTTTGTGACCGCAAGAATCCTTCTTTGTCCGCATCAAGAATGGCGACCAGCGACACCTCGGGTAGGTCAAGGCCCTCCCTGAGCAAGTTAATGCCTACCAGAACGTCGAATTCCCCTTTTCGCAACTCCCTGAGAATCTGGACCCGTTCCAGGGTGTCGATCTCCGAGTGCAGGTAGCGCGCTCTCACACCCATCTCAAGGAGATACTCGGTGAGGTCCTCAGACATTTTCTTGGTCAGGGTGGTAACCAAGACTCGTTGGTCCGCTTCCGCACGCATACGGATTTCCTCAAGCAGGTCGTCGATCTGCCCTTTGGTAGGTTTCACGATCACTTCCGGATCGATGAGGCCCGTTGGTCGAATAATCTGTTCGACGAGCACCGACGACTGCTCCTTCTCAAACGAACCGGGTGTCGCCGAAAGGAAGACGATCTGGTTGGCTTTCTCGAGCCATTCGTCGAACCGCAACGGCCGGTTGTCACGCGCAGAAGGAAGACGAAAACCGTGCTCGACCAGTACGTCCTTGCGGCTTCGATCTCCGGCATGCTGGCCGCCGATCTGGGGAATGGTGACATGCGACTCGTCAATGATGGTCAAGTAGCCATCCGGGAAGTAGTCGAGCAGCGTGTAGGGGGCCTCACCTGCCGCCCGACCGTCCAGGTACCGCGAATAGTTCTCGATGCCGGAGCAAAACCCAACCTCGCGCATCATTTCCAAATCGTATGACGTCCGCATCCTCAGGCGCTGTGCTTCCAAGAGCTTGTTCTCGCCCTCCAGCTCTGCCAGGCGATCGGCGAGTTCGACCTCGATCGCCGCGGTGGCTTCCTCCATCCGCTCGCGAGATGTGACGTAGTGAGTGGCCGGAAAAATCCAGATCTCTTTGAGTTCCTCGATCACCTCACCGGTGACCGGGTTCATCCGGATGATTCGCTCAACCTCGTCTCCCCAATACTGCACCCGGATAACGGTTTCTTCATAGGTCGGGAACACTTCAAGCGTGTCACCCTTGACCCGGAATTTCCCGCGGGTGAGGTTGATTTCATTTCGCTCGTACTGAATATCGACAAGTTTTCGAATCGCCGCGTCCATCTCATATTCGACTCCGGCGACGAGTCGTACCACCTGGCCGAGATACATCTCCGGTGTGCCCAGGCCGTAGATGCACGAAACGGAGGCGACGATTATCACGTCTTCGCGAGTCAGAAGCCCAGAAGTGGCGGCGTGCCGGAGGCGGTCAATCTCGTCGTTGACCGTGGACTCCTTCTCAATGAACGTGTCCGATTGCGGCATATACGCTTCTGGTTGGTAGTAGTCGTAGTAGGACACGAAATATTCAACCCGGTTGTCGGGAAAGAACTGGCGGAACTCATTCGCGAGTTGAGCCGCGAGCGCCTTATTAGGGGCGATAACCAGCGTTGGTTTTTGGACGGCCTCGATGGTCCAGGCCATCGTGGCACTCTTACCGGACCCGGTGATGCCGAGCAAGGTCTGGAAACGTTCCCCATTGGAGATCGCATCGGCCAGTTTGGCGATGGCGGCCGGCTGGTCCCCCGCGGGTTCAAAATCAGCATGTACCTTAAAAGGGGGCATACATGCCAGCTTATCCGGTGCCAGTGACAAAACTTTCGAGCCACGATATTGCCCTCGCCACCTGCCTATCCAGATCTGCACCGCAATCGTTATCTATTACGAAGTCAGCTCCGGCCAACCACTCGGCACGCGAGGGCTGAGCAGCCATGCGGGCAACGATGTCATTCGCCTCCATCCCGCGTTTGAGAAGCCGCGCGGTGCGCAGTTCGGTCGGCGAGTCAACGACGATGAGGGGTAACCCTTCCCCGATTACCCCCGTCAGGAATGGCCGTTCAATCCCGACCAGCCTGGCCCGACTCATTGCGATTCTCCTGGCGATTTCGGCCGCAATCGCCGGATGGGTAATCGACTCAAGGATCCGCAACTGCTCATGGTCTTGAAAGACAATCGCCCCGAGAGCCGTACGATCTATCTCTCCATCGACTACGACGATTGGCCAGCGTTCGGCGACCTGGTCGAAACATGCTCCACCGGACGCCAACACCTGGTGCCCGACGGCATCAGCTTCGATCATGTCAACGCCGGCAGCTTTGAACAACGCGGCAACGTACGATTTGCCTGCTCCGATGCCACCACTGAGCACAAATCCCTGGCTACCTTGTTCCATACTTATGCATCGTACAGATCATGTCTGAGTTCTCAGAACGCTGGCTGAATCGTTTGATGGCCGTCATTGCCGGTCTCAACTGGCTGTTTCTAATTCTGGGATCTGTCACGGCTCTCATACAGTTCCCCGGGTCTGCCTGGCCCGCCATGATCCTCGCCGGGATCTACGTCGTGGCCTTTCAACTGCTCCCGCGCCGGCTCCTATTAATGCCGATCTGGCGAGAGGGAGCGGCAGTGATCGCCACAGGCCTGACGGCCGCCGCCATGTCATTTACTGGCTCGTTCCAGTCCAGCTTCCTGCTCCTGGCAATAACCCCCGTTATGCTCGCAGCCCTATTTGGTGGATACCGTCTTGGCTTCGCCACCGCCGGGCTCTCGGCAGGAATCCTGATCGCGGTCAGCGTTCCCATGCAACAGATCAGCTATTCGGGCCTCGGGAGCTGGCTGGGCTTGTTGTTATTGGTGGCCGCGACCTTCGGCCTCGCTCGGCGCCTGATCCTCGAAGCGATGGACCATGTAGAGGCCCTGACCGAGATCACGGCGGAGACCGGAGCCCGGCTTGAACAGCTTGAGAACACGAACGTCCTACTTACCAAACTGGTCGCGCTCACAGGATCCGATGAATTGTCCGCGGCGACCGTCGGTGAAGCTTCGCTTAACACGATCCGCTCGGCAGTTCCATTTGACGGTGCCGAAATGTTCATGCTTACCAACGATCAACTCGTTTTGGTCGCGACGTCAGGCACGGCGAGTGAATACTCGACGACCATCAGCATCAAGACACCACTTCTTCGCACCATCGGCGAACTGCACCTATTCACGTCCCGCCCACTCACGGACCGCCAGCTCGAAGTTGTTGACGAACTGCTCGCCTCAACTGCGGTCAGTTTCACCAATATCGCAATGCTTGAGGAGATTGCCGCAAACGCCATCCGCGACGAGCGACTCCGAGTAGCGCGCGAACTCCATGACGGCCTCGGGCCGGGCCTGGCATCCCTCGGCCTGGCGATAGACGTCGCAGCCATGGGCAGCAGAGGAGCCCTCGAAGATCAGCTCGTGAGCTTGCGCTCGTCCGTTACCGATCTCGTGACGGATATGCGGTCCGCCGTCGAAGACCTTCGGACCGATCCGAACAGTTCGACGCTAAGTGCCATCCGCCGAGAACTGATCGGAGCAACTCCCCCGGCCAAAATCTCGCTCGCCGAAACCGAGTTGATACCGCCTGATCGGAGGGACAACATCACTGCAATCGCCCTCGAAGCCATCCGCAATGCACGGACACACAATTCTGTTGCGGAGATCGCCGTGACCGGGCACATCAATGGCACACGGGGGCATATCCGAATCGAAGATGCCGGTGTCGGGTTCGACCCTGCCGCCCCCCACGAGGGGCGGTTCGGAATCGTTGGAATGCATGAACGGGCCGAAGCCGCCGGAGCCACCGTTAGAATCGAGTCAACGCCCGAAACCGGGACTACCGTCATCATCGAGTGGGAACCCCAATGATTCGAATTCTCATCGCCGATGACCATCAGCTCTTCGCCGAGAGCCTCGCTCTCGGCATTAGCGCCATCCCGGATCTGGTTGTAGTCGCAACCGCCTCCGATGGTCGGGAAGCTCTCAACATCCTGAAGGAGCAACTGATCGACGTTCTGATCGTCGATCTCGAAATGCCGGAGGTCGACGGCCTCACCGTTCTGCGAAGCCAGCGATCCTCACCACCCTCAATCGTCGTCACCATGCACGCGTCCGACGAGCAACGAAACGCTGCCTTCGCGGCTGGAGCGGCCGCGTTCCTACCGAAATCAACCCCGCTAGGTGATTTGGCCGCGGCGATCCGGGCGGTCAACCTGGGTATGACGCTCAGGAACAACCTCACTATGAGTGAGATTTTGGACAGCCATCGGCAACCAGTACTGGACGAAATCGCCTCCAGCCTGACCGCCCGCGAACGCGAGTTGCTCACAAAAATGGCCGAGGGACTAACGTCGACACCCGAACTTGCAGAAGCGCTCTTCATCTCGGATAAGACCGTCAAGAACCACCTGGCGAGCATTTATCACAAACTGTCGGTGAGTGACCGCGCTTCTGCGGTCGTTGAAGCGATCAACCGGGGAATCGTCCACACCTCTTCCTAAATGGGTCGGCCGACCTATGGTGGGTCAACGCTCTCGGTGATATTCTACCCCAGTAGTAATCCTATATCCCGTAGGGAGGGGTAGTTATGTTCAGCAAACTCATGGTCAAGTGGGCCACGATCAAAGACGAAGCCGGCGCAAGCATGGTTGAGTACGCCTTGCTCGTAGTTCTTATCGCCATCGTCGCAATCACGGCGGTCACGCTGGCAGGTAACGAGGTTTCGAACACGTTCTCCGAAATCGGCAGCGAACTCTCAACACCGTAAAAGGTACCGCGCGACCACAAGAGGGGGGGAGGCCCACGATGCGAATACTGACGAAGGTGCTTCGGGAAGACCGGGGCGCGAGTCTGATCGAATGGGCGCTTCTTGTGTCGCTGGTTGCGGTTGTTGCGATTCTGGCAGTCACGGGAGTAGGAGAGCAGAACTCGGAGATGTTCTCCGAAATCGCTTCTTCGTTCCCTTAGGCCGGATCGAAACTCATGAGTTGAGGGGAGCCATGGCGGCTCCCCTCAACTCATTAACCACTAGAAATCGGGCCGAGGGAACGGATCTATCCGGCCGTCAGGCGCCACACGCCGAACTCTTCATCACCGGCCACCTCCTGCCAACGGGGCGATCGAGCCAGGACCTGGCTCAGGTTGTCAGTTCGTCTCAAGAGAGCCTGCTCGACATCGTGAGCACGGAATAGCAGTTCCCACTCATCGGCACCCGACCGAGCCGCGATCACCGATCTGACGAATTCGCCAGGATATAGCTCCGCCCGATCATCGAAGAATACCCGGGAGGGCCCGAGACGCCGGAAGATGAGGTAGCCACCGACGACATCATCATGGAATGTAGGCACATCAATGAGAGCCTCGGCGACATCAATGGGAAACCGCTCTCGGTCGATTCTCGCAATTCCGGGCCACATGGATACAACTGCGAACCCCACGAAACCCACAACCAAGAGAGTTGCGGGCCACGACGCTTCCTCGCTACCCCGCGCAACTCTGCCAACGCCTATCGCCAGGCACGCGACGAGGACCAACCCTGCCGGCATGATCGCTCGCGTTGTTGACAGCCCAAACACCCCGAATGGGAGAGCAATCCAGAGCTGCCCGATTGGGATCCTACGAAGGATAAACATCGCTCCGACGGCCGCCACCAGCACCAGAAAGGGAACCACTTCTCGGCTACCAAGTTCCGGACGACTCCATTCGGTCATATAAGCCAGGGACTCTGACGAGCGGTAAAAGGTTGCGACGGTTTCCCATGCGTGCGATCCGTGCGCCGTCAAAGTCACCGAGACCGTGCCGGCGAGAGCGTCAACCACACGGCGCCTGTCGCGGAAAGCCAAGCCCTCCAGAACAATCAGCCCGAGGCCCAGCATGAAAGATCCGTGCACTGCGGCCCAGACCCACATGAGCAGTGGGATCGTCCACCGGAGGCGTTCGGACCTCAACACGACAAGTAGGAGACCAAGGAACATAAACGAAACGACAACAGGCCGTGGGGTGAGGAACGGGAAGGCGAACAGCTCGACGAAAACGACGAGCGCAGCTGTCCATCGTATCGAACGGGTCAACGAGAATATCGCCACCGCGATCGCCAGCATCGTTACGCCGCCCACCATCGCTAGATACAACTCAACCCACCGGAGATCGTCACCTAGTGCAGCGAACACGAGTTCAAGAAGCCAGGACTGAGTCCGCCAGGGCTGTCCGCCATAGACCAACGAAAACGGGTCTTCAGTGAGTACTCGCCCGGCCGATGCCTGGAGATGGCCCGCTTGAATGTGCCAGAGAAACGAATTGTCGCGGATCGTCTGTTGTGCGGCTAGGACCACACCGACAGCCGGCACCACCAACCACACATGAGCGAGTTTGGCAAAACGCCAAGACCTCACCGGTTGATGAAGTTCTCATAGATCGAAATAAACGCTGGTCCCAAAAGCACGATGAACAGGGACGGGAAAATACAGAAGACCAGCGGGAAGACCATTTTTACCGGGGCGGCAAAAGCACGCTCTTGGGCACGCTGGCGCCGTTTTACCCGCATCTCATCGGCTTGTACCCGCAGAACTCGGGAGATCGTTACGCCGAACGCCTCTGCCTGCATCATGGCTAGTAAGAAGGAGCGCAGTTCATCGAGATCGGTCCGATCCATCAAGTGGCGCATTGCGTCGCGACGCGACACACCCACACGCGTCTCTTGCAGCATTCGGAAGAACTCCTCGGCAAGGGGGCCAGGAACGGTTTCAACGACTCGAGCCAGTGCAGAATCGAATCCCAGGCCAGCCTCAACCGAAATCACGAGCAGATCGAGGACATCGGGCAGGGCGCGCTGCATGGCAGTCTTGCGTTCATCTGCCCTTCGCTGGATGACGGCGATCGGACCAAATGCACCCAGGATCAAGAACATGACAGCCGCGAGAAAGGTATTTCTCCCGGTCAGACTCAAATTCGTAATGAGGAAGAAATATCCGACAACGGCCGTTATGAACGAGAGTAGGTGAATCACCGCGAAAGAATTGGCGTCCAACCGGCTCGTCAACCCTCCATGGACGAGCTTCCGCTGGACCCAGTTGAGATACCCAATCGGAGTGAATTTCGCGACAAACCTTCCGGCACCGAGTAGTAGCGGGGCGATGGCCCGTTCAGCGATCGACTTCTTGAGCTGCTCTGAACGCAGTGACTCGCGTCCGTACACTGCCAGACGATCCGTTGCCGTAAGCCGCGCCTTTACGACTCCGATCCCCACCCAGACGACGAACGCCGCAACGGCCACGAAGACCAAAACGGCGGCTGTTGTAGTAGTAAACGTCATACTTCGATGTCCACGATTTTGGCCATCCAGAATATCCCGGCGGCGATGAGAATACCCCCGACTCCCAACGCTATCCAACCGGTTAGCTGAGAAATGAGTGGCTGAAGATACTCGGGGTTCGATAGGTAGAGAAAGCCGAACAAAGCAAACGGTAGGGACGCGAGGACGAACGCAGATATCCTACCTTCGGCCGTGAGAGCCTTTACCTCTCCACGGAGGCGATTCCGCTGCAACATCGTATCGGCGACGGTCTGGAGGACCTCGGAGAGATTACCTCCGACTTCACGCTGGATCTCGATAGCCATTACCGCCCAGGTGAAGTCCTCGGATCCCGTTCGATCAGCCACGCCTTCAAGACCACCAACCACCTGACGTCCCAGGCGAATCTCGGCCACCGCCCGTCCGAACTCACGGGCCGTCGGGTCTGGTGCTTCAGAAGCCACGGCCTCCACAGCCTGCAACAGCGAGTATCCCGCTCGCAGCGAGGTCGACAAGAGCGTCAGTGTGTCTGGGAGTTGTGACTCGAACCGGCGTCGTTCCCGGCCACTCAGATAGCTCAGAGTGGCGAAAACGAACAAGATCATGACCGCGGCGACGACGACGCCGAGCACAATGCGGCGGGTGAAGAGGACCACCATCAACCCCACCACGCCGGACAGCAGAATCGAAGCTGCGATGGCTTCACCCGGCCCGAGCGCGATGTTGGCCTGGGCCAAAGCCGACTCAAGTCCGTGAAGTCCGCCACGGCGATTGGCAGCGCTTTCGGCCGAAGCCGACAATCTGCGCAGGCCCGGAATCCGAGCCAGGAAAGACTCGTCACCTTCCGGCCGAGATGCGCCACGCTCGAATTGCCGCATACGTTCTCGCATCCGCTGCTGTTGTTCGTCGCCTCGCGGGCCGAACAGAATCCACAAGAGCGCCGCCACACCAAAGAATGCCGCCAGAATGGCCACAAGCTTGAGCGTCCCCAGGGGAGCCGGAGCTCCTGACTCGACAACGACTCCCTCAGCAATCGTTGGGGCGAGCGGAATCGTAGTTGTAGCAATGACCCGGTCCTCCGGCGTGAGGTATCCCGGAACCGCTACCGCGGCCGTGTCGTTGGCTGCCCCGTAACGGACCAAAAAACGCGTGTCGAGTGGGTCGTTTTGTCGGCCATTGAAGGTGATCACGACCTTGTTGTTGAGCTCTCTACGGATGTCGCTATAGAGGGCGTCGAGTTGTGCAGCATCGGACGTCGCCTGATAACGTCCGCCGGGACTGGCGAGAGCGATCTCTTCGATGGGTCCGCCGTTGAAGTCAGCCGATTCGAGAGCGATGCCGAACACGCGAACACCTTGGCTGGCCACCGCCTGAGCGACTTG
>JAOUMT010000225.1 GCA_029881355.1 Acidimicrobiia bacterium | reverse complement strand
TCGATGTGCTCGAATTGGCTTCGATCGACTCGACGGTGCCTGGACACATCCTGGCCTGTTGCACATGTACATCCACCTCATGGAGATGTCGCCGCACCCCGAGCGCGCGCTTAGGGCCGGCGACCGGCTGTATGGACTGGTGCCTGACGCCGGTCATCTACAGCACATGGCCACCCACATCGACGTACTCTGCGGCGACTATCAGAGTGTCTTGGAGCGCAACGACGCCGCCATCGTTGCCGACGAAAAGTATCTCGCTCGCTCCGGATCGATGAATTTCTACACGATCTACCGATGTCACAACTATCACTTCAAGATCTACGGGGCGATGTTTCTCGGACAATACGCGCCAGCCATTCGTGCGGCCCGCGACCTTGCTGCCGGCCTCACGCCCGACATCCTCGAACCCTTGGCCGACTGGCTCGAAGCCTTCGTCGCCATGGACCAACACGTTCTGATTCGGTTCGGAAAATGGGACGAGATTCTCACGCAATCCCTGCCGCAGGACCGCGAGCTTTACTCGGTCACCACCGCCTTGATGCATTACGCCAAGGGTGTTGCTCATGCCGCCACGGGTGACACAGAAGCGGCGGAGTCCGAGCGTCAGGCTTTCTTGCTGGCCAAGGCAGCGGTGCCAGACACCCGTCTCCTGTTCAACAACACCTGCGACGATATCCTGGAGATCGCATCCGCGATGTTGGACGGCGAAATAGCGTACCGAAAGGGCGAGTTCGAGGCGGCGTTTGACCACCTTCGGAGATCGGTTCAACTCGACGACACGTTGCCGTACGACGAGCCGTGGGGGTGGATGCAACCCACCCGGCATGCGCTTGGGGCACTCTTGCTCGAACAGGGTCACACCGATGAGTCGGAAGCGGTCTACCGGGCGGATCTCGGATTCGATGGCGTGCTCAGCAGGGCTTCGCAGCATCCAGACAATGTGTGGGCGCTGCATGGGCTACACGAATGCCTCGTGTTGCGTGGTGCACATGCGGAAGCTGCGCTCGTCAAGCAGCGCCTTGATCTTGCCAACGCGCGTGCAGATGTTCCTATCGAGGCGTCTTGTTTCTGTCGACTCCAGCCCGCCTAGAAACCTTCAATCAGCTTCGTTTCGCCGTGAGGACTCAGGGTCCGTTGCCGACTCCGCAGCCCGCAGGAGGAATGAACCCGGCCGGTGGGTTGAAGTTCTCTGGTGGGCAGGTGAACGGAACGCCATGGGGTCCAGTGTTTGAACCATTGTCGTTTGAACTTGCGTTCCCAGACGAGTTAGTGCGAGTGGGCGGGGGTGTGGTGGGCGTGGACATGACACCATCGGATCCGTCCGCGACCTGGTCAGTTAGCCCGCTGACTTGTGCTCCAAAGAATGAAACGGCCGAGATGGCCAGGGCGCCGATGAGCAACATGAGTAACGCTGATTCGACGAGGGTGGCGCCTTGAGCGGATTGCCAATTCGGTCCGGTTCTCATGTCTGCCTTCCTTAGGCTATCGCCACCATAGGTCGCCCATACCCGTTCTTCGCGGCACTCGGGCCCATGCCTGCTGGGTAGACCGATCGTTGGCTGGAATGCTGGAGGGATCGCGGGTTCTGACGGGACTGGCTTTGCCAGTCCCGTCTGGAGAACGGCTCGTCTGCAACGTGACCGAAGGTCACCCCCCTTCGCCCGGTCGTTCGGAAGTCGGTCACTGCGACCGACTTCCGTGGTCTCAGCGCCCGCGAAGAAGCCACTGTGAGGCGTTTTGTCGGTTCCCCCGGGGCCGTAGGCCCGTTCGGGGGAAAGGTTCCTGCGGCCGGAACGGATCGAAGGTCGGAGGCAAGGGGCCGGTTGAGCGATACCGACGGCACGTTCGCGTCGTTGTTGGGAAGGCCCAGTTCGTCATGTCCCACGGACCATAGGAGAGGAGTAGGGTTCGAAGTCCCTCTCAGAAAGGATGGGTATGGCCAAGAAAATCTGGCGCATCTTTCTCTGGATAACCCTGGTAGAAGCCACCGCCTTTGCCGTCGGGCATCTCATTTCGAGGAAGATGACGACCGGTGACGAAACTACTGATGACTTCCAGGTTGCCGCCATCTTCGGTGGGAAGAGATTTCACAGCACGGCAGGATCACTGAAGTCCGGATCGGCCGTCGCAGCACTGGGCGGTATGGAGATCGACTTGCGTGACGCCACAATCGATCCCATGGGCGCGGATCTCGATGTATCAGCCACTTTTGGCGGATTGCGAGTCTTCGTGCCGGAAGAATGGGCAGTCGATGTCGACGCTGACGCCCAGGGTGGCGAGGTCGCCGTAGATGTGACCCCTCACGAAGACCTTCCGGAAGACGCTCCGCGCTTGCGAATCCACGCCACTGCCAAGGCGGCAGGAGTGGCCGTGACGGCCCGCAGTTAGGCCGCAGCTAGGCCAGCAACGTAGAAGTGGGGGCTCCGCAGGAGCCCCCACTTCTAGTTCTAGAAGGACCTAGGGACGGACGTCGATCCAGACGAGTCGGTGATCGGAGCTCGGGAACGGGAACGTCCCGACCAGGGGGAACAACGGATCCGACGCCAGCGGCCAGAAGACACCTGCTCCGACCATCTGCATGTCCTTTCGTGGCAGGACGTAATCGGCCCGAAGGTTCCCGGGAGCGAAATCTGAGAAGTCAGCAGTATCGAAGGCTGGATCGCTCAAGTGCGTGCTGTTGGCTCCCCCCTGCAATGCCGACTGCTCAACGGCGCCTTCACTCGAAGGCGTGACCTTGGTGTTGACCTTCGGGTGATCCAACAGCTGCTGGATGGCACCGGGGATGCTGTCCCCGTCGAGGGGATCGGAGTTCTGATCTCCGGCGATGACGAACCGCGCATCGGCGGCCAGACCACCCGTGCCACCGTTGTCGTCGTAGATGTACCCGCTGCGACCCGGGTGGATGTAATCGGCCCAGAAGCGAATCTCGTCGAAATTGCGGGTACCGTTACGATCTTCCGGCCCGTCAAAAACGGGGGGAGTCGGATGGCTCACCAGGAAGTGAACCGTTCGCTTGCCGACGGTGATGGGGACGTCCCAATGGCTCTTTGAGGACAGACGGAAGACATCCAACTCTTCGGGCGAATACCAATCGGCGGGTCCGGCGAAGGCTGGATCGTCGGGAAGCAGAGCACCTGGCATGTCTTTCCACAGGAAGTTCTGGAACGTACGGATCGAGTCGTATTCGATGGGGTACATCGAATAGACCGCCATTCCGAACTGGCCGGGGAAGAACCCGAAGCCGAATGAGTCGTTCGGGACGAAGTCTCCCGCTGCGCCGCTGTTGTCGAGATCGAAGCCCGAGTAGATGCCGGTGTTCGACGGCGCCGTGTACCGGTACGGGTAGACGATGGGCGCGGCAGTTCCATGAGCGACCGAGAGATAATTGGTCTGGAACCCGTCAAGCGCCACGTTGCCGGCGTCGTAGTCGAACTCGTTGATCAGCAGAACATCCGGTCGTGCTCGTTGGATGATCTCAGCAATGACATCTGGTTGGAGGCTTCCAGGAGTAGACAGTTCGGCAGCCAGGGCCCCGGCGCTACTCCGATTGAGCGAGGCGTTGAAGGTGGCGAAGCGCACGGAGTCGGCCCCGTCGGACACGGCTCCGCCGGCCGCGCTCGGGAGTGTTAAGACCATACCCATCACGAGAATCAGTGCGGTGATGGCGGTACGTGGTCGGGGGACGGTGATACTCGAAGACATTCGGCTCTCCTTGTTGTAACGACGTCAAGGCATCTGGTGCCGCCTTGGTCGTCGTTGACCGGCGGGACACCTTCTGAATATACCCGCGCCTTCACGCTGCGTGATCCCGATCGACTACCGTTTTCGCCCTGCCGAGGACCGCGTACGGTCGCTAGTCGCGGATCCGGTCAGCGACCGTTTAGGGGGTGCCCGACGAGTCGAACGAGCCGACATTCGAGAAGGTCATCGACAGTTCCCAGGCACCGTTGGGATCAGAAATCTCGTAGGCATTGATAAACGTCGTATACCAAACGGTGACGTTCAACGTCCCGTTGGCCGTTTCTCCGGCCGTTAAAGAATCCGACACCGACCCTTTGACCATTCCGGGTGTTTCTTCCTGAATGTCGATGGCGCCGAGCAGCCCGAACGACGGGGCCGCTTCGATCGCTCCGAGGTCTGCAGTCGATGTTGAACCGTCCTGGGTGACCGTTGCGATTCCATCGACGACCAGCGTTTCGACGATCGCTCCATTCGATTCCGTCACTATCAACTGACTGGTGCCATCTACCCAGCCGTGTAAGCCAGTGGCTATCGAGGAGCTTCCGACGTAGGCGATCAACTGGCCGCCGAACTCGTAGGAGCCAGCCGCAATCGTTGCATCAAGGGCGGTTTCGAACGCACTTGTCTCGGGGATGGTTGTTGTCGCAGAAGCGGGTGTCTGAGCGGCTCCCTCAGTGGAAGATGTAGGACGGTCGGTGGTTTCCGATGGAACGGCGGTAGCGTCAACTCCAGAACAGCTGGCCAGCGTCACCAATGCCGCGATGAGTATCGTTTTCGGGCTCATGATCCGCGTTCGTGGGAGTCGCCCGATTCG
>JAOUMT010000048.1 GCA_029881355.1 Acidimicrobiia bacterium | reverse complement strand
GGCCTGGCATCGGCTACCGCAGCGATCGCCGGCGTCTTCATCGCCATGTCGCAAGCACTCTTTCCCGGGTTGGCGGTCGAATGGTTCGGCATTGTGTTTCCCGTGGTCATTCTGGGGGGGCTCGGAAGCACCCTCGGAGCCCTCGGAGCCGGTGTGACGATCGGCGTCGTCGCGGCAGTCGCCTCGGTTACCTGGGGACCGTCCTACGCACCACTCGCAACGTTCGTGATCCTCATTGCCACGCTGCTGTTTCGGCCCGAGGGTCTTTTCACCCGCAAAGCGTCCGTATGAATCGTCGGAGCGCGATTCGGTTGGCGGCCTTCGGGTTTGGAGCGATTGTCCTTTGGTTCGTGCCGACGCTTCAGGGACCCATGGGCTTTCCGATCTTCTACCTTCTATTCGGGTATTCACTACTTTTCTGGTTCGCTCAGGCGTCGAGTTGGAATATGTTCACCGGCTACTCCGGCTATTTCAGTTTCGGGCAAGGGGCCTTTTTCGGGGTCGGGGTCTACACAACCGGCGTGCTCGCCGCCAAACGCGGCTGGCCACTCATCGCCGCGGTTCCGGTCGCCGGCATTCTGTCGGCCCTTTTGGGCCTCGGACTCGGCTTCGTAGTATTCCGACTCCGCAAACTTCAGGGCGAGATCTTTGCACTGGTGACCCTGGCCGTAGCCTTCGTCGTGGCGGCGATAGCCCGGGTGAGTTCGAAGATCGATGGCGGAAGTGGCATCGCCCTCAACGAGGTCAAGCTACCCGATTTCCTCGGGAGCTTCCCATCGATGATGTTCCGGCTCGGTTTGATCATCGCGGTTCTCACGGTGTTCGCGGCCGCCACGATCCAACATTCCCGTCTCGGTTGGGGACTCTTTTCCATCAACGACGACGAGGCGGTTGCCGAGGGCCTGGGCGTTCCGACGTTCCGACACAAGATGATGGCCTTTGGCATCTCTACCTTCTTCGCCGGCCTCTCTGGCGCGGTCCACGCTGTACAGATCAGCTACATCACCATCGAAGACGTCTTCAGCATTCGGATACCGCTGTTCGTGATCGTGATGAGTGTTCTTGGTGGCATGCGTCACTGGATGGGGCCAATAGTAGGAGCGACCATCATCCACACGCTGACCGATCGACTGAACCGGGCGGGAGATCTCGACCTGTTCGGCGGCAACCTAACCCTCTCACTGAGCCATCTCAATGATGTCATCATCGGACTCCTGCTCATCGTGATGGTGCTGGCAGTCAAGGACGGCTTGTGGCCGCGACTTGCCAGGCGGCGCTGGGCAGCTTTGGCCGCGTTCGTGCTCGGGGTAGTGGCGGCCCGCATCTGGATACCTGATATGTCTCCAATCGCCAAGTTCGTGGTCGGGGAATTGGCCGCAGTCCTCGTTCTGTTACCTCCACCGGCGCTGGTGAGTCGGTGGAGCAGCCGATCAGGCCCGCCGAACACTCCGGCGGACCAGCCTCCCGAGGCGGCCTCGGTATGACGCTCCTCACGTTCGAGAACATCCACAAACGATTCGGTGGCGTCGCCGCCCTCGGCGGAGTGACCGGTTCGGTGGCCGAAGGCGAGATTCTCGGGCTGGTGGGGCCGAACGGGTCGGGCAAGTCGACCCTGATCAACGTGCTGAGCGGGTTCGCCGAACCGAACGAAGGAAGCATCACCTTTGCGGACATCGACATCACGGCAACCGAGGCGCACCACCGGTTCAAGGAGGGCATTTCGCGGACGTACCAGATCCCTCGACCTTTCACCAGGATGACCGTTCGCGAGAATGTGGCGGTTTCTCTGATATTCGGCCGGGCCAACCTGCCCCCTTCCGAAGCCATCGAGCGGGCGTTGCACTGGTTGGATTTTGCAGGACTCGCCGGCCATGCCGACTTGCCGATCTCGGAACTCAACCTCCATCAACTGAAATACCTGGAGCTGTCGAGGGCCCTGGCCTCAGAACCCCGGGTCCTGTTTCTCGATGAGGTGCTGGCCGGACTCAACCCGACTGAAATCGAGGAGTCCATCCTGATGATCCGGAGAATCCACGAACTGGGGATCAGCCTGGTGATCGTCGAACACGTGCTCCGGGTAGTAAATGCTTTGTCCACCAGGATTATGGCGCTCAATCAGGGACTGGTGATTGCCGAAGGGGTACCGGCCGACGTCATGCGCGACCCTGAGGTCGTGAAGGCTTATCTAGGGTCGAGGTGGAAGCATGCTTGAGGTTCGCGATGTCACCGCCGGCTACGGCAAAGCTCAGGCTCTTTGGGGGCTCTCCCTCGAAGTCGCAGAGGGTGAGATCGTAACCATTGTTGGTCCGAACGGCGCCGGCAAGTCGACGCTGGTGAATGTGATCGGTGGCCTCCAGGCTGCCTGGAGCGGCAGCATCGTTCTTGACGACCAGGAGCTGACCGGCCTGGCTACCCACCGGGTATGTGCTTCGGGAGTTGCGGTCGTTCCGGAGGGCCGACGCGTGTTCCCCGAGATGTCAGTGACCGACAATCTCGACATGGGCGCCTATCACCGGGAGGCCCGCCAATACCGGGACGAAACGTACGAATACGTCTGCGGGATCTTCCCGCGGTTGGCCGAACGGAGCGAACAGCTGGCGGGCAGTCTCAGCGGCGGCGAACAGCAAATGCTGGCCATCGGTCGGGCCATGATGTCGCGACCCAAACTCCTGCTCCTCGACGAACCATCGCTCGGCCTCGCCCCGGTAATAGTCGAAACCATCTTCGACATCATCAGGGACATCAACCAGACCGGAACGTCGATTCTGCTGGTCGAGCAGAACGTCGTCGAGGGCTTGGAACTTGCCAGCCGGGGCTACGTCCTCGAAGAAGGGCGCATCGTTCGGGAGGGCGCCGCCGCAGACCTGCTCGATGACGAAGAGCTGCAAGCGTCGTATTTCGGAATGTAGGGGGATTCGATGGCGTGGAAGGTCGTTGCAAAAGGCGAGACGGAAACCACGGCGTGCTTGCCTGGTTCATCTCAACGGATCCTGATTGGCAGCCATTCGGGCGCGGTCCATCTGGAAATAAGCGAAGTAACCATCGAGCCTCAGGCCGAAATCGCCGGTCACCGCCATCCCTTCGAAGAATCGTTCTACGTCCTGGCCGGCGGTGGCGTGGTGACCATCGGCCCAACGTCCTACTCAGTGGCCGCCGACGACTTTGGCCTCGTCCCACTCGGACAAGCCCATGCTTGGACCAACCCAAACGATCAACCGCTCGAATTGCTCCGGGTGCGCTCACCCCAGCCGCGCCACATGCGGGGGGAAGATCCCACGTACCCGACCGACGACGTAACTCCCCATCGAGACGGTATCGAGCCTCCCCGCGCTGTGGCCGCTCCCCACCGTCCGGTTGGGCGTTTCGATTCGAGCCAACTACCTCCCCCCGGGCCTTTGAACATGAAGGGTTATCGGGGACCGCGAATTGGCGGAGTATCGATCTGGATGCTGGTAGACGAACTCGTCGGCGCCATCCACCACACCATGTTCATCGTCGAGTTCGAATCGGGCGGCGACCGCCGACCCGCCGGTGATCATTTCCATCCGTTCGAGGAGGCCTATTACTTCTTGGCCGGATCAGCGATCGCCCACCTCGAAGGCGAAGACATCCCGGTCTCAGCAGGAGACATCGTCTTTTGTGGTGTCAACGACCTTCACGGCTATTCGGTTACGAGCGAAGAACCGATGCGCTGGATCGAAGTCCAGTCACCGGCGCCGCCACCCAATGGAGCGACGTTCTTTCCCGATGACTGGCAAAGCGACGCCGACGGTCATGCCTGACCTCCCGGCTCGCTACCCGTCAATCTGCTCGGACAGGTAGATCCAGTCTCGGGAGAAGCGATACGAATGCCTGGCGGGCGGGGCAGGTGCCTGGGTTTCGAGCCAGCGCACGATTCCGGTCCCGACATTCGTGAACGAGTGAACACATCCGACACCAGCCCAGGCTATGTCACCGGGCACCAGACGATACGGCTCGCCGTCGAAGGTGGCTTCGACGTCGCCTTCGAGAATGAGGTACGCCTCTTCCAACGGATGGTCATGCGCTCCCGCCAATCCGTTCGGTTCGTATTGCACCATGAACATCGTTGACAGCTGAGCGCCGAGGTCCGAATCCACCATCATCTTGACTGAAATCCCGCTGTAAACGAGCAGGGCCGTGCGCATGGATGCCGAGACCGCCAACATGTCCTGAGTCTGTTTCGATGGGTCCATGTTTGAATCTGCAATGTGACCGAACGACAGTGTGCGTGGGTCGCGAGCGTCGACCAGCACCGGTTCGCTCGTGGTTATCGCCGCTGGAAAATAGGTGTCATTGCCGAATCGTTGGCGCGGCATCGGAGCTTGCATGTCTGCCCAGCGGGCGGGCGCGTCCGAGAGGTTGCGCCAGGCGTGCGGACCGCCGACCGGCACGACGCCATAGTCACCTGGTCGGAGCCGGAACGAGCCCTCTTTGGTGTCGATTACCACTTCACCTTCAAGGAGGTAGAAGCTTTCCTCGAACGAGTGCACATGGGTGGCGATCGTGCCACCGGCATCCAACGTGCAGATCCCGAACCCCATCTGGACGGATCCACCTGCCTCATCGACCGCCGGAGCTCGGGTGAATCCGACCGATCGTCCGACAAACTCATGAGGGGTGATGTAAACAAGGTCTCCCCCTGCCCGCACGATGTGATGTGACATCTATGTCCTCGCCTTCTGGATCGCTAATTACGTTTCTGGGAATCTCGCAAGTAGACCGCCAGCGCGCTCATATCACGGTCGCCGAGCCCGGCCTCAATGGCCTGACGAGCCAGCTTAAGGTTGGCATGCGAGACCGGCATTTCCACTCCGGACCGCGCTCCGAAGGCGGTGATCAGGTCAAGATCCTTGGCCACCAAATCAATACTGAACGCAACCGGTGCCGCCTCAGGGTCCACATAGGCCGCCCGCTTGTACTGGACGAATGGAGCACCACCGGCTCCGGCTGCGAAGACTTCGTAGGCAGCTGACCGATCTACTCCGGCGGCCTCTGCCAGGACGAGGGCCTCCGCCAGAGCGCCATTGATGCCGTGCACAAGCGCGTTCACAGCCAACTTGATCGTTGCGCCGGAGCCCCGATCACCAACATGAAAGATCCGGGCAGCCAGAGCATCGAGTATCGGCTGTGCCTTCGCCAGGGCTTCAGCGGTGCCTCCCGCCATGATCGTGAGGTTGCCTTGCTCGACCAACTGCACCGATCCTGAAACTGGCGCGTCGAGCAGATCGGCCCCGACTGCATCGACCAACGCTCCGATCTCGTGGATGACGGAAGGATCGATCGTGCTCATCTCAACCGCAACCGAGCCAGGTTGGATACCGGCCGCAACGCCATCTTCGCCCAGGTAAACGTCCCGAACTGCTCGATCGTCGGCCAGGCTGGTCAGAACGATCGGAGCCGATGCGGCCGCTTCGCGAGGTGTTTCAGCGATGGTTCCACCGATGGTGCCAGCAACCGAGAGCGCAGGGTCGGAAGTCCGATTCCAGACAACGACCTCGAATCCCGCCTTCGAGAGGGTCCCGGCCATGGCGCTTCCCATGCGCCCCAAACCAACCACGGCAACCTGTGAACTCTCCATGACCAAGGGCTCCTCATACTCGGCGGCAAGCCAAACGTTTGCCGTGAAGCCGACACTAGCGATTCAGCGAACCGCACCTCACCGAATCAGGCGCTGATTACGCAATACATCGAGGTTGACAGGCCCAGGAGGGATCCAGTCGGGACGACATCGAAGCCGACGCGGTCATCGTCGATCAGGTCGCGTAAGCTCGCGACATGGACTTATCAAACGCAGAACCTTTTCTCAGCGAACACACCCACGGGGTCCTCATGACTCTAAAACGAGAGGGGCGTCCCCAGGCATCGAACATTTCATATCACTACGCCGATGGAGTCGCCAGGATCTCGGTCACCGACAGGCGGGCCAAAACCCGGAACCTTCGGCGCGATCCGCGCGGCAGCTTGTATGTGACCTCAAAAGACTTCTGGCGGTTCGTCGTCGCCGAGGGAACCGCCGAGCTGAGCGACATCACGACATCGCCCGGAGACTCCGCCGGCCAGGAGTTGCTGGAGGTGTACAACGCCATCAGTGCAGAGCCGCACCCGGACCCGGATGAGTTCTTTCGGGCGATGGTCGCCGACGAGCGTCTGGTCATCCGGCTGAGTGTGGAAAGGGTCTACGGCCAGCTGCCCGGCTGACCACGTCCCAGATCTATAACGGGCCAATGATCTGACATACCCCTTCTGGCGAACAGTCAGCCGGGTCCAGGCCCACTCCCCGCTTCAGCAGATTGTCGACCTCGGTTCGCAACCGCTTCAAGTCTTTGATCCGAGAATCAATCTCATCACGCTTCCCGACGAGGAGCGCGATGGTATGTTCACACGGGGCATCGCCTCGGTCACGGACCGCCAGAATGCCCTTGATCTCAGACAAGCGCAGGCCGGCACCTTGGGCGGCAGCGACGAACCGTAAGCGGCTTATAGCCCGCTCGTCATACTCTCGATAACCGGCATCGGTCCGACGCGGAGGAGGCAGAACGCCTTTGTCTTCGTAGAACCGAATCGTTCTGACCGGTGTGCCCGTTTCCTTGGACAACTGTCCGATTTTCATTTGTGAGAATAGTACTTGACCCTCCACCACAGTGGAGGGTTTATGGTCACCGTATGAACATCTCACTGGTCTTTTTCGACGGCTGCCCCAATTGGAAGCAGACCGACGCCGATCTCGAGTCGTTGGCGACGGAGTTCGACTTCACCGTGACCCACCAAATCGTCGCAACCATCGAAGACGCCGAGCGGCGGCAGTTCCGCGGTTCCCCAACGGTTCTCATCGACGGGACCGATCCGTTCGCCGGTGCGGAGGATCCGATCGGACTGGCGTGCCGCATGTATCAGACCCCTACCGGTAAGGCCGGCGCTCCCACCATCGATATGCTCCGCCGGGTGATCGGGCAGTCAGACAATGGCTGACCCGTCAATCGAAATCGACGACCAACGGGGCATGATCGGACGGTTTCGAGTCGGGAACCTTCGACGGCTTGCGGAAGTCCCGCTCAATACGAGCCGACCGCAGACGGCTGCCCAGCGGTTGGCTCACCAGAACGTGATCGATCCGCAATCCTTGCCCTTTGTGGAAGGCACCAAACCGGTAGTCCCACCAGGTGAATCCTGGTTCGTCTGGGTAGATCGAGCGGTAGGCGTCGACGAAGCCCAGCTCCATGGTGGCGGCCAGCCGGGACCGTTCCTCGGTCGTGATGTGCGTTGCCCCGTGAATCTGAGCCGGGTCCCAAACATCGAGATCCGTAGGGCACACGTTCAAATCCCCGGCGATGATGGTCGGACCGCCGACCAGCTCGGCGGCGCGTTCACGCATCGCGTCCAGAAACGCCAGCTTTTGAACGAACGGCTCCGAACCGATCGCCTGGCCGTTGGGCACGTAAGCACTCACGACGCAAATGCCGTCAATGGTCGCTTCGATCCAACGGGCTTCGTCGGCAGCGATCTCACCGGCGAGTCCATGACGCACATCGTGCAGTCCGAGTTGGGAACGAGCCAGGATGGCCACGCCGTTCCATCGACCCGCCGAGAAGTCCGCCGCGGCGTAGCCGGCTGCCAGCAGCGGCAGGTGCGGAAACTTGTCCGCCGCGGCCTTGGTCTCCTGGACACAGACGATGTCAGGTGCCAGTTCGTCAAGCAAGACCAGCAATCTGGACAAGCGGGCAGAAATCGAGTTGACGTTATACGTGACAAAACGCACCGTCGTAGCCTATCCGTTGCTGGATCACCGGTCGTTTGCGCGGCCGGCGTGAGCCGCGAGCCGTTAGGTTCAGGCTCCCGAGCACGGCCGCTTACGATAGAGGAGGCGAGCTGATGGATCATTCCGAACACACCGAAATGATGACGGATCCGGTCATAGATCACGCCGGACACAGCCAACCCAGAGCTGCGACGCACGGACAGCACGGAGGTCATGACAAACACGAGGGCCATAGTCCCGAAATGTTTCGGGACCGGCTCTGGGTCAGTTTGGCGCTCACCGTTCCGATCCTGTACTTCTCAGAACAATTCCAGACATGGTTCAACTATCGGGCGGTCGACTTTGCTGGTGTGGAGTGGATCAATCCGGTACTCGCCACCTTCCTGTTCACCTACGCCGGCGTGGTCTTCCTGAAGGGAGGTCGCAACGAGATCCGTGATCGCGTACCCGGCATGATGACCCTTATTTCAATCGCTATCAGCGTCGCCTACTTCTACAGCCTGGCCGTTTCCCTCGGAGTCGACGGCGAACCGTTCTACTGGGAACTCGCCACGCTCCTTGACGTAATGCTGCTCGGGCACTGGATCGAAATGCGATCGGTCCAGTCAGCCAGCAAGGCGCTGGACGACCTCGCAGCCATGGTCCCGACGGTTGCCCATCTCGTCGACACCGGAGGAGGGATCACAGACGTCCAGGTTGCTTCGCTGAAGGTCGGGCATCGGATCCTTATCCGGCCCGGCGAGCAGGTTCCCGTGGACGGATCAATCGTCGAAGGTTCATCCGCCATGAATGAAGCGTTTCTCACTGGAGAGTCACGACCAGTGACCAGAGGACCAGGCGATGAGGTGGTCGCCGGAGCGGTCAATGGAGAAGGAGCGTTGACCGTGGAAGTCACCCGACTCGGTGCCGACACTGCCCTCAGCCAGATCATGCGCCTTGTAGAAGAAGCCCAGGCATCTCGAGGTCGATTCCAGGTTCTCGCCGACCGGGCAGCCTTTTGGCTTACGGTCATTGCGGTCGGCATATCGGTCCCGACTCTGGTCGCCTGGTTGGCGTTCGGCTCGGAGGGAACCAGCTTTGCGGTTGCCCGGTCGGTCACGGTTTTGGTGATCGCCTGTCCCCACGCGCTCGGTCTGGCGATCCCGTTGGTGAATATGAACGCAACATCCGTGTCAGCCAAGAACGGAATCCTTGTCCGCAATCGCGAAGCGTTCGAGCGGGGACGCTCCATCCAGTTCGTAGCTCTTGATAAGACCGGAACATTGACGGAGGGTCGTTTCGTCGTGTCAGCCATTACAGCCGTTGCCATGTCCGATGAGGAAGCGCTTGACGTAGCCGCCGCCCTAGAACAGCAATCCGAACATCCCCTGGCCGCCGCCATCGTCGAGGCCGCTGGCGGTACCAACGTTCGATCCTCCAGCGTGTCGGCAGTCCCTGGGCATGGTCTGGAAGGGACGGTCGACGATGCGCCGTGGCGAGTCGGCCGACCGGAATGGGCATCGGAGCTAGGACTTCAGGTTGAGAGAATCGCCCAGCGGGCTCTCGACGCCGCCGACCAAGGCGGAGCAAGCGCGGTGGTCCTCATGGACAGCGAACAGGTCAGAGCCGTCATCACACTCGACGACAAGGTTCGTGACACAGCTCGCAACGCGATCAGATCGCTACAGGCACTCGGCATCGAGCCTGTAATGATCACTGGCGACGCCGAAGCCGTTGCCGCCTCGGTTGCCAGGGAGTTGGGGATCGATCGGTACCACGCCCGCGTGCTTCCGAACCAGAAAGCCGACATCGTCAAAGAACTGAAAGCCACCGGTCCGACGGCATTTGTTGGCGACGGCATCAACGACGCCCCCGCCCTACTTACGGCAGATCTGGGGATAGCCATCGGCGCAGGAACGAACGTGGCGATCGAATCGGCTGACCTGGTATTGGTCAACGATGACCCATCGGATGTGGCCCGGGCACTGAAGCTGGCGAGAGCCACTCGACGCAAGATGCTCCAGAACCTCGGCTGGGCGACCGGCTACAACGTCGTCGCGCTGCCCCTGGCTGCCGGGGTCGGCGTAGGGGCAGGGATCCTGCTGTCACCAGCGATCGGGGGCCTCTTCATGAGTGCGTCGACGGTGATCGTGGCGATCAATGCCATGCTCCTGCGAGGCGTCGACCTGGACTAGGTTGCCTGGCTGCGCATCGTCAGGCAGAACGCCTTCTGGTGCGCTCCCGGGCCGGAGCGGTCGGACGAATCTGTACGCCAAGACGTTCGATCACTTCGGCGCGGCCAGGACGGTCACCCGGAACGTAGGAGTCGACGGCCGCACTTATCGCGGCGATATGGGCTGGCGTCGAGCCACAACAAGCCCCAATGATCTTGACGCCAGATCGCAAGGCCACCTGCACGTAGTCGGCCATCGTTTCGGGGCCGGCCGGGTATTCGAGACCCTCGTTCTTGTAGAGCGGAATCCCGCAGTTGCCTTTCGAAATGATTAGCTGCGCCCGATCGGTTTCGGTGATCTCATGAACCGCCACGACGTTGTCACCCGGTCCGATTCCACAGTTCCCACCAATCGCCGCCAGTTTCGTGCCACCGGCCCAGTCCGCAAAGTCCGCCGGGCTGAAACCCATCATGGTTTTGCCAACCGTGTCGAAGCTCAATGTGGCCGTTACCGGGATGTCGAAGCGCCCGGCTGCTTCAACCGCAGCCGCCACCTCCTCCTGGCTCGACAGCGTCTCGATCCACAAAACGTCGGCACCTCCCGCAATAAGGCCTTCCATCTGATCGGCGAAAACCTCGACCGCTTCAGAGTGCGTGAGGGGCCCGAGCGGCTCCATGAGATCGCCAGTCGGGCCGATACTGCCGGCAACAATCACCGGGCGATCGAACTCATCGGCCACTTTCCTTGCCAGGCCGGCAGCTGCCTCGTTGAGCTCAAAGACCCGATCGGCCGCACCGTGGAGCATGAGGCGTCGAGCGTTTCCTCCGAATGTGTTGGTCAAGATCAGATCGGCGCCTGCTTCGAGGTAATCGCGGTGAACTGCGGCGATCATTTCGGGCGTATCGACGTTGGCAAGTTCCGGGCATCCACCCACTTCAAGACCACGGGCGAACAACGCAGTGCCCATCGCACCGTCGGCCACCACAGCCGCCCGATTGGCGAGGATTGCTTCAAACACTGACATGGCGTACTCCTCTAACGTCAGTGCGGGGGCGGCCAAATAGCAAAGACCGCTACGGCTAAAGCGGTCTTCAAACTCGACGCTTTAGCTGCATTTCTAGAGCGCCCGCAAGCTGACGAATCAAATTGGCGCTTTCGCCATGCATTGTATCAGACGCAGGAAGACGATAGGTGGGGCCCGAAGAAGGCTCGGACGGGGTTATCAAGCGCCGGCCAAGAACAGCACGTCGGATGTCGGTTGAGGAGAACCGCCGGCGGGTTCAGGGTGACACCGATCAAGCTGCCCGGTCCCGGCGAATTGAGTTCTGGTGCGTCCAGATGGTCGGCGCCTTGAGCGAGCTGAGGAGCCCCGACGGCCACCACCAACACCATCAGCAGCGCAGCCAAGACAGCAAGCGAGCTTTTGCGTATTCGAGTCATCATGCCTCCTATGTGTGAGATGACATGGGAGGTTCGAAACCGAGAACGATCCGGTTCAGTGACTAGGCGTGCCGCGCAGCGGCACGCCTAGTCCTTGATGTACGGCTGGCCGTCGGCGGCCGGGGGTCGGCTGCGTCCGACGACACCGGCGACGACAATGATGGTCACAAGGTAGGGAGTCATGGAGAGGAACTCGGACGGTATTGGCGTCCCCAGAATCCCGAGCTTCTGCTGGAGGGTCAGCGCGAAACCGAACACGAGACCCGCGCCAAGCGCTCCAAACGGCATCCATCGTCCGAAGATCATTGCGGCCAGACCGATGTACCCGATACCAGCGGTCAGGTTCTCCTCAAACCGTGACACCTGGGCGAGAGTGAGGAAAGCACCACCAAACCCGGCGATCAGCCCGCCTAGCACGACGTTGCGATAACGGGTCCAGTACACATCGATGCCGACGGTATCGGCCGCCTTGGGGTGTTCTCCAACGGCCCGCGAACGGAGGCCCCATCTGGTGTAGAAGAAGCCGAAGTGCAAGATGAGCACCAGAGCGTACGTGCCATAGACGAACATATTGTGATTGAAGAACATCGATCCCAGCACCGGGATGTCCCCGAGCAGCGGGATCTTGTGCGACGAGAAACGGCCAGGTGAGTTCAGTTCCGGTGTCACGGAGAGGACTCGGCGCGCCAGGAACGAGGTAAGACCTAGCGCAAAGATGTTGATCACCACACCGGCGATGATCTGATCGATCCGGTAGCGGATGGAGAGGACCGCCAGGACGAGTCCGAGGATTGCCCCGGTCAGCATTGCTCCAATAAGCCCAGCCCAGATCCCCCACGCCGACCCTGCCACGGTTCCGACGAAGGCGGCGGTAAGGAGCTGGCCTTCGATGGCGATGTTGATGATCGCAACACGCTCGCACATCAAACCGGTGAGCGCTCCGAGGGTGACAGGAACCGACAAGATGACGGTGGATCTCAGCATGCCAACCAGGCTGAACGACTTGTCGGCTGCCGCCCATGTCAGGAAGGCGAGCGCAAACAGTGTGAGGGCAATCGCCAACCCAAGGTTGGTCCATTTGACGTGCGTTCTGCGCAGCACCCACCCGCCGATGAAAGCAATGATCGCCGCAACGACGAAGGAGAGAACCTGGGAGCTGACCGCCCAGGTGAGATCCGGATCGCCTGGCAGCGACAGGTTGAACGTCGACACATACGAAGAGTCGACACCCAGGGCAAACACCCAGAGCACGAACGCCGCGATTGCGACGAGGACGATGCCGATCGCCGTCGCCCGGCGTTCTTCGGGCGTAGACCGCACTTTTTCGACGATATCAGTGGAGGTGGTGACAGCCATCAGCCACCCCAGCCGGTCGAGACGGTGGTTGACAATTCTTGGTCAGGCGTCTTTATTCGGTAGATCGCCCGGACCAGACGGGGGGCCGCGATCATCACGATGATCAATGCCTGAAGCACCAAGACGAGATCGATCGGCACCCCGGCCGCTCCCTGCATCTCCCGGCCACCAGCTCTGAGCGCCCCAAACAGAATGCCGGCGAAGAGGACGCCGACGGGATGAGACCTGCCCAGCAAGGCCAGCGCGATTGCGTCGAACCCGACCGTGCCCGCGAAGTTCGAGATACCCCGATACGGTTCCAAACCGAGGATCTGGTTCGTACCGGCAATACCGGCCAGTCCGCCCGAAACCGCCATTACACCGAGGTAGATCCACGCCACGCTCATGCCTGCATAACGGCCGCCGTGGGGGTTGTAGCCGACCGCCCGAAACTCGAAACCGATCGTCGAGCGGTACATCAGCCACCAGACGAACGCCACCGCAGCCAACGAGAAGAAGAACCCGATCTGGAGCCGAAAGTCACCGATCAGGGTTGGAAATTGCGCGCTCGCATTGACCTTTTGGGAGATCGGATCGTTCCGACCGGGAGCTTGAAACACTGAAGTCTTGAGTAGGTAGTCGACCATGAACAGCGCAACGAAGTTCAGCATGATGGTCGTGATGACCTCGTGCGCTCCGGTTCGGGCTTTCAAGACCCCTGAGATGCCACCCCAGATGGCACCGCCCATGATGGCAGCCGCAATCGCCAGGGGAATGTGGATAATCGCAGGCAACGTAACGCTGAACCCGACCCAAAGTGCGACCATCCCGCCGATGTGCATTTGGCCGTTTACACCGATGTTGAAAAGGCCGGCCTGAAAGCCGACCGCCACGGCCAAACCGGCCAGGATCAGGGGCGTGGCTGCGAACAGCGTTTCACTGATAGCCCGTGGTGATCCGACCGATCCAACGAACAGGGCTTTGTACGCTTTGCCGATCCCACTCATGGTCTGGCGGAATGCTTCGCCCGGGTCGGTCCCCCACAGAGGCAGCGTATCGAGGTCGGTGGCGGCGATGATGATGGCTCCAACGATCAGCGCGGTCAACACGGCGAGAGCCGGAACGAGCAAAGCCTGGCGGAGCGAGCTACCTACCCCCGCGATACGATCCATCGATGAACGGTCACCTGGCGGAGAGTCCTCCGTCACGAGGGGTTCGGTCTGAGCGTCACCGTTGTCGGTCATGATGCCTGCTCATTTTGGCCCTCTGTACTGCCCAGCATGGCCAGGCCGATCTCTGTGGTGCTCGCGGTAGCATCGAACTCCCCGGCGATCTTGCCTTCGTACATGACGAGGATCCGGTCGGAAAGCGCCATCACTTCATCCAATTCTGAAGACACGATCAGTACGGCGGCACCAAGATCCCGCTCTTCTACGATTCGGGAGTGGATGTACTCGATCGAGCCGACGTCGATGCCGCGAGTGGGCTGAGACGCAATCACCAACGCAACGTCACGGTCGAACTCTCTGGCAACGATGACCTTCTGCTGATTACCACCTGAGAGGTTCGACACCGGGACCTCGATGCCCGGGGTACGGACGTCGTATTCTTCAACAAGTCGAGTCGCCCGATCCCGTGCCTCATCCCAGTCCATGATGACACCCCTCGACAGCGGCCTTTCGTAGTACGAGTTCAGGACGATGTTCTCGGTCACGGTGAACGGCAAGACGAGGCCACTTTTTTGACGATCCTCGGGAACGTGGGCCACGTTGGCCTGGTGCATGGCTCGCGGGGAGGCAACAGTCATGTCATCGCCTTTGAGCATGACCCTGCCACCAAGCGGGGTGCGTAGCCCGGTGAGGGCTTCCACCAGCTCGGTCTGCCCGTTGCCCTGAACGCCGGCAATTCCGACGATCTCACCAGATCGAACCTGGAAAGAAACCCCGTCTATCGCTCGACGATTCCGATCGTCGAGCACGGTGAGATGCTCTACAGACAACACGACATCTTTGGGTTCAGCCTCGGCCTTATCGACCACCAGATCAACCGGGCGCCCCACCATAAGCTCGGCCAAGCCGGCTTCGTCGACGTCCCTGGGCAGTACTTCGGCCACCGTCTTACCCCGGCGCATGATCACGATCCGGTCAGCGATCTCAAGCGCTTCACCGAGTTTGTGGCTGATGAAAATGATCCCTTTCCCATCGGCCTTCAAACTCTGAACGATCTCGAAGAAGCCTTCGACCTCAGTCGGCGTCAACACCGAGGTCGGTTCGTCGAACACGACAAATCGGGCCTGGCGCTCGAGCACCTTGATGATCTCGACGCGTTGCTGGATGCCAACGGGCAGGTCTTCGATGATGGCGTCAGGGTCGACATCGAGCTTGTACCGACGGGATATTTCCGTGACAGTCTTCTTCGCTTTCGCCCGGTTGATGATTCCCGCCCGCTTGGTTGGCTCGTCGCCGAGGATCACGTTCTCGGCGACGGTGAAGACCGGCACCAGCATGAAGTGCTGATGAACCATGCCGATCCCGGCTTTGATCGCATCACCCGGCGAGTGGAACTGGACCGGCTTGCCATCGATCTCGACCGTTCCGGAAGTGGGGTGGTAGAGGCCGTACAGGATGTTCATCAACGTCGTCTTGCCGGCGCCATTCTCGCCGAGGAGCGCCACGATCTCGCCCTCGGATACCGTCAAGTTGACGTTGTCGTTGGCGAGGACACCAGGAAACTGTTTTGTGATGCCGGTCAAAGCCAGTTCCAACGGTCCTCCTCAGCCACTCTTATTCAACGAAGCTATCACAATACAAAAGTGGGGCCCCCGTACGGGGCCCCACTCATAGTTTTTCTCTAGTTTGTCAGAAGGGGATTAGTACCCGACTGGGGTGAAGGCTGCTTCGATCGTACCGTCTTTGATGTCGGCGAGCAGCTGCTCAACTTCGGCCTTCAACTCGTCTGAGACCCTCGCATCCCAGTCATGGTAGGGAGAGAGTCCCACACCATCATTGGCGAGGTTACCGACGAACGATCCAGGGCTCCAGGTGCCCTCTTGCTGGTCTTTGACCGCAAGCGTCACGAAGGGAGCAATGGCCTTTTCAACCGTCGTCAACCAAAGCGGCTGATACTGCGTGTCCATGGCGAAGTACGCATCTGCGTCTACACCAATGAGCGCGGCATCGAGACCCAGGTCATTGATGGCATCACCGGCTGGAAGGTTGATGGCACCGCCGACTGGAATGATGATGTCACAGTTCTCCTGGAACAAGCTCTCAGCCGTGCTACGAGCCAAAGCCATGTCAGTGAAGCTTCCGGTGAACAGACCGTCGCCGGCCTCCGGATCCCAACCCTTAACCTCAACGCTCGTGCCCTTGACGTCGTTGTAATGCATGGCGCCACGGGTAAAGCCATCCATGAAGATCGACACAGTCGGGAAGTTCGCGCCACCGTAGGTGCAGAGAATGCCCGTCGAACTCACGCCCGCTGCCAAATATCCGGCTGCGAACGCCGCTTCGTCGGTCTGGTAGACAAGCTCACGGACGTTGGCCAGGCCCAACGGGGCGAAGTTCTCGTCGGTAAGGACATTGTCGATCATCGTCCACGTGATGTCAGGATGAGCCTGAGCGTTGATGGCCGTGACCTCGCCAAGGGCGAATCCAACGGTGACGATGTGCTGGCATCCCTGCGAGACCATCTGATCGATGTTTGGCTGCCAGTCCGAGGCATCGGCTGACTCAAGGAAGAATGAATCTTCCGTGGCGTAGCCGGCGGCCATGGCGTCCTGGACACCCTGCCATGCGCTGGCGTTGAAGCTGCGGTCGTCGACGCCGGCCAGGTCTGTTACCAGACAGGTCTTGATGGCGTCCATCATCATCTCGGTGGTGTCCGGCGTCGAAACGGTGGTGTCCGGGGTTGTGTCATCGACCACGGCTTGGGTCGTGTCGGGGGTGGTATCACCAACCGCTGCGGCAGTGGTTGTGGTGGTATCGGAGCCCCCGCACGCTGCAGCAAGCAGCGCCAAGACCCCAAGAAGCGCAATAAGGCGCTTGAATTTCATAGTTCCTCCTGAAATGGTTGTGAAGTTGCTCGAAAGCAACGTCTATACGATAGTCGCCGCTTCGGCCCGAGGCACAAAGACGAACACCGATTCCTAAACTCCGTTTTCGCGTTTCGCCCACCTCTTACTTCGACGAGTGTGCATCCAGGCTCGATATACCGAACCGTAAGCACACTCGTTTGGGAACTACCGGGGCGGCTT
>JAOUMT010000224.1 GCA_029881355.1 Acidimicrobiia bacterium | reverse complement strand
ATCATCACCCGACACATACACCCCGGCCCCGGCCACATCATCAGACACCAACACCCCCGACACCGCAGACCCATCCGAACCAGCCGCATGCGACACCACAAACGAATACGACACCAACTCACCCAGCGCCGCCGAGGCCGGACCCGACTTGGCGACCTTGAGCAACGGGCGGAAGTCGATAGGAATCCGGTTGGTGGATGGCGCCGGCTGTGGCTGTTCGTTGGAGCGAACCGTGGCCGTGTTCGAGATACTTGTGACCGACCCGTCGAGGGTCGACACCACTCTGGCCCGGTAGGTCACAGTCATCGATTCAGCCGGTCTGAGCACAAACCCGTCACCGGCCACCACCAGAAAGCCCGAGTTCGGGTTACCTTGGATCAGATCCGGGTTCGCCCCGCCAGGCACGTTGTCCAGGATCGTCGGCACATAGCTGCTCGTTTGTTCGGTCCAGGCGATCCGCACGTTGTCGACAGATGCATTCTCTCCACTGGACCAACCGCCCGAAGTCGAGATGAACCGAAGCGACGTGCCGGCCGATCTTTGAGCCGCAGTGAGATTGTGGGTGATGGTCCCGGCACCACCCGAAACAGTCGCCACGGTGTTCCACGACGAACCATCCCACAACTGGGCAGCGAAAGCCTCATTCCCGATCGACCCGGCCGCGTAATCGAACGTAAGAACAGCACTCTGGATGTCAGCGCTCGAAAGGTTGACGCCTCGGCTAATCGATACGCTGTCGAGGTCTGCAAACCGCAGGCCACCTGAAGTGACGGTGATGCGGCCGCCGGTCGGACTGGTCGTCTCTCCAGATTCCACCCAGTTACCGGCCCAGGTGTCGGTGCCGTTGTTATTCGAATATGCCACCGTGGTGAACTGATCCAGAACGGTCTTGTTGGTGATCGTGGTCCCTCCCCGAGTCCCGGCGGCGACCGTGCTCTGGGCGACGTAGGTCACCTCCGGCGGGAGCAGATCGTCAATCACAATTCCGGTTTGGTTGGACGTTCCGTTATTGGTAACGGACACCGTGTAGGTGACAAGCTCTCCAGCCGAAAGTGGCCCGACCGGATCGGCAGACTTGTCGATCGTGATGATTGGTACGGTGGACGTGACCACCGCCGAGGCAGAGTCGTTCGCTGCATTGGGATCGGTCTGATCAAGGTTGGTGACTATCGCCAGGTTCGTCAGCGCGCCGGTCCCGGTAACGTCAGCGACGAGAACCAGCGAGCGCGAAGCCCCGCCGGGAACCGAACCGATCGACCACAGTCCGCTCACCGGGTCATATGAGCCGGCGGTAGTGGTGTGGCTGACATAGGTAAGGCCGGGTGGGAGTTGGTCGGTCACTTCAACACTCGTGGCGTTGACCGTACCCAGGTTGGCCAGCGTGACCGTAAATGTGACCGTCGAACCCTGCAGGACGTTCGACTGGTCGACCACCTTGGTAAGACCCAGGTCCTGCTCGGTTATCGGATCAATAGTCGTGGCGGCTTCCGGAATCGGCTGTTCGGTAGTCGTCAGGGTTGCCGTATTGACAATTTCCGTTTCGGTGGTCGAAGGATCAACGAGCACCTGGTAGACGATGGTGATGGTGCCACCGGCCGGGATGGTGGCACCGGTGAGCAGGTTCGGTGGCGGCGTGCCCGGTGACGAAGTGAAGGTCCAAGCCTCGATCTGAACATCGTCGACGAACAACAGATCGGATCCGCCCAGCGTCGATGAGGTTCGGAATCGAACCTGCGTGTTAGCCGAAATGTACGCAGAGATATCGTATGACGTCGGACTATAGACCGTGTCGGCCGCAGGTCCTTCAAACCGGTCCAGCTCGATCCAGGTACTCCCACCATCAGGCGAAACGTCCAACGTAACGAAGTCGCTTGTCGTATCGAAACCCGCCCGGCGATAATCGAAGCTGAGATTGGCTATGGCATAGGCCGACAGGTCGGCTTGTCGGGTCACCTGGCTGTTGGTGCTCGACAACATGAGGGCCGTTTCTGGACCATCAGCCTGTACTCGTACCCAGCCCGCACTCGGACCACTTCCACCGGCGTCGGTTTCCTGCCACGTGTTCGACCAGGTCATCGTGCCGTCATCGTTGGCGAAGGAAACCACATCGAAACGGTCAAGATACGTCTGGGCCACCGGATAGGCGACGGTTGCAGAATCAGGCACGTACGACGTGCCGGCGGGGACCTGGTCGATGACGTCCACCCCGGTGGCCACCGAGGTGCCCGAGTTGAACACGTCAACGGTGTAGGTGATCGTTTGTCCTGGCACCACGTAACCCGTCACGTCCGAGGTCTTGTCAATTCTTACCCCGGGTCTAAACACCTCGGTGATCGCCTCGGTTTGCAGGGCACCGCGCTCGGTTGCCACTAGAGCGAGGTTCGTGACGCTGGTCACCTGAACCGGGATCGAAGGGTTGACCACGACTTCAAACGTGACATTGACCGTACCCAAGGAGCCGACCGAGCCAACCAGGTAGCCACCATCGTCGAATGGGAACGCGGTCCCGGTTCCGTCATCGGCGATGGGGATTCCGCCGACGGTCGACGAACCCGGCACATAGCTCGTGTAGGTGGGGACTGTGTCTATGACCGTCACACCCCCAAGCGGCTTCGTGCTGTCATTGAGCACGGAGATGGTGTACAGAATGCTGTCGCCGGGATCCACGAGTCCATTGCCGTTGACATCGGTGCCCACGGCTCCCGATTTCGATGTCCGGAAACCTTCGACCGCGAGCACCGTAGTGCCGAGGTCGAGAGCGGGCGCCCCGGCCGGAGCGGTGGTCGGGTCCTGGCCGTAGGCGGCGGCGATCAGCGCTCCATTGACCGTGTAGACGCGCATGCCGGTTTGATCGTTGTCGGTCGGATCGAGAATCTTGACCGATTGCAGAGCCGCCGCCGGGATGGCCACGTTGTACCGACCACCATCGGGATCAACGTTCGGTCCGGTCGAGGGGTCCCCGTCATAGTCGACATAGAGTGTCGTTGCCGTGTTGGCAGTCACCCACAAGGGACTCACGTTGATCGAGAGATCACTCGACCCTGGACCCCACCCAACGATCACGGTCCGACCCAGTTTGCTTTCGGGGGTGAGCGCGAAGCCCCAGTCGTAGGCCGAGTTGGATGTGGGCTCCGCACCGACCATCACGGACGCGAAGAAGCTCGCACCCGAGGAATAGAGGTGGACTCCGGTATTAAGAGGGGCAAGGAACTGTGTGACCGATCTGGCAGCCGCGCTGAACGATCCGCTTCCGCTTTGTGTCGCGTAGTTGATGGTCACGTTGGAAGTGTTCGGGTTGTAGATGTAGTAGAAGGTCGACTGTCCGTTCACACTGCCAACCGGCGAGTAGTAGCTGCTCGACCAAGCCGCATCAGGACGAAGCGTGATAAGTCGTGACTCATATCCACCGGAGGCATCAATGTCGCCGGCGAAGGCGTGGACCTGAACCGGCCCCGAGGCGCTGACCGTGGCGCCGGCCATGACCCCACCGTCGACCAGGTAGGACCCACCGGCGTTGAGAACCGTAGTCACGTCGGTGGAGCCGTTACCGTCGATGTCGATGTTGACGGTGGTTCCGTTGTTCTCAGCCATGATGAACAGGGCCACGTACTCGAACATCTGATTGGCGTTCACATTCTGGCCGATGGGGGAGGTAAACATCGTGCCGTACTCCGAAGTCGGCAGGATCTCCGATGCGCCTGCCAGCACTACTCCCGGAGTCGTAGCCCATATCGCTTTGGTCATCGCCACCAAACCGGTGACACCGATCTTGTCGCCACCGTCGTACAAGATGGCCCCGGTTCGTGGTAGTGGGACGTCGTTCTCAAGGGCAATCGTATCGCCGGCCCGAAGGAGATCCGAAGGATGGCCGGGCGCCACACCGTTCGTGAGGTTGCCATCTCCCCACACCTGACTTGTGGCCTGGATCGGAGCGGAAACGTTAGCCTCGAAACCGTCTTCGTGGTGGTCGAAGTAGATGATGGTGTTGTCGAACCCGATTGAGATCGAGGTAACCGAACGGATGACATTGTTCGTCGACGTGTCGAGCGAAAAGAGCGTTTCGCGAACCTGTGTCTCTTCCAGCGGAACATAGTAGATCTGCACAAGGTCTCCCGGTGCCGCCTCGGCAACCGTGGGAAGAGCCACCACGAACGTCGTCACCAGATAAACGATCGAAAGCAGCGTGGCGACCAAACGACGAGCCCCCCACGAGATGCGGCGGGGACGGTCGCGTTCGGGCGCAGGGCGACCGGGCGCTTGGTCGCCCGCGACACCAGATGCCTGGGTACCCCTATCGGTTCGACTGAATTCAGATTGCTCCACACGACCTCATCGAAACATGCCTATCGAAACTCTGCTTGACCATGCGCCCAGAGTTGGATGGGTTCCGTGAGACTCTGAGCACCTGACAATCCTTCAGAGTTCATCGGCCCAAACCAACGACCATTGACAATGCATCCTGAAACTCGCCTTCGGTGACTAGTCACCACTTCCCTTCCCCTTTCGCGTCCCGTAACATCGGGATATGCGATCAATTTGGAAAGGCGCCATCAGCTTCGGA
>JAOUMT010000223.1 GCA_029881355.1 Acidimicrobiia bacterium | reverse complement strand
GCTGTGGGTCCCGCTGCTCTATCAGACCAAGATCGTTGAACTCGGATACAGCATTGAAACCGCCACCCGGGCCGGCGGTCTGTACTTTTCGTTCCTCCAACTCGCCGCCATCAGTTCCATCGCCGCCGGATGGTTGGGCGATCGGTGGCAAGCCCGCCGCCTGAGCGGTCGCGCCCGGCTGTCCATGATTGGCATCCTCGGAGCGGTTCCGTTTTTCATCGCGTTCTTCGCCGCTCCACTCAGCAATTTGCCGATCACCGACGGAGGGAGCTCGTCGCAGGTGACCGGCGAGGTGTTGGCGAGCTTCGTCACCAACCGATCGGTCATGCTCGCCTTCGTTCTGGCCTTCGCGGCAGTTGTCCTAACGTCGATCGACTCACCGAACGCCTTTGCGCTCATCGTTGACGTAAACCTTCCCGAACACCGGGGAACCGTGTTCGGTCTGGTTACCCTCGCAGAGGGAGTCACCCGCAGCGCCGGGAATGGCCTCGTCGGATGGTTGACCGCGACAGTCATCACCTCGACTGCATCCTCGCGTAGCTATGCCATTGCCCTTGCCGGGTTTCAGCTCTTCTTCCTCCCCACCGGATACTGCTATTGGCGTCTGACGCGGACCAGCCCGGCAGATATCGAAGATGTTCGTCGGGCCCTTCGCGAACGGGCAGCAACCCTTATCGATCCGTGAGTGCGCAATAGGCCAAAAGCCTCTTGGATTTGACACCCATGCGGGGCACCGTAGAGGCATCATGAAGCGGTGCGACAGGCAGTCAGCTCATCCCGACACGATCGGCGAGTGGATGGAACACGTATCGGTTGAGGTCTACTCGATAGCCCACCCCCAACCCGGACCCCGTCGTCATACATTCCGCGTCCAGGTCGAAGCCAGGATCGCCGAAGGTGACCGCTCGACACGTCGGGCAACCATGGTCACGGTGCACCATCCCCGAGCTTGGATGGGGATCGAAGCCGGGTTCGGTTACGACATCGATTCGAGGATGTATCCAACGTTCGAAGACCGAGCCGCGTGCGCCTTTCGACATGCAATCGGCGAGATCTCCTCAGAAGAGATGATCTCGGTTGCGTTGTTGGGGAGCGGTAGGACCTAAAACTCACGAATCACACCGTCGCTCGCCGCACCGGCGGCCGGTTCGCACTGAGATTCTTCACCACGTAGCGGGCATCGGTGACTTCTCCGATGACCGTCTCGGACCAAAGCGAGTGCAGGAAGTCGAGGCCGCAGAAATACAGGCCAGGTTGGTCGGTGACGACGCCGCGTTCATGGCGAGGGCGACCGTTTTCATCGAATACGTCTAAATCGATCCAGGGGAACCCGCGTTCGAAGCCGGTGCACCAGATCACGTTGGCAACGTCAAGCCGCCGCCCGTCGTCGAGCACCGGGCGGCCATCTCGTACCCCGGCAACTCGGCCAACTCGCTCGGCGACGGCAGCAAGATCCTTGGGCTTGACCCGAACGAGGGGCGCTGCCTTGCCAGCACCATTCTTGCGCAGAACCCTTCGGCCGATCGGCGTGGAAGTCGTAATCACGTTAATCATCATGAACCGGACCAGGCGCACCAGGACATTGCGACCGAACCACGGCTCAATCCGGAATGGTATGTGAGCCGATTCCTTGCCGGCGATGTAGGTCTCGTGCGTCCTGGCCACTTCCAGACCAATGTCCGCACCCGAGTTGCCCAGGCCGACGACCAGGACCGGACCAGGCTGCAGCTGATCAGGGTTCTGGTACTTTGTCGAATGGAGCTGGGCGATCGTCGGGTCAAGATCGCCGGCGAACGCTGGAACTTTCGGTACCTGGAACTCCGCCATGGCTACGACGACATTGTCCGAATACAGCGTCATCCGGTTGGTCTCAACCACGTAGCGCTCACCGTCGTGGCTGACGTGTTCGACCCGAACCCCCAGTTTGATCGGGAGGTCGTTCGCTAGGGCGTAGCTCTCCAAGTAGTCCGCCATCGCGTCCTTCCCCACGAACGTGTCGGCTTTCACCGGGAATTCCATTCCCGGGAGCGCGTTGTAACGCGCCGGCGTAAACATAAGGAGCGAATCCCATCGCTTCCGCCAGACGTCGCCTACCCGTTCGCCGGCGTCCAATATCACATACTCCCGACCGCGCTGTCCCAGGTCGTATCCGACGGCGAGGCCGCATTGGCCTCCGCCGATCACGATCGTTTCGATATGGTCGCCGTCTCTGATGGTCTCGTACATAAGCCCTCCTAGTGCATCTACTACGACCGTACGAGAAGTGGGCGGCGACCGCATCGGTGGAATTACCCAAATTTCGCGCACGGACCGCGTGGGTAGCTCGGAAGGAACGACACTTCCAGACCGGACGACAAACGATTCAGACGATCGCAGGTCTGCCAGCACCTTCTGACGACCCTCCACCGGGAGGCGGCAAAACCTTCGGCGTATACACCTCAAAGCGAGCGTGGAGAAGTACGATTCCGCCGTCTGGTCAGAAAGAGAGAATGACGCAAGCCAATCAGGAGCAACGCGGCACACTCGGAACGTTTGCCGGGGTCTTCACGCCGTCGATTCTGACCATCCTCGGCATCATCCTGTTCCTGCGACTCGGCTTCGTAGTCGGCAATGGCGGTCTGATCCGGGCGCTGATCATCATCCTGATCGCCAGTGCGATCTCAATTCTTACGAGCATCTCGCTGGCCGCGATCGCCACCAACATCGAAGTGAAGGGCGGTGGGGACTACTACCTGATTTCGAGAACCATCGGTATGGAGTTCGGGGGTGCGCTGGGCATCGTGCTGTTCCTTGCGCAAGCCGTCTCGATTGCGTTCTATGCCATCGGGTTTGGCGAGGCAGTCGGGCAGATCGTCGGCCTCGAATCCGACCTGGCGGTTCAGGCAGTCGCCGCCATCGCCGTCGGACTGCTCTTCATCCTGGCCTGGTTGGGTGCCGACTGGGCATCGAAATTCCAGCTCGTCGTGATGGCACTGCTCATCGCCGCGCTCCTGTCTTTCTATCTAGGTGCATTCTCGACATTCGACGGTGCCATGATTCGCGAGAACCTTCGACCGTCACCCACCGGACTCGGTTTTTGGGCCGTGTTCGCGATCTTCTTCCCGGCGATCACCGGCTTCACCCAGGGCGTATCGATGTCTGGCGACCTCCGCGACCCCGGGCGGAGCCTGCCGGTGGGGACGTTCTCAGCCGTTGGACTGTCAACCCTCGTGTACTTGTCTGTCGCGGTTCTGTTTGCCGGTTCAGCCACCCAAGGTGCCCTGCAAAACGACGGCAGCGTCATGCGCGACCTGAGCACGTTCGGCTTTCTCATCGACGCCGGCGTCATCGCCGCGACCCTCTCTTCGGCCATGGCCTCGTTCCTCGGAGCGCCTCGCATACTGCAGTCACTGGCAGGAGACAGGATCTTTCCCGCCCTGAACGGATTCGCCAAGGGACACGGGCCTACCAACAATCCGAGAAGAGGGGTGCTGCTGTCCCTGGCGATCGCGCTGGGCACGGTCGCTCTCGGCAATCTCAACCTGATCGCACCTATCGTCTCGATGTTCTTCTTGATCTCGTATGGGCTGTTGAACTATGCGACTTTCTTCGAGGCGCGCGCCAAGAACCCGTCGTTCCGGCCCCGATTTCGATATTTCCATCGCAACGCATCGCTGGCCGGAGCCCTTGGCTGCCTGGTCATCGTCGTCGCGATCAACATCGTCGCCGGGGTGGTTGCGGTTCTGGTTCTCGTCGGCATCTACCGCTACCTCAAGTCGCGACCTCGCCCTGAGCGCTGGGTCGACACCACCCGGGCGCACTTGTTTCAGCGCGCTCGCGACGCCATCCAGGCGATGGGCACCGAGCCGGAGCACGGCCGTAACTGGCGGCCCCAGGTTCTCGTCTTTTCGGCTGATCCCGAACGGCGCGGCCGGCTGCTGCAGTTCGCGACGTGGATCGAAGGTGGGAGCGGACTCACCATCGCAGCTGAGATCCTGTCGGGAGACGCCGCCAAGGCACGCCACATGCGCGAACGGGCGCTCACCTCACTCAAGACACAAATCGCCGAACTCGGCCTCGACACCTACCCACTCGTTGTGGAAGCACCGTCCGTGGGCGATGCCATCCCCACCATCATCCAGTCGGTGGGAGTCGGCCCCATCAGCATCAATACGGTGCTTTTCAATCGCCCGATCACCGGAACCCTCTCGGCAGCATCGATCCGAAGCGTTTCGCGTCTCGGCGCCAATACCATCATGCTGTCGGGAGATGAGCCAGGGTGGAGCACCCTCGACAGCGCCGATCGCCGGATCGATGTTTGGTGGTTCGACGACGAATCGAGTCAACTGGCGCTGCTGCTCGCCTACCTCTGCACTCGTACAGAGACATGGCGAGGAGCGAAGATACGCGTCTGTTCTGCGACGACAGGCGAGGACCACGGTTTGGCCGACCTGGCCGACTACCTCGATGACGTCCGCATTCCAGCGGAGGTCATCGACGGAGGAAGTGCTACGAACGCAGAAGTGATAGCGGCTTCCGGAGATGGGGGTCTGGTCTTTATGCCGATCAAAGCCAAAAAGGACGTCCTG
>JAOUMT010000222.1 GCA_029881355.1 Acidimicrobiia bacterium | reverse complement strand
GGGAGACCAAACGTCAACGCTGTTGGAAGCCATCACCACCCCGAAACCGAACGCAGCGGCGGTTCGGATGACCGTGCCGGCGTTCCCGGGATCCGCTATGTCCCAGAGTACGACTACCGACCCATGGTGCCGGGCCGAAGTGGGAATCGGGATCACCGTCACCGGTCCACGTGGATTATCCGTATCGGCCACCTTCCGGAGAACCGACTCGTCAACCACCACCAATTCGGTCCGGGCGTCGGCCGCCAACGTCGCGGAAGCTGCATCATCAGGCAGCGCAAATATGCGGTCGATGGGGACGCCGAACCGAACCAGGTCGGCAAGGAGGTGCGGCCCTTCGACCAGCGTCCGCCCGGCATCTTTGCGGGCTCTGGCGCGACGAAGCCGGACCGCTTCGACCACACGTTTGTTGTGTAGCGAGCGGACCGGCTCCTGCGGATTACTTCTGGCTGCCGGCAACCTTGACCAGCTGGCTGAAGGCCTGCGGGTCATTGACGGCCATTTCGGCCAGCATCTTGCGGTCCACCGCGACTTCGGCGGCCTTGAGGCCAGCCATCATCTGACTGTACGTCGTGCCGTTCTGACGAGCGGCGGCATTGATGCGGGCAATCCATAACCGACGGAAATCACCTTTGCGGGCCCGCCTATGGTCATAGGAGTCCTGCATCGCATGCATGACCTGCTCATTGGCGGTACGGAACCGGCGGCTTTTCGCCCCTCGGTAGCCGCTCGCCCGCTCCATGACCTTACGGTGCTTCTTGCGGGCATGTACGGCGCGTTTAACTCGAGCCATGATTCCTCCTACTGTCCCAGCAATTTCTTCATGCGTTTCGCATCGCCGGGGGCAACACTGGTTTCGCCGTCCAAACGACGGTACCGGTTCTTGCCTTTGGCCAACCGCAAATGCTGCTTGCCTGCCTGGCGACGGCGAAGTTTGCCGGTGCCAGTTGTCTTAAAGCGCTTTGCAGTGCCTTTGTGGGTTTTCATTTTTGGCATGTGCTCAGCTCCTTTCTTATTCTGACTCGGTGTCGTCGATCTCTTCCGGGATCGCATCTTCCGAATCTTCAGGATCTGATGGTTCTTCAATCGGATCTGATTTGTGATGTGTGACGATGGTCTTGGCCAGCGACGTTGGGGCAAGCACTGCGGTCATTGACCGACCCTCTTTTGAGGGGTGCTGCTCCATGGTGACGTAGTCACCCAGATCGCCAACGAGTCTGCCGATGAGGTTCAACCCCAATTCGGGGCGCTCATTCTCACGTCCCCGAAACCGGACCGTGACTTTGAGCTTGTCGCCCTCTGACAGGAACTTCAGCGACCGGTTCAGGAACATTTCATAGTCGTGATCGCCGATTCTTGGCTTGAGCCGGATTTCCTTTATGACGGTTCGGGTCTGCTTCTTGCGAGCTTCCCGATCTCGCACGGACTGTTCGTACTTGTGCTTGCCGTAGTCCATGATCTTACAGACGGGCGGTCGAGCCTCCGGAGCCACCTCAACGAGGTCCAGGCCCAATTGGTCGGCCAGCCATACGGCTTCTTCGATTTTCTTTGTCCCTATCTGAGATCCGTCCGGGGCAATAACCAGCACCTCTTTGGCGCGGATATTCCCGTTTATTCGTAGGTCGGCGATCTGTGCCCTCCCGATGTTCTCGTGGTTCTTGGTTCTCGGCAACAAAAAACGCAGCATGGCGATGCTGCGTTCGAAACAAACCCGGCCAAAGCGGCAGGTCGTCGGTCGACCTCGGCGCACTGCAGGAGGAAGCATGGCTCGCTCGTGTGTGGCCGGGTGGGAAGCAGCGCCTCCACTTTCCGTCTGAGTTGTCGGGTCAGTATACGGTGAACGAAATGGGTGTCAATGTGAGACGTCACTCATCGAGTGAGCGAATGGCGGCAACCGCCTGAAGAGCCGCGCGAACGGCTTCGGCCCCTTTGTTACCTGGACCTGGAAGACTCCGTTCCCGGGCGTGCTGATACTCCCGTACCGTGAGGACGGCATTGCCTACCGGGACACCCGTCTCGATCGACACCTGCATGAGGCCGGCCGAGGTCTGGGTGCTGACATGCTCGTAATGGTCGGTCTCCCCTTCGATGACCGCCCCGATCGCCACCACCGCGTCACAAGTCATGGCGAGAACTTTGGCGACCACCGGCAACTCGAGCGCTCCAGCCACTTCGACGTCAACCACGTCCGCGACTTCCGCGTCTCGCAACGCCTGCATCGCCCCGTCCCGAAGCGGTCCGGTGATGTCGGCGTTGAAAGCGGCAGTAACTACGGCCACGCGCAACGGCTTCATTGGACAAACCTTCCGGCGCGGGCTTTCACTGCTCGAAGGTCAGATCGTGGCCCAATTTCGATGCCTTGGTCTGCAGGTAAGCGCGGTTTTCGTTGGTCGGTGCCGTCTGAAGGGGTATCCGTTCGCTGATCGATAACCCGTACCCTTCGATCCCGGCCCGTTTGATCGGATTGTTGGTCATCAGGCGAAGGGACGTCAGACCGAGGTCGGTGAGAATCTCGGCGCCCACGCCATAGTCGCGTGCATCTGGCGGAAACCCGAGGTCCACATTGGCCTGGACCGTATCGCGACCGTCATCTTGGAGCGCATACGCCTGGAGCTTGTGCATGAGTCCGATCCCTCGACCTTCATGGCCGCGTATATACAGCAGAACCCCGGTGCCCTCCTCGGCGATCAGGCGGAGCGCATCGTCGAGTTGGTAGCCGCAGTCGCAGCGCTTTGATCCAAACACGTCGCCGGTAAGGCACTCAGAGTGAACCCTGGTCAGGACGTCCTTCTTGCCCGCTACGTCACCCATAACCAGAGCGACATGCTCGCGTCCATCCACCAGGCTCTCATAACCGACCGCTCGAAAGTCGCCGTATTCGGTCGGAATGCGAGCTTCCGACATACGTCGAACCACCCGTTCGGTTGCTCGTCGGTAGGCGATCAGATCGGCAATCGTGATGAGCTTGAGATCATGCTCTTTGGCGAATCGTTCGAGTTCCGGGAGGCGCATGACCGAGCCGTCGTCGTGGACCATCTCACATAGCACTCCTGCCGGGTAACGACCGGCCAGTCGCGCCAGGTCGACCGCCGCTTCGGTATGTCCGGCGCGACGCAGGACGCCGCCAGGGTGATACCGCAGTGGAAAAATGTGACCGGGACGATTGAAGTCGCCTTCGGAGGTGGTCGGATCGCAGAAAGCCCGAACCGTGGCAGACCGATCGGCCGCCGAAATGCCGGTGGTGGTGCCGTGCGTGGAATCAATCGAGATCGTGAAAGCGGTCCTCAGCGACTCGGTGTTGTGGGTGACCATCGGGGGTAGGCGAAGCTCATCAAGTCGGGTCCCCTCGGCAGCCAGACAGACCACCCCGGAGGTATAACGAACCATGAAGCCCATCTTCTCGGGCGTCATTGCATCGCCGGCGATGATCAGATCGCCTTCGTTCTCACGATCCTCATCATCGACAACCACCACAAACTCACCGTTGGCGATCGCCTCGACGGCTTCGTTGATGGTTGCGGCACTCATGTGCGTTCTCCTACGAGACGCTCGACGTACTTGGCAATGACGTCGATCTCGATGTTGACCCGGTCGCCGATCTGGCGCTGCCCGAGAATTGTTACCTCCAGAGTATGCGGAATGAGCGCTATCTGGAAACCATGCTCGGCCAGCGCAGCGACGGTGAGGCTCACGCCGTCAACGGTGACACTGCCTTTATCGACGATGTAGCGGCGTATCGGGTCGGCGACTTCGATGCTGATGCGCCGACCATCACCTTCCGGATCAACGCCAACGACCGTCCCGATCGAGTCGACGTGACCCTGGACGATGTGCCCGTCAAACCGTCCGTCCGCTCGCATCGGGCGTTCCAAGTTGACCTGCGATCCTTCGACCAGGTCACCGAGATTGGTCTTGGCAAGCGTTTCGGGCACTGCGTCGGCAGCGAATGACGTTGCGGTCAGTTCGACCGCGGTCAGACAGGTTCCGTTGATCGCAATCGAGTCTCCGAGTTTCAATCCGGGAGCAATCTGGGGCGATGCAATTGTGAGCCTCATGTTGTCGGCAGCACGAACGATATCGGTGACCAACCCAAGCGCTTCAACTATCCCGGTGAACATCATTTTCCTTTCGGCAGGTATTCGACCCGGATATCGTCACCGAGAACTTCCACTGAACTGATCTGTACGTCCCTCGCTTCTGCGAGGGTTGCGAACCTGCCGGAGAACGCCGATTTACCGGTACCGCCGGCTAGCTTGGCTCCATAGTAGATCACGATCCGGTCGATGATCCCTGCCTCGAATAGCGAGCGGGCCAGGTGGGGTCCGCCTTCGACCATCACGTCCAATAACCCCAGGTCGCCAACACGGCGCGCCATGTCTCGAACGTCTACGCGTCCGTTGGGGTCCGTGGCGACGACGAGATGCTCTCCGGGTCCCGTGTAACCGGGTCCGGCCACAACGAGCGGATGACGCTGCCAGATCCGGGCGTTCGATGGGAGCGGCGTCCGTCCGGCGACGATGATCGGCCGGGGCTGCGGCCCTTCGACGCTACGAACATTCAGCAGCGGGTCG
>JAOUMT010000221.1 GCA_029881355.1 Acidimicrobiia bacterium | reverse complement strand
CCGGCCCCCTGTTCCTGAGCTTGCGACGCAGATGGATACGACAATCCACCCGGGAGGAATGAGAGCATCATTCCCAAAACGGTGAGCACGGTGACGAAACGCCGGAGCGCCGCACCTCTCATTACTCTGGCGGTTATACCGCCGGTGGACGGGGTGCGGTGCATGTTGAGCCCTCCCAGGTCAATCAACTCTGTTGATCGAGGGGGCGTGAGGTAGTAAGCCTCCCAGCTGTTCTCCACCCAACCGTCGCTCTTGGCGACGGCCACCTCCCCGATCGTGCCAATACGGCACGTACTACCTACTCAAACAGTTCGGATCGGTCTCACCACTCGCTCCGCCCGGTGAAGGTGACCGCATAAACACCCGGGAATCTTCGCTTCCAGCCCATTGCGGCCACCCACTGTGGCACGCCCATCCACACTACCCGCCACTCCACGAGATAGCCATACCCGGTTTAACAACGCGCGAAAGAACTAGTTATTTTCAGTGTTTACCAGGGGATTTGGGCCCTAGAACTACTCCGATGTAACTAGAGAGGGCCGATCCTGTCTTCACCACAATCCGTGGCGAGAAAAGTGGGAAGTTCCCGACATTCTGGGGATAACTAATAAGACCCTCGCGCTAAGCGTAGGATTCTCTGAGTCGATCGACCCCCTCCCGGAAGGAGACCTCCGGGACGTAACCGAGTTCGGTTCGAGCCGCCGTCAGGTCGAACCAGTGGGCGGTGGCGAGTTGTTCTGCGAGGAAGCGGGTCATGGGTGGTTCGCCGTCGGGTCGGAACCGGGAGTACCACCATTCGGCGGCGGACCCGGCCGCATAGGCAATCGGAACCGGGATCGTCTTGGTGATCGGCGGCAGGCCGGCGGATCCGATGAGATCGTTGACGATGTCGCGAATGGGTCGAGGTTCATCCTGGGCAACGAAGTACGCCTTGCCCGAGATCGGGCCAGCTGGGTCCAGTCGGTCGAAGGCGTTGAGATGGGCGGCCGCCGCGTTGTCGATGAACGTCGTGTCGACGATGTTCGATCCGTCACCCACGAACCGCACCTTCCCGGTCCGGGCCCGTTCGATGATCCGGGGAACCAGCTGGGTGTCGCCCGGTCCCCACACGAGATGGGGACGGATCGCCACCGTGGCGAACCCGTCGTCGGCCTGGCCGAGCACGTACTGCTCGGCCCGGGCTTTGGTGTCGGGATAGGGGGCGGTGAAGTGGTCGGGATACGAGGCCGATTCGTCGACGCCTTCGACGTCTCCCCCACCATGGACGACGCTCGGCGTTGACGTATATATAAGGCGCGTCACGCCGGCGGCTCTGGCGGCGTCGACCACCATGTGGGTGGCGACCACGTTCGAGCGTTCATAGTCGGCCGCCGATCCGAACACTCCCGCCTTGGCGGCAACATGGAATACGGCGTCGCAACCGGCAACTGCCCGAGCGGCTACATCGTCGTCGGCGAGGTCGCCGCGCATGACCTCGACACCCTTGCTGACCAGGGACGGGTACTCGTTGCGGGCCACGCTGCGGACCTGACAATCACGAGCGAGTAGTTGGTCGATGATGGCGCCTCCGACGAAGCCACCGCCGCCGGTAACGAGAACTTTCATCCGAGCCGCTTGGTAGCCCACACGGCCAGCGCCGGCCGGTCGATCTTCGAGTTGTGCCGGACGTCGGTCGGGAAACCCTTATGAGAGAGAATCTGGACGACCCGATCGGCATGGACCGCCGCCGCGTCAGGGTGACCAATGACGAACTCGAGGATCTCGTCGAGCACGGTGTCATCGTGACCATCTTCGAGTTCAACACAGACAATGAGTGTTTGCTCGCCGGGAGCCCCGACCCCGACCAACGCGGCGCGGGCCACGGCCGGATGCTGATCAACGACCGCTTCGACGGGTACAGCCGGGATGTCCTGGTCGGCGGCCCGCACCCGGTGCGAGCGACGTCCCCCAAACCACAGCCGGCCTTCTTCGTCGAAGCGTCCGAGGTCGCCCATCCGATGGGCGACTTCGCCGTCCCAGGCCAGCTTGGCCATAGCCTGATCGAGCGGACGGTCGACATATTCGAGACTCACGTTCGGTCCCTTGACGACAATCTCGCCGTATGACCCGACCGGAACTTTGGCGACCGCGTTGACATCGGGAACCGGCTCGTCGATGACCGGGATGATCGTCACATCGATGCCGTCGACGGGACGACCGATACAGATGCCGGGTTCGTCGATGGTGGCCAGTTCGGCGCTGTCGATCGTCGCCACCGGCAACGCCTCGGTAGCGCCATAGGGGGTGGCGATCACCGTGCCGTCTGGCACCATGTCGAGGATGCGCCGCTGGACGTGGCGACGGACCGGGGCGCCGGCCGAAAGCACCAATTCGACTCCGTCGAGCTTGTCGCCGGTTGCTTCTCCGTAGCGGCCCACCCGGTCGAGGAGGGCCGGAGACCCGAACAGCAGGTCCGGTTTGAACGCATCGGTCATCTCGATGATCCGGGTCGGGTCGACATCGCCCGGTTTCGAAAAGTCCATCCGCGGCAGATACGTAGTGAGTCCCATCAGTGGACCGAGCAACGCAAACGGCGCGAAGGTGGATAGCGACCGCATGCCGCCTTCGAGTCCGTACATGGCCGTGATCATGTCGACCTGGGCTCCGAAAATCTTGTGGGTCATGACGACCCCCTTGGGCGGTCCGGTCGACCCGGAAGTGAAGACGATGGCGGCCGGTTCATCTTCGGCAATGAGCGACGGAACGATGGCGGTGCCGCCCCGCAGGAGGGCTCGGCCCCGATCGGCGACATCATCGAGCGACAAGGTTCCCTTGTTGATCCGACTGGACGATACGACGGTGGCATTGGGAGCCCACCGGTAGAGGGTGCGAGCGGCCAGGGCGGTGGGGATACCAACGAAACCGGTCGGGGCGGTTTCGTTCAGGCCCTGGGTCACCGACGCCAGGCCGAGTCCCGGGTCGATAAGGATCGGAACCGCTCCGGCTCGCATGAGGCCATATCCGGATTCGAACATGCCTTTGCCAGGAGTGACCATGAGGACCACCCGCTGACCGGCGAACCCGAGGTCGACGAACCCGGCCGCCAGTTCGCGGGTGCGTTGTTCAAACGCTCCGTACGTGAAGCCGCGGAACTTGCCCCGCTTGCGATCGGCGGCGACCACCGCCAATTGGTCGGGATGGGTGGCCGCCCACGTCGACATTCGATCGGTGACGGGACGGGTCATTGCAAAAAAGTGGCGATTCTCGGAATCAGATCGGCTCGTTCGTCGTCGAGGACCAGATGATTCGCCGCCCCGTACCGGACCACTTCGGCTTCGGGGAAGCGCCTGATGAACTCGTCGAGATAATCGGTGTGAAACACGAAATCTTTCGTTCCCCACGCCAGCATCACCGGCTTGTGTTCGAGCAATTTGAGGTTTTCACTGATCCGGGCGATCACGTCGTGGGTGCGGTGTTCGACGTTGACCGGGATGTCCTTGACGAACTCGTAGACACCAAGCCGGCGTTTCCATGAGAAATAGGGGGCGCGATACCCGCGTCGTTCGTCTGACGACAAAGACGTGGTTACCGAGATTCGGATCGCCCCTTCGACGAAGGCATTGGCTCCCCTGACCACGGTCTCGCCCCCAGCCGATCGAGCGGCCAGCAGGGCGGCCGGGATCTTGTTGCCACCGGGGGGATGAAACCCAGCCGAGTTCATAATGACCAATTTGCCGATCCGGTCGGGGTTGTCGACGGCCCAGCCGAGACCGATCGCCCCACCCCAGTCGTGCATGACCAGATCGACCTGGCCGTCGCCGACAACGGTGTCGATGAATTCGCCGAAGTCGGCGATGCGCCGCTCCAGCGAGAAGGGGTATTCGTCTCGGGTCGGGTGAGCCGAGAAACCCATGCCAATATGATCCACGGCCAGCACTCGATGATCGGTGGCCAACTCGGGGATCAGGTTACGAAAGTAGAACGACCAGGTGGGATTCCCGTGAACGAGCACAACCGGGGCGCCCTCGCCCTCGTCGACGTAGTGCATGGCCAGTCCGCCCACCTCGGCACGGTGACTGGAGAACGGGTATAGCTCGGAGGGGAAGTCTTCGGGTAGCACTACCAGATGAGTTCGTAGGCGGCTGCGTTGATTCCGCTGCCCATCCCCATGAGGATGACCCGATCACTTTCCGACAACCGACCGAGGTCGTCCTGCATCGAGAGCAGCATCGGCACGGACGCCGGGCCGGTATTTCCGAAGGTGGGGAAGATCCGGGGAACCTTGTCGGAGTCGAGTTCGAGGAGGTCGCTGACCGCCTGCGTATGAACCTGGGAAATCTGGTGGATGGCGTACATGTCGACCGTCTCGTCCTGGAATGCGAACTGCGAGAACGCTTCCTGCCAGGTTTCCTTGGCGAGGTCCAGTCCGGCTCGCAACAACCCGGCCGTATCGGTGCGCATTTCGTCCGGCTGGCCGACGCACAGCTGATTGTGCTGGGTGTTGGCTCGACTGAGACCGCCGATGAATCGATGGGGTGAATCGACCAGATCACCATTCGACACGACCATCGCCGCCGCTCCCGAACCCAGCGTCAACGTGGCGAACTGC
>JAOUMT010000220.1 GCA_029881355.1 Acidimicrobiia bacterium | reverse complement strand
CCGGTGTTCGGGTTGGTTCGAGCACGGTCACCGCGACCGTACTGAACGTTGACCACCTGGACCTTGGACCACAGCTCTTGAAACTGGCTGAGAATGCCACCGTGGTAGCCGGAGTCGCGATACGGATCGTTCGCTCCCTCCCACGGAATGATCGCTGCCAGATGGGGAGGTTCCATGCCGGCTACCCGCCACTGGTTCCTGGCATAATACGAAATGCCCAGCATTCCCACCTTGCCATTACTCCAGGATTCGGTACCCGCCCACTCGATGCACTGGTAGAGATCCTCGATCTCCCTTGGGGAATTTGGCTGCATGAAACCCGGGGACCAACCGGCCCCACGCGAGTCGACCCGCACACAAACGTACCCGTCAGGCACCCAGCGCTCGGGATCGGTCACTTCCCAGTTCTGATACTTATTGGTCGAACCTTCGAGGATTTCGGGATGATCCTCGACCATCTTTGCCCACTGAAGGGGGTACCCCTCCTGATAGGCGACCCCCTTGGCGTAGATCCCATAGGTCAGAATCACCGGGTATCTACCGTCATCGATCGGTCGGAACACATCCGCCCTAAGCACCGTACCGTCATCCATGAGAATCGGCTGATGCCAGGTGATGCGCATACCATCTCGCACTTCGGTCCTGGCCTTCACGTCTGGCTGATCCAATTCAATCCCTCCGATGCCTCCAACACGAACACCACCCTGAACCTAGCCGCAGGCCTCGACCAATTCCGCCCCCAGCCGCCAATGAACGGCCAGCAGAAGCCATGGCGGCGATAAGACCTGACCCCGACGATGGTTAGGGGGACCGCGATAGGGTGACGACGGCGTACTCCGGCGACATCCTCGGCTTCTTCAGCTCGGGCAACCTTCTGACCGGCGCCACCTTTCGGAACCTGGCAAAGGTCCAGTGCACGCCGATACGGACGCGTGAGGGGGAGCCACCTGGCAAGTGGCTCCCCCTCATCACCTACTTCGCTTCGGGTTAACCTCAGAGGTCGTCAAGCATCTCCTGGTACCGAGTCGCGATGTCCGCCGGTGAGTCTTCTGTGCCGACGACCGTCACTTCCTCGATTAGGTCGATGAGGATCGAGCCCACGGCGTTGGTGTTCGTGCCCGGAGGGATCTGCGACTCCATGGTCTTGAAGTCCTCGAGCAGTTCGGGCGTGAAGAAGGGTTGCTCCTCTTTCATCCGTTCTCCGTCGAGCACCGGCAGCGACTGGACCACACCGGACTCAAGAACGAAGTACCGCTCGGCGGCGATCTCGGGATCCGACAGGTACCGGAGCACCAGGCTCGCCTCGTATGGGTGCTCGGACCCGGCGGTCAGCGAGATGCCGCGCGGAGCTCCCATGTTGGTCCCGCCGTCTTCGACATGAACCGGAAGCGGAGTGGTTGCCCAGTCCTCACCGTAGACGAAGTCGTCTTGTACGAATCCGGGGCCACCGTTGAGTCCCTCAGATATGAACGGCAACTGCTGGCTCACGAATGCACCCTTGGCTTCGTCCTGCTGGCCGATCTGGAACTCCGGATCGGTGATGCCCTCTACGAACATCGTCTGGAGGAAGTCGATGAAGTCAACTCCTTGATCCGATGTCAACTGCGGAACGTTCCCCTCGAAGGGGACACCGAAGTTGTAGAGCCACAGGAACATACGGTCATGACTGGCGCCACCATTTCCAAAGTAGGCGGGGAGGTCGGGTCGAACCGCCTGGACAGCCCTGGCGGCGTCCACCACGTCCCACCAGCTGTCAAACGGGATTTCCACTCCCGCCTCTTCCACCATGGCGATGTTGTAGAAGATGGCGTTGACGAGGCTCTTGTTGGGCATGTGGTAGATCTCACCATCGTACGTTCCGTCCTCCCATACGCCGGCCGGCACCGTGGCATATAGTTCCGGATCTTCCGATTCCCAGGTGGCGATCTGCTCAGTCATAGGAGCAAGCAAATCGGCCTCGAGGAATGCGGGGGTCAAGTGCGAATCGATCTCGACTAGATCGGGCAGAGCCTGGCCGGCGTCGCGCATCCGCAGCATGTCGGTGAGGATATCGTCGCCGCGAATGTCGTAGTTGACGATAATTCCGTATTCGGCCTCGAGAGCAGCGAACTCATCCGAAGGTATGGACTCTCCGTTGAACCAGATCGTTACTTCGACGGGGTCGTCGCCGCCTCCGGCCGGGGCGCCTGTCGTATCTGCGGTGCTTTCAGATCCGGAGCAAGCACCAAGGACCATGAAAAGGGCGATGACCGATGCCATCGCCTTGGGCTTCGTTCGGGGCCGCGGCGGCCCGCCGTATTTTCGTCCAATAGTCATTTCTGATCTCCCTATCGTGGATGAAGCGCCTGGGCGCAGTGATCTGTGGGTCACGAGCCACCCCTCATGTGGACTGGGGCACCTCTGGGCGTCCGATTTCTGGCACGATCGTGTTCCCAACCTACCAAACCGGGGGTGGGCTTCGCTGACCCTGACCGAGTGGTCTCATTTGACGGCTCCGCTCGTGATCCCACCCACCACGTACTTCTCGATTCGGAGGTAGACGAAGATGAACGGAATAATCGAGAGAACGGCAAATGCCGCCTGACCAGGGTTGTCTTGAAACCCAGTCGTCTGGGTCATGAGGAACAATTCATACGGAAGCGTTCGGCTGCCCGGCGTCGACGTGAGCCCGAGAACCAGATTGAACTCGTTCCATGCCTCGCGAAAGGCGAGTACGCCGATGGTGATGAGCGCCGGCACCGCAAGTGGGAGCACGATGTAGCGAACACGCTGGAACATGTTCGTGCCATCGACGTTGGCCGCCTCCTCAAGTTCCCTCGGCACCTGTTGGAAGAACCCGACCAGGAGCCACACCGCCAGCGGGAGCACCGTGGCCGTGAACGCCAGGATCAGCGTCGAGATCTTGTCGATGCCACCCACCGCCACCGCCAGCCGATACAGCGGGACCATCAATCCCAGGCCGGGGATCAGCCGTGGGAGGAGGGTGAAGAGCAATAGCAGGTGCCGGCCCCGAAAGCGGAATCTGGCAAAGGCGTAGGCCGCGGGGACCGCCAGCAACAGGGTAAGGGCCGCGGTGCCCAGACCCACCACCACGCTGTTGAAGAAGGCTCCCTGGAAGCCCTGCTGGCCAATTATCGACCGATAACCGTCGAGCGTCGGGTTCGATGGGATCAGCCCGGGATCGGTCGAGACTCCGGCCTTCGACTTGAACGAGATCGAGAGTGTCATGAGAAGAGGAAAAACGGTCCAGATCGTCAAAGCCAGGAGCGGAACTCCGATCGCCACACGGCGAAGCCAACGTCGGGCGATGGCGAGGACACCCGTTTGCGATGTGTAGGTGGCCATCAGTTTCCCACCATGTCGTATCGACGGGACAGGCCAACGTAAACCAACGTCAAGCCTGCGTTCAACGCAAGGATCACCACCACTATCGCAAGAGCTTCATTGGTCCTCAGGTGGAGAAAGGCGGTCTCGTAGAGGGCGATGGGCAAAGTTCTGGTTGCGTTGACCGGTCCACCACCCGTGAGTGCCACGATGACCCCAAGCGACGTGAGAGCCTGGTAGCTGAGCAGCACCGTGGCGAGCGCTAGCTGAGGGATCACTAGTGGGAGCGATATCTTCCATGTCCGCTGCCATGCGGTGGCCCCATCGACATCGGCGGCGTCTGTCAATGAAGGGTCGACGGTCTGTAACCCACCGAGGATCAGCAGGATGACGAGAGGGAGATCAGACCACACCTGCGCGCCGATGGAGGCCAGCATGGCGAGGTTCGGATTGGAGAACCACGACATTTCGGGCAGCCCGAAGAATTCGAGGACCCGGTTCACTTGACCAAAGTCGCGGTTGAGGATCAGCCGGAAGATCACGGCGGTGGTGATACCCGACACCAGATACGGAACGATCGTCAGACCCCGTAGGAAACGCAGCTTCCCGGCGGCCCGGTTGAGTGGGAAAGCGAACGCAATACCGAGTGTCAGGCCGACGATCAGCGTCCCCGTCACGAAGACGACTGTGCGATTGATCGACCAGAGGAAGTCCGGGTCAGTGAACAGCCGGGTGTACTGGTCGATACCCACGAAGCGCTGCGGCCCACCGATCGAATCGGTGTCGAACAGACTCCCCCATAACGCGTACAGAACCGGGAATGCCAGTAGCACACTCACCACGACGATCGACGGAGCGGCCAGCACATACGGCGTCAGCCTGCTGTGGCCCACCAGTTTCGTACGGTCCTCGCCCGCACTGGCTTTAGCCCGACTCCGTGGTGGTCGTTCGGTCGATCTAACCGACAACGCGTCTCCCTCTGCCGCGGGCACCTGTCAATGCTCCAATCCCGGATCATGCAAAATATAGCGTTTCCTAGTCGTCGGGGGGGGAACGAAACAACGATGTTCTCGGCGACCCCGCCCCATGCAGGGCAGACCTCTACGGAGAACTAGGGGTGAACCTCACCTACCACCACGAAGGCCGCGTCTCAGTCGAGATGAGTCCGCGTGGGGTTAACGTTCGTGTCGGAGGGGGGACTTGAACCCCCACACCCTTTCGGGCACTAGCCCCTCAAGCTAGCGCGTCTGCCAATTCCGCCACTCCGACAAAGTGCTGTATTG
>JAOUMT010000219.1 GCA_029881355.1 Acidimicrobiia bacterium | reverse complement strand
GGCTACGGACCGGTCATCGCCGACATTGCCAGACAGGTCGCCGAACAGAACCGACCAGGCACCTGGGAATTTGTGGTCACCGACCCTCACACCGGCCAACCGGTCGGAGTGGGGGTCACCCGACGACGACCAACCGCCCAACAACGCAGGATCATCCGAGCCCACAGTCCCCACTGTGTCATGGCCGGCTGCCGCGTATCGGCCATCCACTCCGACCTCGACCACACCATCGACTGGACCAACGGCGGACCAACCACCACCTCCAACCTGGACCCCAACTGCCGACACGACCACCGCATCAAACACCAATGCGGCTGGACCTACCAGAAACTCCCCACCGGCCACCACCAATGGACCAGCCACCTCGGCCACACCTACACCAACAAACCCGAACCACCCTGAGACCAGGGGTTCAGCCCCGGCACTTCCCAAGCATCGCTTCCCCACCCGTCACTTCCCGTGAATGGAAAGGAAGCACTTATGTTGCCTTTGATGCAAGCGTATGTCGCTACGCGACTACCAAAGACATCTCAAGACCATCAAGCAATATGGATGGGCCTGCCATTCGGTCTCGTCCTCCGCAGACGAGCCGGGACCCAATTGGGTGTACACGATCGGCGTTGAGGCGTTCGGTCAGCCAGAACTCATCATCGTCGGCATGCCGGACACACAAGCCGCAACCATGCTCAACGATGTCTGCCGGCGACCGCCGAACAACAAGCACATTTCAACTCCCCGGGAATCGGGTAACAGATGAGTACCCAACCGGAAGGAACATGCAGAACACAGAAGTAGTCATTGAAGACCTCTCTAGAACCCTTGAGGACGGCATAAAAGGATTCGCCGAGGCGGATCGGCTAACCGGTTCATGCTGCGGTAGCCTGCCGCCGGATGAAACCCTGGAATCAGCTGACCGAACGTGGCAAGTTCCGGCGTCTCCGTACGCTGGCGGCAGCCGCGTTGGCGAACTACGCGGTCGGCGACTACCGGATGAGGCTGGTTGGCGGCTTCGCCAACGTGATTTACCGGATCGACACCGCCTCGGCGACCTACGCCCTGAGGGTCGACTATCTACAGGATCACACGGACGCCGATGTGGCCGTCGAACTCGACTGGTTGGCATCACTCGAAGACACCGACCTTGACGTCTGCCGGGTCATCCCGACCGTTAACGGGGGACGATCGGTATACGCATCGGGCGACGGTATACCGAACCCGCGCCGGTGTGTTCTGTTCGAATGGATCCCTGGCAAACCCCTCGCCGAAGATATGACACCTGATCGTTATGAGCAGCTCGGCAGCCTGGCAGCCCGCCTACACGTCGCGGGCGCCGACTACCAGCCGCCTTCCATGCCGATGGCCTGGGATCAGGTCTTCTACTGGCAGGAACCCATCGACCCGGTCGTCTACCACCTAGACGAACACGCCCACCATTTCGTCGGCGGACGCCGCGAACTCCTCGACCGTGCGATCGAGACCGTTACTCCAGCATTCGCGCAACTCGACCCTTCGAAGGCCCAGATCATCCATGCCGACCTCCACCCTTGGAACGTGCACGTTTCCCGATCGCGGATGATCGCGCTTGACTTTGAAGACGTGGCCTGGGGCCATCGAATCCAAGACATCGCCATTACCCTTTTCTACCACCGAAACGAGCCGGGATTCGACGAGCTGCAAACGGCGTTCGAGTCGGGTTATCGAGCGGTTGCGCAGTGGCCCCTCGACTACGAGGGTCAGATCGAAACGTTCGTCGCGGCCCGCACCATCATGTTTATCAATTTCATGCTCAACCTTGGCGAGGACCCCACCGAGTTTTACGACCGGGCCTTCCCGCGCCTTGAAAACCTGCTCGACCACATCCCCTCTACCGGGTAAACAACCCGCGGACCTCTGACGACCCATCAGTGATCTTCTGGCGGAACCGTGATGCTCGGTCAGCCAGATCGGCGACCCAGTCGGGGTCGGCGGCTTGGGATCCGTACAGAGCAATCCCACGCTCGGCCCACAGCAGACCGGCCTCCCAGGCTCCCGCTTTCTGCTGTCGAATACACATCTGCCGATAGGTCTCCAGCATCGGAACCTTGCCAAACTTGTCAACCAGAGCCGGCAGAATCGACCCCATCTCCGCGTCATGCGCGACGCAAGCCTCGTCGTACTCCGCCAGCGCCGACTCGAACGTGTCACGGCAGTAGTAGAGATCCTTCTCCAGGCGAGCAAACATGAAATGACGGTCAATCGGGTTGGCCTCGGCCTCCAATAGCTTGCGTAACTGAGCGATCCTGCGCGCTGAATCTCCGGCCAGGCCATCGACCCATGACAGGTCGTACCGGGTGTCCTCTCGATCGGTTGCCGCCGCGACGCTCATCCCGGTTCGGACCGACGAACGTCTGGCAGGCGTAAGACGAGGCTCGGCCGACCGCGGCAGACCGAAGTCGGCCGGGTCAAAGGACAAGAAAACACCCAGCTGCCCTGGCCCGTTCGCCCGTCGGCCGCCACCGGCGATCACGCCATGCAGCCCGATGGCCCGGCCATGCTCGCGCTCAAGACGAATCACTGCATGTTGCATAAGGGCGGCGTGTTCACGAGACAAATGGCCAACCCGGTGGTCGGTGACCACCACGGCAACTGCGTATTCGTCGTGCGGATTGTCGAGTTCCGGTCGAAGGACCCCGATGACGTTGACGCGGATCCGATCCGGACCCCCGGGTCGTTCGCCAACGATATGCCACAGCGCATCCTGATGCCGCGACTCTCCGACGACCTCCAGAGATTCCCGACCACCAAGCACGAGAATGTCGGGCTGATAGGGCGAGAAGGAGGGCCCAGATCCCAGATCCCGAACTGTATCCATGCCAGTCCTCCATCCCGAAAACTAGCGAAGCCGCCAGTCCAGCAGGTGGAGACCAACCGGGCACCGTAAACGAGCCGCGAGACTGTCATGGTGGTCGCATGTCGTATGACGTCTTCCTGCAGAACTTCCGGAATGGACAATCATCGGTCTCCGATCACGACGCGGTCTATGGGTCCGGTGCCGAGCTGCGCGCGGTGGTCATGGCCGACTGAGGCGTTGATTCTCGGGCAAGACTTCAAATCCGACGAGGGACCGAGACCGTCGTACCGCTCAGCGCCCACCGGTCACCAGCCAGGTGATGAAGCAGATCAGCCGCTGCCTCTGCCGGGGTTGTCAGTAGTCCGTCATCTTGAAAGGACTTGAACACCCGACTCACCTCATCCGGAGCCGAACGGGCCTCGGTCTGCATATCCGTGTCGACCACGCCGGGCCGCCAAACGAAACTGGCAAGCCAGGGCGCCTCAAGGGCAAGTTGCCGCGCCAAGTATTCTTCCCCAGCCTTGGCGATCCCATACGACCCAACCCCGGTCATGTTGCGATCGGCGATACCGGAACCGACGAAGACGAAACATCCTTTGCCATCGTCAACCATGGCGGGGACGAGGGATCGGACCAGGTGCAGACCTCCGTCGAGACTGGCACCAAGAATGGCCGCGGACTGGCCAGCCGTCGTTTCCCAGATCATCGGACCGGCACCGGCCACACCCGCATTGTGGATGACGCCGATCGGACCGCCCAGTTCAACCGCGGCCGCCGCGATGCGCACACTCGTTTCGGCCGAGCCGATGTCACCCACCACCAGCCGCACACGATCCTGATCATCGAAGGTGGCGGCCTTCGCCCGGAGCGACTCCCCGTTACGGGCGTTCAGGACCAGCCGGGCGCCGCCCGCCCAGAGTCCGTCCGCGATGGCCGCACCAACTCCCCGTGACGCTCCGGTTACGACCCAGGTTTCCCCTGCGAAGGTCACCTAGCCCACGATCCTGGCGATCGATCACGCTTCAAGTTGATCCTTCAGCATGACCATCGCCTTCTGTGTGGCTGGCTTGATCAGCGCCGGGAAGAGGATCGGCATCACGAACGTGCCGGCAAAACCACCCGGCTTGTAGAAATCGATGGTCTTCTCAACCCTCGTCTTGTCTCCATCTGGCGTGAGCACAAACGTGTTCAAGAACTTATGGCCGTCCTGGGTGGCGGTGAACTCGATCTTACGACCCGGCTCAAAGGCCGTCACCTCGACGTCGTTGCGGTTGTCGGACTTCCCGGGCAGCCAGCCGTAGGAAACAAAGGTACTTCCGGCCTCGACCAAACCCTCAATCCCCTCAACCCGGTACGGCTTCGGCGACCATTCATTGTGACGATGCACATCGCGTAGGTACTCGAAGACCTCGTCGGCGGGCCGATTGATGTTTACACCTAGTGTTGCAACCATCCGATTATCCATGACCTGCCTCCTATCGGGCTTTCAGATTACAGCGCGGGATCGCCAAGTTTGACCTATCGTTTCACCGGACCATGAGAATGAGCAACTCTTGACATCGGACCCTGAATCATCCCTCACCGAAGGATTGACTTCGATCAGCGCTGAACAGTGGATCACGGCGGGTGGCATTCTTCTGCTGGCGACCCTGCTTGGGTGGATCGTTCGGCGCTCGATTCAGTCGATCGTCGGGGGCCGCACCGATAGCGCGTTCGTCGGCAAACTACTCGGCCGGATCGCTGGCTACATCGTGTTCCTGGTCGGGGCTACCTACGCGCTACGGACCCTGG
>JAOUMT010000047.1 GCA_029881355.1 Acidimicrobiia bacterium | reverse complement strand
CCCGAGAGTGATGAGGAGCAGCTCCCGGCCAACCCGGCCGAGTGGCTGGCCAGCCTCGGCACCACGTCTGACGAAGAAGAGTAGGCAGTACCAGAGTAGGCAGCCGCCAGCTGCCTGGAAGAAGAGGGCTCCGCTTCGGCGGAGCCCTTCTTATGCTCTCAACCTGGGGCCCGACCGCCCGTTTCCGGGCGCCCGAACCCAGGGTTCAACCCGGGGTTCCAGAGCCCGTTTCGGGTGGGTCCAGCTCCAAGTCGGTGGACCCGGCTTTAGAAGGCGGTGCTGCCGTCTTTGAAGACGTGCATGGCAAGGTTGGTGCCGGGCCGCTGAATGAGATGACTGGCGCTCGGGGCGTCGAGCACCACGAAGTCGGCGACTGCGCCGCGGCCAAGCCATCCCTTTTCGGGTTCTTCCAGTGCCAGAGCGCCCCCCCGGGTGCCCGACCAGATCGCCTGCGACGGAGTGAGACCCATCTCGACCGTGGCGAGGGCGACGACCAGTTGCATCGACTCGACCGAAGGTCCTTCGGGCCCACAGTCCGTCGCCACTGCCACCGTCGTGCCCGACTCCCACAACATCCTGCCAGGAGCGTGACCTGCCCGGACGCCGAACGATGCCGCAGGCAAGAGCACGGCAACGGTTCCCGATTCGCCGAGGCGAGCCGCGTCGGACCGGGTGATGTGATCGAGGTGATCGACACTCACTGCCCGCACCGAAAGAGCGACGAGGAGGCCGGCGTCGGGGCCGAATCGCTGCGTGTGTAAACGGGCAGGAAGGCCATGGGCGGCAGCCGCATCCAAAATGACCTGGGCTTCCTCCGGTGAGAATGCCGTCTCATCGCAGTCGACGTCACAGTAGGTCGCCAGCGGAGCGCACACCGCCAGCAGTTCCTCGGTGATCATCCGTACGTGATCGGACCGGTCGGCACCGGTGGGGATGGTTCGCAAGAACAGGGTTGGGACGAGGTCAATCGGATGTTGGTCGGAGAGAAGTCTCAGGATTTCCAAGTGCCGCCGTTCGCCAACGGTCGTCACGCCGTAACCGGTCTTGACCTCGACGGTAGTGGTGCCCATCCGCAGCATCCGATTCAGCCGTTCGGTGGTTTCTCGTAAGAGGTGAGCGTCACTCGTGGCAGCGGTCGACTGAATGATCTTGTCGACGTCGGCCAGCGGGGGGTCGGCAAACACGGAAAGCTGGTCGGCATAGTCGTCGGCCGTGTCGCCACCGAACAGGGCATGCGTATGCGCGTCCACGAACCCGGGGATCACCGATCGGCCACCGACCGGCAGAACCGGCAGCTCGCGCCAACGCTCGGGGATCGAGTCCTCCGGGCCCGCCCAGGCGACGATTCCGTTGGTGACCGCCAGGGCCGCGTGGTCGATGATGCCGAGCAGTCCGGGAACCAGCGGATCGTTCGTGATGAGTTCCCCGATCCCCGTGACCAGCACGTTGCCGGCGAACTCGTCTTTCGTGATATCACCGAATAGGACGACACATTCATTGCATACGCCAACCCGCCCGGGGCCGGCCACGATCTGGCTAACTTCCGATTCCGATTTCCCACAGAAGCTGCATGATGATCGAGGCATAGGACTCGTGGAGGATAGGCAGCGTTTGTCGGAGCCGGGTTGTTTTGGTTGACCTAGTGCAGCGTCAGCCGGGGTAGGAAGTAGTGAATCAACGGGCCGATCGAAAGTGCGAAAACAACCGTACCGATACCGAACGTGCCTCCGAGAATGATTCCGGTCACGAGGACACCAAGCTCCAGGACCGAACGAACCAGACGGATCGATGGACCCCGTTTCGCAATACCGGTCATGAGGCCATCACGAGGACCCGGGCCGAGGTTGGCGCCGATGTAGAGCCCCGACATGATGCCGATCATCAATATCCCGGCGAGGAGGAAGGCCCATGAAATGGGCACGGATGAGGCGATCGGAATCCATCCGCTCGTGAGGTCGATAAAGGTGCCGATGATGATGGCATTGAGGATGGTGCCAATCCCGTACGGTTGGCGCAGCGGTATCCACGGAATGAGCACCAGAAAACCGACCAGGATTGACCACAGCCCGATCGAACCGCCGAGCTGCCTGGCAAGGCCCTGATGCAGGACGTCCCACGGCGGCACCCCGAGCCCGGACTGGTTCATAAAACCGATTCCGGTGCCATAGACCGCCAAACCAACCACCAGCCTGAGTAGGCGGGTTGGCATGTGTGGTTGAGCGAGCGAGATGAACACGCCGGGACGCTAGCAGCGCCGCCGAACTGAAAGTTCTCAGTTAGTCCAGCGGACGGTAAACGAACTGCGGATCGGTGAGTCCGGCGCTGGAACACGCCACCCAGCCTCCTTCGCCGTCGATCTTGATGTCCCGCAGGCGCCCGCAAGAAAGACAGTGATCGACCGACACCCGACCGACGTACGGGCACTCGACGTGGCTGGCTTCAACGCGATGTACTGACCGACCGGGTCGGCTGAGTTCCGACCATATCCGCTTCAAGGTTCCCGGCATCGTGGTCCGTCCTTTCTTCTCATAGTTTCGGCGAATCCAGGCGGGTCGGGGTAGAGGCGAATTGACCCACCGGGTCGCCGAAAGGCTTGGTGAGCTGGTTTCGGCCAGGCTTGCCATCTCGTGGTGGTCCGGCGTACACTTGAGCAGTCGGTCGAGCGTTTGGCTCGCCTGACTGCTTGCTGCCGTTTTGGCGCCAGCGCAAGACGGCCATATACTGACGAGTCAGGTTTTTGGACCTGCCCTCGTTTGTCCCTCCTCGGAACACTTGGTGGGTGTGGTGGGTCATGAAATCCCGGTACTCGGCTCGAACCGAGTGCCGTAACTCGTATCAAAGGGAGCAGAATGCCGACGATAAACCAGTTGGTTCGACAGGGCCGACAGGCGAAGTCGAAGAAGGAAAAGACGCCGGGCCTCAAGGGAGCGCCTCAGCGTCGCGGGGTGTGCACACGCGTGTATGCCGTCACCCCGAAAAAGCCGAACTCGGCCATTCGTAAGGTTTGTCGTGTCCGACTGACCTCGGGCGTCGAAGTCACTGCCTATATTCCCGGTGAAGGTCACAACCTCCAAGAGCACAGCATTGTGCTGGTTCGTGGTGGACGAGTGAAAGACCTCCCTGGAGTCCGCTACAAGGTCATTCGCGGCGCTCTCGATACCGGCTCGGTTCAGGGCCGTAAGCAGGCCCGGTCGCGCTACGGAACGAAGAAGACATAACATGGCACGTCGTGGTCCCGCTCCGAAGCGTCACATCGAGCCAGATCCGGTCTACGGGTCGCTGCTCGTCAGCCAACTGACCAACAAAGTTCTGCTTGCCGGCAAAAAAGAAACGGCTCGCTCCATCGTGTACACCGCACTCGACACCGTTGAACGTCGTTCAGGACAAGATCCGAGCGTCGTTCTCAAACGCGCCATTGACAATCTCAAGCCGCACCTCGAGGTTCGCTCGCGCCGCGTGGGTGGCTCCACGTACCAGGTTCCTGTCGAGGTGCCATCCCGGCGGGCCAATACGCTCGCCATCCGCTGGCTGGTTGACTATGCGCGTCGTCGCAAAGAAAAAGAAATGTCCGAGCGCCTCGCCAATGAGATCATGGATGCCAGCAACCGCACCGGATCAGCGATGAAACGCCGCGAGGACATTCACAAGATGGCTGAATCCAACAAGGCCTTTGCCCACTATCGATGGTAGGCATCTGCTCTGGCCAGGGCTGTCGCGCCTAGCGACCGTCCCCACCGGAGGGCCAAAGACATCCGCGATCGTCGGCATGGCCGGCGGTCTCTGACAACGAAGGACATATCGTGGCAACGCGCAGCGAACCACTGAACAAGATCCGCAACATCGGCATCATGGCCCACATCGATGCCGGTAAAACGACGCTCACCGAGCGCATCCTTTATTACACCGGTCGCACCTACAAGATCGGCGAAGTCCACGATGGCGGCGCCACCATGGACTGGATGGAGCAAGAGCAGGAACGCGGTATCACGATCACGTCCGCTGCGACCACCTGCCAGTGGGATGGCCACACGATCAATATCATTGACACGCCTGGTCACGTCGACTTCACCGTCGAAGTGGAGCGTTCGTTGCGCGTACTCGACGGGGCCGTTGCAGTCTTCGATGGCGTTGCCGGCGTCGAACCGCAGTCTGAAACCGTATGGCGTCAAGCGGACAAGTACAACGTCCCTCGCATGTGTTTCATCAACAAGCTCGACCGAACCGGCGCGGACTTTTTCGCGGGGGTCGAGTCGATCCGCGAACGCCTCGGAACCCAGCCGGTGGTCATGCAATTGCCGATCGGCAAGGAAGCCGGATTTCACGGCATCATCGATCTCATCACGATGGAAGCCCATTTCTGGCTCGATGACGACGGCAAGGAATACACGACTGGCCCGATTCCCGAGGATATGGCCGAAATAGCCGCCGAGTACCGGCATGCGTTGCTCGAAGCCGTGGCCGAGACCGACGAAGCGCTCCTCGACAAGTATCTGGACGATCCGGAATCGTTGACGACCGCCGAACTCCATGCGGCGATCCGCAACGCGGTTATTGGCCAGCTCTTTACGGCCGTCTTTACTGGCTCAGCTTTCAAGAACAAGGGCGTTCAGCTTCTGTTGAATGCGATTGTTCGTTACCTGCCTGCCCCGTCGGACCTGCCACCTGTCGAAGGGTTCCGTCCCGGGCACGAGGATGTGACCGTTGAACGGAAACCAACCGACGACGAGGCTTTCTCGGCCCTCGCATTCAAGATCCAGTCAGACCCTCACGTTGGCAAGCTGACGTACTTCCGGGTCTACTCGGGGCACATGGCCCAGGGTGACTCGATCGTCAACACCTCAACGGGAAAGAAAGAGCGTCTCGGGCGTCTGCTGCGTATGCACGCCAACACCCGCGAAGAGATCAGCGACATTTTCACCGGTGACATTGTCGCCGCCGTAGGCCTGAAGCAGACCACAACGGGTGACACGCTGGCAGATCCCGCCGCGCCGGTGCAGCTCGAGTCGATGACGTTCCCCGAGCCGGTGATCTCGGTTGCGATCGAGCCCAAAACCAAGGTCGACTCAGACAAACTGGGCGAAGCGCTCCAGCGACTTGCCGAAGAGGATCCCACTTTCCGGGTCAACACGGACGAAGAGACCGGGCAGACGATTATTGCCGGTATGGGTGAGCTACACCTCGACATCCTGGTCGATCGTCTGGTCCGTGAGTTCCGGGTAGAGGCCAACGTCGGCCGTCCCCAGGTTGCGTATCGTGAGACCATCAAGAAGCCGGTGGAGAAGGTCCGTTACACCCACAAGAAGCAGACCGGTGGTAAAGGCCAGTTCGCCGACGTCATCATCAGCCTTGAGCCGACCCAGCCCGGTGATGGATATGAGTTCGTCGACTCGATCAAGGGTGGAAACGTACCGAAGGAATACATCCCATCGGTGGATTTCGGAATTCGTGGCGCAATGGAGCAAGGTGTGTTGGCCGGATACCCGATGGTCGACATCCGGGCGATCCTCACTGACGGTTCATACCATGACGTCGACTCGTCAGAGATGGCGTTCCGTTTGGCAGGCTCGATGGGCTTCCAGCAGGCGGCTCGTCAGGCCGGCGTCAAGCTCCTCGAACCGATCATGGAAGTCGAGGTCACGACGCCAGAGGATTACATGGGTGACGTGATCGGCGACCTTTCGTCTCGCCGAGGCAAAATCGAGGAGATGGGTCATCGTGGTGCGGCCCGAGTCGTCCGGGCGATGGTTCCCCTCGCGGAGATGTTCGGTTATGTATCCGATCTGCGGTCCAAGACCCAGGGTCGGGCGAACTATTCGATGCAGTTCCACTCATATCAAGATGTGCCGGACAGCATTGCTCAGGAGATCGTCGCCAAAGTTCGCGGCGAATAGTCCGTAGCGAAGTTAGGAAAAGTGTTGGCCCCGGGAGACCGGGGCCAACACTTTCTGGCGGGTGCACGATTCTCTATTTCGCTCCGCGGATTAGGCTTTTTGCGTGACGAGGATACCGATCAAACGTTTCGCCGCCTACCTTTCCTTCAGCAGCGTGCTGATCGCCTGTAGCCCGGTTTCGACGGTCGGAGCTCCGGAGTTGGGAGTCGACGAAGGTTGCGCCGACGTAGTGGCCGCCGATGTCGAGACCTCGTTCGATGGGACCCACACGTTTACCGTGACCGTCGTGTCCGATGATCAGGGCTGGGATAAGTACGCCGATGCCTGGATCGTGCGGGTTGGCGATACCGAGATCGGACGCCGTGAACTCACCCACCCCCATGACACCGAACAACCATTCACCCGGTCGCTGTCAGGAGTCGTGATTCCCGACGGGGCTACCTCGGTCACGATCACCGCCAACGACTCTGTCTTGGGGGAGTGCGGCAAGGCCTTCGAACTGAGCCTGGTGAGTCCGTGAGATGGCGGTTTTGACACCTCAGTAGGCGGGTCCCTACACTCCCTCCAGTCGGCTTCCCGTCGACACCTCCAACTAAGAAGTTGCTGGGCACGTTTGCGCGTGCCCGATGTTGCGGCCAGACCCGCGACGTACCCAGAAACCGTTCGCGGTACAAGACGGGGTACCTCTCGCCAGGTGGTCAGCATGGCGCCCCAAAGAGGCGCTGTTTGCTGCCTGCGCGGATGTGCCTCGACGTTACATCAGGAAGGCCAGCGTGGCAGACAACGATCAGAAGATTCGGATCCGGCTAAAAGCCTACGATCATCACGTGGTTGACGAGTCAGCCCGCAAGATTGCAGAAACGGTCATTCGCACCCAAGCGAAGATCAAAGGCCCGATTCCGCTCCCCACCCGTATTCACCGCTATTGCGTCATCCGTGGACCCCACGTCGACAAAGCATCGCGCGAGCACTTCGAGTTGCGCATTCACAAGCGTCTCATCGACATCCTTGAGCCAACCCCCAAAACGGTTGACTCCTTGATGCGCCTCGACCTGCCGGCCGGTGTGGAAGTAGAGATCAAGTTATGAAAGCGATTCTTGGAGAAAAACTGGGCATGACTCAGGTCTTCAACGACGATGCCGAGGCCATCCCCGTCACCGTCATCAAGGCGGGCCCCTGCACGGTTACCCAACTGAAGACCGTCGAGAAGGACGGCTACTCGGCGATTCAAATCGCTTACAAAGAGTTGCCGACCCGGAAGGTCAACCAGCCCATGCAAGGACACTTCGAGGCGGCCGGTGTTGCCCCGAACAAGTATCTCGTCGAACTGCGGGTTGCTGACTCGTCCGAGTTTGAGCTTGGACAGCAGATCACGATCGCCGATGTTCTCGAAAAAGGCGCCAAGGCCGATGTGAGTGGGGTTACCAAGGGTAAGGGTTTCCAGGGCGTCATGAAGCGTCACAACTTCAAAGGTATGCCGGCCAGCCACGGTGCGCACAAGGTGCATCGTGCCCCTGGTTCGATCGGCGCCTGCGCCACGCCGGCCCGGGTTTTCAAGGGAACCAAAATGGCCGGTCGGATGGGAAGCGACAAAGTAACGATTTTGAATCTGAACGTGGTTGACATCGACGTCGAGCGTGGCTTGCTACTGCTCGGTGGCGCGGTTCCCGGTCCCAAAGGATCGGTCATTTTGGTCCGAGAGGCGGTGAAGGCGTAATGGCTGAACTCGCAGCACCCTTGTACGCCCCCGATGGCAAAGAGCAGGGCATGCTGGCTCTCGACGAGGCAGTTTTTGGCATCGAGCCGAACCACGCCGTCATGCATCAGGTCGTAACGGCCCAGCTGGCTGGAGCCCGAGCCGGAACCCACTCGACCAAGACCCGGGCCGAAGTGGCCGGTGGTGGCCGTAAGCCATGGCGTCAGAAAGGCCTCGGTCGGGCTCGTCATGGGTCCATTCGGTCGCCACAGTGGAAAGGTGGCGGTGTCGCCTGGGGCCCGAAGCCCCGCTCGTATGCACAGCGGACCCCGCGCAAGATGAAGGCGTTGGCCCTGCGGTCGGCTTTGTCAGCCCGGGCCTCCGAATCGGCGGTGCGCGTCGTGCAGACCATCGACTGGACCGAGCCGAAGACCAAGTCTGCCAAATCCTTGCTTCACGCAATGGGTTGTGACGGCAAGACTCTGGTTGTACTCGGTCGCGGCGACGCAGTCGCACACAAGTCCTTCCGCAACCTGCCGAACATCATGATCGCCAACCCCGGCCAGCTCACGACCTATGACGTCTTGTGGGCATCTCGGATCGTCTTCACGACCGACACCCTCGGTGGAGCGGCGAGCGTTCATAGCCATGCCAAAGCGGACGACGACTTCGTTCGAGAGGCGGCGGGGGAGGAAGAATGAAATTCGCAGAGGACATCATCTTCGCTCCGGTCGTCTCCGAAAAGACCTACGACCTGATCGAAACATCCAATACCTACACCTTCATGGTGGATCCACGGGCCAACAAAACCGAGATTCGTCTCGCGGTGGCCGGGATCTTCGATGTGACCGTGCTGAACGTGAACACGGCCAATCGTAAGGGCAAGGTCAAGCGCACCGGCAACGTGGTTGCGAAGCGTAAGAGCAGCAAGCGGGCCTACGTCACGTTGGCGGCCGGCGACTCAATAGACATTTTCGGAGTGTGACGAAATGGCTGTGAAAAAACACAAGCCGACCTCACCGGGTCGCAGGTTCCAGACCGTTTCGGACTTCGCCGAGCTGACCAAAGGCAAGAAGCCAGAGAAGGCACTGCTCGCCAAGAAGAACGCTACTGCCGGCCGCAACAGCAAAGGCCGGATTACTTCCCGCCACCGTGGAGGCGGTCACAAACAGCGCTACCGCATCGTCGATTTTCGACGTACCAAAGATGGCATTCCAGCCAAAGTTGCGGCCATCGAGTACGACCCGAACCGTAACGCCCGGTTGGCGCTCCTGCACTACGTCGATGGAGAGAAGCGTTACATCCTGGCTCCGCTCGGTGTCAAGGTGGGTGACATGATCGAATCCGGTTCAAAGGCCGACATTCGGCCAGGCAACGCTTTGCCACTCCGCAATATCCCCGGCGGTACCGTCGTTCATGCGATCGAGTTGCGTCCTGGTGGCGGTGCCAAGATGGTCCGTGCAGCCGGCAACTCCGCACAGCTCATGTCGAAGGAAAGCGACAAAGCTCTCCTCCGGTTGCCTTCTGGCGAGATGCGCACGGTTTCTCTCGACTGCCGGGCGACCGTCGGTGAGGTTGGTAACCCAGAAGCTGAGCTGGTCAAGATCGGCAAAGCCGGTCGTAATCGCTGGAAGGGCGTTCGCCCACAGAGTCGCGGCGTTGCCATGAACCCGGTTGATCACCCGTTGGGTGGTGGTGAGGGCAAGACCTCCGGTGGTCGACATCCCGTGAGCCCCTGGGGCAAACCAGAAGCTCGCACCCGCAAAAAGAACAAGGCCAGCAACGCTGACATTGTCCGCCGCCGATCCAAGAAGGGACGCCGCTAATGGCTGCATCCAACCAACTCAGCGGCGGAATGCAGAACTCGCAGTTCTGCGTCAACACAAGCTTCCGCCGCCGATCCAAGAAGGGACGCCGCTAATGGCTCGTAGTCTCAAAAAGGGCCCATTTGTCGACGATCACCTGATGAAAAAGGTCGATGCGCTCAACGATTCGGGCGACAAGAAGGTCATCCGCACCTGGAGTCGTCGTTCGACGATCTTCCCGGAGATGGTTGGTCACACGATTGCCGTCCACGACGGGCGCAAGCACGTGCCGGTCTACATCACCGAATCGATGGTTGGCCACAAGCTGGGTGAGTTTGCGCCTACCCGCACGTTCCGGGGTCACGCTGGTGACCGGGGAGCGAAGAAGCGATGAAGGTACGTGCCCAAGCCAAATACATCCGGCAGGCCCCCAACAAGGTCCGCTTCGTTCTGGACCATGTGCGTGGATTGCCGGTCGTCGAAGCGCAGCAGGTTCTTCAGTTCACCAACCGGAGGGCGGCCGAGCCGATCTCGAAGGTTTTGAAGTCGGCCATTGCCAACGCTTCGAACAACTTCGGGTTCGACCCCGACGAGTTGATCGTTGCCGAGGCGTTCGCCGATGAGGGTCCGACCCTCAAGCGGTTCCGACCACGGGCTCGTGGTCGGGCAACCCCGATCCACAAGCGGACCAGCCACATCACCATTGTCTTATCAGCCAACGAGGAGGACTGACCGTGGGTCAGAAAACACACCCCTACGCATTCCGGCTTGGCATCGTCAACGACTGGAAATCACGTTGGTACGCCGAGAAGGAGTACACAGAACTCGTCAATGAGGACTGGAAGATTCGTGACTACCTGTTCGGCGAACTTGAGCGAGGCGCCGTGTCGCGCATCGAACTCGAGCGCAGCCGCGGCCGCGTCGAGATCGAGCTGTTCACGGCTCGTCCCGGCGTCGTTATCGGGCGTAAGGGCGCCGAAGCCGAAAGGCTCCGTGGTGGGCTCGAGAAGCTGACCGGACGCCAGGTCAAACTGAACATCAACGAGATCAAAGACGCCGAAACCGACGCCACCCTGCTGGCCCGCGGTATCGCCGATCAGATTGCGAATCGTGTCGCCTTTCGACGGGCCATGAAGCGTGCCGTGCAGACCGCCATGAAATCGGGCGCTCAGGGTGTCCGGGTCGAGTGCAAGGGCCGGTTGGGCGGAGCCGAAATGGGTCGTCGCGAGTGGTACCGCGAGGGACGGGTTCCCCTGCATACCCTTCGAGCCGACATCGATTACGGAGTAGCCACGGCTCGCACCACCGTCGGCGCCATCGGCGTCAAGGTGTGGGTTTACAAAGGTGACGTCGTGACCACTCTGAAAGCGACTCGTGAGAAGATTGCTGCCGAAGCGCAGCTGGCATCGGGCGCACGAGGACGCGTCGTTCCAGCCAAGGCTCGTGCTGAGCAGGCAGCCGGCGGCGAGAAGAAGCCCCGTCTCATCGAAGCCGGTGGCGGCAAACGTCTCATCGAAGCCGGCGGCGGCAAGCGGAAAGAGTTCGCCAAGATCGAGGCTGAAGAGCCACGCGTCATGAGTGCCGACGAAGCCGAGTCGGTCTACAAAGAAGAGATGTTGGACGTCGATGACTTGCCGATTGTCCCAGAGATCGAACCGGTCGACGCAGACGAGGTAACCGAAGTGGTGGTCGAGGCAGCCGAGGCAACCCCTGAGGTTGTCGCGGAAGCTAGCGCCGCACCGGAGGCGCCAGCCGAAGCCGACACCCCTGCCGCGGCCGAAGCCCCGGCGGAAACCGAAGAGGTCGCCGCTGATGTAGAAGAAGTCAAAGGAGACGAGTAGCCCATGTTGATGCCGAAGCGGACCAAGTACCGCAAAGTTCATCGCGGCAAGCGACGGGGCCCGGCCAAGGGCGGCACCAAGGTGTCGTTCGGTGACTACGGTCTTCAGGCGCTTGAGGCCGGGTGGATAACTGCCCGTCAGATCGAGTCATCCCGTATCGCGATCACCCGGACCATCCGTCGTGGTGGGAAGGTGTGGATCCCGATCTTTCCCGACAAGCCGGTGACCGCCAAACCGGCGGAAACTCGCATGGGCTCAGGTAAGGGCAGCCCGGAGTTCTGGGTTGCCGTCGTGAAACCCGGTCGGGTGCTGTTCGAGCTCTCGGGTGTACCCGAGGACCTCGCCCGCGAAGCCATGCGTAAGGCCGGGCACAAGATGCCGGTTAAGACTCGTTTCGTCACCCGGGAGGACTCGTGAACGCCAAGAAACTACGGGAACTGTCGGACGAGGAGTTGGACGTTCAATTGGTGGAAGCCAAACGCGAACTGTTCAACCTGCGTTTTCAGCTTGCCACGAACCAGCTCGACAACACCGCCCGGCTCGGTCATGTCAAAAAAGACATCGCCCGCATCCTGAGCGTTGCCCGCGAGTCAGAAATCAAGAGATGGGCTGCCTCGCAGCTCGGTAAGGAAGGTGCGTGATGACTGATCGCAACGCCCGCAAGGTGCGGCAAGGCATCGTCGTCAGCGACGCTCGTGACAAAACCATTACGGTCGAGGTCGTGGACTCGGTCCGACATCGCAAGTACGGAAAAGTCATGAGTCGGACCAAGAAATTCCATGTACACGACGAAACCAATGACGCTCGCAATGGCGACACGGTCCGCATCGTCGAAACTCGTCCGCTTTCGAAGTCAAAGCGCTGGCGCATCGAAGAAGTTGTGGAGCGTGCCCGATGATTCAGCAGGAATCCCGACTCAAGGTCGCTGACAACAGCGGAGCGCGAGAAGTTCTGTGCATCCGGGTCCTCGGTGGATCGAAGCGACGCTACGCCCGAGTTGGCGATGTGATTGTGGCAACCGTCAAGGAAGCCCTTCCTGGCGCCAACGTGAAGAAGGGCGAGGTTGTGAAAGCTGTCGTCGTTCGCACGGCCAAGGAAAGCCGCCGGGCTGACGGAACCTACATCCGGTTCGATGACAACGCGTGCGTCGTCATCGACGACAACCGTCAGCCGCGGGGAACCCGCATATTCGGCCCCGTGGGACGTGAGTTGCGCGATGCCAAGTTCATGCGCATCGTCTCGTTGGCTCCGGAGGTGATCTGAATGAGGCTCAGAGTTGGTGACACAGTGAAGGTCATCGCCGGCAAGGACCTCGGCAAAGAGTCGAAGATCGCCAAGGTGTTCCCGGATCGCAACAAGATCATCGTCGAGAACGTGGCCACGGCCAAGCGGCATGAGAAAGTCAATCCGCAGGTACAAAACAGCGGCGGCATCATTGACAAGGACATGCCGATCGACGCTTCGAACGTGATGATCGTCTGCAAGAAGTGCGGCCCTACCCGCATTGGCATGAAAGTTACCGGCACCGGCAAGACGCGAGTGTGTCGTAAATGTGGAGCAACGCTATGACACCTCGCCTAAAAACCAGGTACAACGAAGAGATCGCTCCGGCACTGTTCAAAGAACTCGGTGTCGCAAACCGGATGCTCGTGCCCACCTTCGAAAAGATCGTCGTCAACGTCGGTTGCGGCGAGGGTTCGGCGGACCGCAAGGTCATCGACGGCGTGATGGAAGATCTCTCGATCATTACCGGGCAAAAGCCGCGGGTGAACGCGTCTCGTAAGTCGATCGCCAACTTCAAGTTGCGCGACGGCCAGTCCGTCGGAGCGTCAGTGACGCTGCGTGGCGACCGGATGTGGGAGTTCCTCGATCGTTTGATTGCGGTCGCTATCCCACGCATCCGAGACTTCCGCGGGTTGAATCCGACCTCATTCGACGGGCGAGGCAATTACACGTTCGGCGTCACCGAGCAGCTCATTTTCCCGGAAATCGATTACGACAAGGTCAGTGCGATTCGTGGCATGGACATCACGATTGTGACGTCGGCTCAGACGGACGCACACGGCAAAGCCCTCCTGGACGCATATGGCTTTCCGTTCCGCAAGCAGCCGGTTCAGGTGTAGGAGAATTACATGGCAAAAAAATCAATGATCGCAAAGCAGCAACGGAAGCCGAAGTTCGAAGTACGCGGCTACAACCGGTGCAAGCGCTGCGGCCGGCCTCGCGCCTACCTGCGGAAGTTCGGCATGTGCCGTATCTGCGTGCGTGAACTGGCGCTGCGCGGTGAGCTGCCTGGTGTGCGAAAGGCTTCGTGGTAACTCATGATGACTGATCCGATCGCCGACATGCTGACCCGCATTCGAAACGCGAATGCCGTTAGCCAGGAGGAAACGGGAATGCCGTCCTCCAAACTCAAAGAAACCATCGCCGATTTGCTGGTGGCCGAAGGTTACCTTGATGGGTATGAAGTCAAACCTGCAGGACCAGGGCGCGAGCTCAAGGTCACGCTCCGATACGGTGCGAACCAGGAACGCGTGATCCAGGGGATCCGTAGGATCTCGACTCCCGGCCGCCGGGTGTATGCGTCGGCTACCAAATTGCCGCGCGCCCAGGGTGGGCTTGGTGTCGTAGTGGTATCCACCTCCCAAGGGCTAATGCCCGATCGTGAGGCACGTCGTCGCAAGCTCGGTGGCGAACTCATCTGCGAGGTGTGGTGACATGTCACGCATAGGTAAAGCCCCCGTAGTCATCCCCTCGGGCGTTGACGTAGCCGTCAAAGGCACGACTGTGGAAGTGAAGGGCCCCAAAGGCTCGATGGAGCGGACCTTCTCGGACCGTATTGCTATCGTGGTCGAAGAAGGCGAGGTGCGCGTCGCCCGGTCGACAGACGAACCTCGCGATCGTGCCCAGCACGGACTCGTCCGGGCCTTGATCGCCAACATGGTCGCTGGCGTCTCCGAGGGTTTCGTCAAGAATCTTTCCCTCGAAGGGGTCGGATATCGGGCCGCCATGAAGGGTGAGAGTCTTGAGCTACAAGTTGGCTTCAGCCATCCCGTTCTCATGGACCCGCCTGATGGCATCACCATCGAGGTCCCCGAACCGACCAAGGTCAACATTTCCGGAATCGACAAAGAACTGGTTGGACAGGTTGCGGCAGACATCCGCAGTGTTCGACCACCGGAGCCTTACAAGGGCAAAGGAATCCGTTACGTCGGTGAATATGTGCGGCGCAAGGCCGGTAAGGCAGGTGTAGCCCGATGAGTAGACCCAAAACCCGCGCTGCGGCGAGAGTCCGTCGGCATCGTCGGGTACGCAAGAAGCTGCTTGGGACGACTCAGCGTCCCCGCCTGGCGGTGTTCCGTTCGAACAAGTACATCTACGCCCAGGTCATCGACGACAATCAGGGTCATACCCTTGCCGCGGCTTCTTCCAAAGAGTCGGCGATTGGTACTTCCCTCAGTGTCGCTACAGCCGCAGAGGTGGGCACATTGCTCGCGACTCGGGCCAAAGAGGCCGGCGTCACGTCGGTGGTCTTCGACCGAGGCGGATATCCGTACCACGGTCGGGTCAAGGCATTAGCCGACGCAGCGCGCGCCGCAGGATTGGAGTTCTAACCATGGCACGTCAGGAAGACTCAGCATTCGACGAGCGAGTCGTCGAGATCAACCGGGTGGCCAAGGTCGTCAAGGGTGGACGTCGGTTCTCATTCACGGCCCTGTGTGTCGTTGGTGATGGGAAAGGCAAAGTCGGGATCGGCTACGGCAAAGCCAAGGAAGTTCCCGCCGCCATCCAGAAGGGTATGGAAAACGCCCGCCGGGAAATGATCCTGGTGCCGATGGCCGGTCAGACCTTGATTCACAAGATTGTCGGCGAGCATGGCGCGTCTCGGGTTCTGTTGCAGCCGGCGGCTCCTGGTACCGGGGTTATCGCCGGTGGATCAGTCCGCCAGATCCTCGAAGCCGCCGGCATCAAAGATGTGTTGGCGAAATCACTCGGATCCCCGAGCCATCTGAACACGGCCAAAGCGACGATGAACGGTCTGGTCGGCCAGCGCCGCCCCGATGTAATCGCCCGCCTCCGTGGCAAGACCCCCGAAGAAGTCGCTCCTCCAGGTCTTCTTGCCGCCTATCGCTCCACCGAGATGGTGCGAGCGCACGAAGGTAAATAGTCATGGCTAAGGCACTGAAAGTAACGCTCACCAAGAGCACCATCGGCGAGAAGCCGAAGAACCGGGCCACGGTCCGGGGACTCGGGCTGCGGCGGATGCATCAGACGGTTGAGCATGACGACACTCCGGTGATCCGGGGCATGGTCCATGCAGTTGCACACCTCGTGACTGTCGAAGAGAAGTAAGGAACGACATGGGACAGCTACAGCTACATCATTTGCGACCGCCAGACGGGTCGAAAAAGACCAAGATTCGGGTTGGGCGCGGCGAGGGTGGCCGGCGAGGTAAAACTGCCGGTCGTGGTACCAAAGGTACGAAGGCTCGCAACACGGTTCGCCCTGGCTTCGAAGGTGGGCGCGTTCCGTTGCAGCGTCGGATTCCGACGTTGCGTGGGTTCAAGAACCCCAACAAGGAAGTCTTCGCTGTTGTGAACGTAGAAGACCTCAACATGTTTGCTGCCAACAGCACCGTGACCTCCGCCACCCTCAAGGCTGACGGATTGGCCAAGAAGAAGGGCCGCGTCAAGGTGCTTGGTGACGGCGAAATTGATCGCCCACTCAAGGTGCAGGTTCATGCTGTCTCCGGTTCGGCGAAGGCCAAGATCGAAGCTGCCGGTGGCTCGGTAGAGATCATCGACTAGCGGCGTTCCCGGAACGTCATCACTGCCTGAAGAAGGGCCCGTAAGAAATATGCTCGCTGTTTACCGCCACATGTTCACCATTCCGGATCTTCGTAGGAAGATCTTGTTCACCTTGATGGTCTTCGTGATCTATCGGTTCGGTGCCGCGGTGACGGTTCCCGGCGCCGATCTCGAACAGCTCAAGGCGTTTCAGGAGTCAGCCAATGACCTCGGTATCGTCGGACTGCTGAACCTGTTTTCGGGCGGCGGCCTCGAGCAGTTCTCGGTGTTTGCGCTCGGGATTCTTCCGTACATCACATCGAGCATCATCATGCAGCTGTTGACGGTGGTCATTCCCCGCCTCCAAAAGCTGCAGGAAGAGGGACAGTCGGGTCAGAAGGTCATCACCCAGTGGACTCGCTACCTGACTGTGATCCTGGCGCTCCTGCAGTCGACCACGATCTCGTTTCTCTTCAGTAGGGGCCAGCTCACGGGTGGCTTCCAGCTGGTGTCCGAGTGGAACTGGTGGCGGGCATCGCTCATCGTGTTGACGATGACCGCCGGAACGGCACTCATCATGTGGCTTGGCGAGCAGATCACGGCCAGGGGGGTCGGCAACGGTATGTCGCTGCTTATCTTCATCTCCATCATCAGCCAGCTACCAACGCAGTTCGGCTTCATATTCACGCAGACCGTCGGATCTCTCAATAACCCGGCAGCCCGCTGGACGCCGTTCATCTTGATCATGGCAATCTTCCTCATCATGGTCGTCGCCATCCTCTACGTAGATCAAGGCCAACGCCGGATCCCGATTCAATTCGCCAAGCGAGTCCGGGGACGGCGCGTCTACGGCGGTAACTCAACGTACATTCCGCTCAAGGTCAATACGGCGGGCGTCATCCCCGTTATCTTCGCCTCGTCGGTGCTGACATTCCCGGCGCTGCTCGTCACTTTGATTCCGTCGGACGAAAACCGGATCTTGTTGACGGTACGTGCGTGGGTCGACCAGAACCTCGGTCTCCAAGGTGGGACAACCTGGTTCTACATCATCCTGCTGTTTTCGTTGGTCGTGTTCTTCACATACTTCTATACGGCCATCCAGTTCGACCCGAAGAAGCAAGCCGACATTCTTCAACGCCAGGGCGGTTTTGTTCCCGGCGTCCGGCCAGGTACTGCGACCGAGCGCCATCTCGAGCACATTCTGAACCGGATCACGCTGCCAGGAGCCTTGTTCCTCGGCGTAATCACGA
>JAOUMT010000046.1 GCA_029881355.1 Acidimicrobiia bacterium | reverse complement strand
CGCCTCTCAGAAGACCAGATCCGCAGCCTGGTCGCCGCAGGCGCCGGCGCCGCAATTGGCGCCGCGTTCAATGCTCCGATCGCCGGAATGTTGTTCGCCATGGAAGTCATCCTCGGGAACTTCGCTACCCGACACCTCAGTTCGGTTGTTGTTGCATCGGTGGCTGCCGCGGTAACTGCCCGCTCGCTGGTCGGCGTGGAAGTGGCGCTCAGGGCTCCGCTCTACCTCCTCAACGACCCACGGGAGTTATTCCTTTATGCGATACTCGGCCTCCTCGTCGTGCCTGTGGCGTGGGCATTTCTCAAGCTTCTCGATCGGGCTGAACGGCCTCCCGAATGGCTCGCCAAACGAAGTTGGCTTCGACCCATCACTTTCGGTCTTGTCGTAGCGGCGCTGGGGCTGCTTGAGCCCGACATTCTGGGAACCGGCCAGGAATTCATCAACGGTGTGCTTCGGGCGTCGACTGGTGGAGAGTTCGTCTGGTACACCCTCCTGGCTATCGTCGCCCTCAAGGTGGTAGCCACATCCATCACCCTGTCGTCGGGAGGGTCCGGGGGGGCGTTCTTCCCGTCTCTCTTCATCGGGGCGACGTTGGGAGCCTCGTTCGCCTTGTTCGTGGCGCCTATCTGGGGGTTCTCGGACCTGAAGCCAGGTGCCTTCGCGGTAGTCGGCATGGCCGCCACCTTCGCGGCCGTCGGACGAGCCCCCCTAACCGCCATCCTGATCGTGTTTGAAGTAACCGGTCTTGAGTATGGACTCGTACTGCCGTTGATGTTGACGGCCACCCTGGCAACCACCGTGGTCGATCGCATCCACCCGGAGAGCGCCTACACCATGCCGCTCGTGCGCCGGGGCATTCGATTGGTCCGCACCACCGAAGTCGATCTACTCGACACGGTGAGCGTCCGACAAGTCATGGCGCCACCCCGGTCGGTACCTCCGACCTTCACCCTCGACGAAGCCAGCGAAGTGTTTGACCAGTACCGCCACCATGGACTTCCGGTCGTTGAGAACGGTCGCCTGGTGGGCATTCTGACCATCACCGATATCGTGCGAGCGCGCGAAGCCGGCGACAAACCAACCGCCCGATCGGCCATGACCACTCGCCCGGTGACCGTCACCCCGGATACCCATGTCTCCGTGGCGTTGGAAAGAATGGCGGCGCTGGGAGTTGGCCGTTTGCCGGTAGTCGCAAACGACAATCCGAAGAAGCTTGTTGGCATATTCGGGCGAGACGGCGCCGTCCAGGCCTATCACATCGGACTGGCGTCGAGCACCGGACAAAGTCTGGATCGTCAGCGGTTCCGCCAGCGGACCGATCCCGGTGCATCCTTCTTCGACTTCCGGGTCCCGCCCGGTTCGGTGGCCGACGGACAATCACTCCGCGAGGTTCACTGGCCCGAGGGTTGCACGCTCGTTTCGGTCCGCCGAGGTAGGACGGTGATGGTGCCTACCGGTGACACCACGTTGCTCGCGGGAGACGTCATTACTGCCTTCGGGACAACAGGCGGACGGAGCAGAGTGATCGAACGCCTCAACGCCACAGCCGACGAGCCAACCGCCGAAATCATGCTCGACGAGATCTTCGCCGAAGGCGAAGAGGAGTAGCCAGACCGGCGACAGATGCCCTTGGAACGTTCCGATCCCGTCGGAACCGGTTCCAAGTTTTCGGGGCGCGACAAAAACAACGCTGTTACCCTCGATGGCCGGGAGGGTGCGTAACGAGCGCGTTCGGAGCCTCACCGCGACCACACGAGGAGCACGATGGCAGAGCTAGGCGAAGAAATCATCCGGCTCGAGAACGTCTACAAAATCTTCGGTCCCCAACCGCGCGGACGTGCATTCGACCTGGCCAAATCGGGGCTGGGGAAGGACGCGGTATTACGCCAATCCGGCCACGTCCTCGGATTGAACGACGTCAGCTTCTCGGTGAATCGTGGAGAGATCTTCGTGGTCATGGGCTTGTCCGGTTCTGGAAAATCAACTGCGATTCGGACGGTCAACAAGCTCCATGACGTGACTTCGGGCCACGTGTGGGTCGATGGAGTCGATGTTCAAACTCTCAAGGGAACCGACCTCCAGGCCTTCCGTCGGGTCAAGATGGGAATGGTGTTTCAACACTTCGCTCTATTCCCGCATCGCAACGTCATCGACAACGCCGGCTACGGCCTCAAGGTGCAAAAGGTACCGAAGGCGGAACGAGATGTTGCTTCGCTCAAGGCTCTGTCGCTCGTAGGCCTGGAACCGTACGCCAACAATGCCACTCAGGAGTTGTCGGGCGGCATGCAGCAGCGGGTCGGCCTGGCGAGAGCCCTCGCGTCAGACCCCGACATCCTGCTGATGGACGAAGCATTCTCGGCACTCGATCCCCTGATCCGCCGCCAGATGCAAGACGAACTCATGGTGATCCAGAAAGAGCTCCAGAAGACGATCCTGTTCATTACCCACGACCTCAACGAAGCTCTCCGAATCGGCGATCGTGTGTGCATCATGAAGGACGGGGCGGTTGTTCAGATCGGAACGCCCGAGGAGATCCTCACCCAACCAGCCACAGGCTATGTGGCCGAATTCGTGCAGGACGTCGACCAGGGTCGGGTCATCGAAGTTCAAGAAGTCATGATCACTCCCGGGCCGATCAAGGCTTCCATGTCCCTGGGCGATGCGCTTCACTCTCTCGGTGACCGCGCCGGCGCTTTTGTCGTCGACGACCAGGGAAGACCAACGCACGTCTTCACCGTCAACGACGGGATCCAAGCGTCGGACTTAAGCTCAGCTCTGCGGACCGACTTCGAGCAATGCGGACCCCACGCCACGCTGAACGAGGTATACGCCGCCGCCGGTAGAGGCATCCCGATTGCAGTGGTCGACGACGACGGCAAGCTGATCGGCAACCTTGACCCGCGACACATCATGGAAGAAATGGGTCGGGTCGAACAGCTCATAGACGGCTTCGAGCGAGAGGTGTTCATGTGAGATTCTTCTTGCAGACCGATCCGGGATTCATGGACAATCGAATCCTCGATAAATGGCAAATCCCCTTCGGGGCCTGGATTGATCAAGCGATCGATTGGATCTTCGTCAACATGCGCTCCACGCTGGACGCTCTGGCTTTTCCATTCGACTATCTGATTGACGCATTCGTCAACGATTTCCTAGCCAGAATCTCCTGGGTCTGGGTCGTCCTGGCGATGGCACTCATCGCCTCCCTCGCTCGCAATATCAAAGTGGGGGCGTTTGTCGCAGTGTCGCTTACGATCTGCGGCCTTCTCGGTAATGCCTTTTGGATTGAAACTGCCCGTACGATCGGCTTCATCGCGGTAGCGGTGTTCTTCTGCGTCATCGTTGGCATCCCGATCGGCATCGCAAGCGGCCGGGTCGATGCCATCTGGAAAGTGATCAGACCAATCCTCGACGCCATGCAAGTCGTTCACTCGTTCGTCTACATGCTGCCGTTCATCTTCTTCTTCGGTATCGGCGAGGTGTCGGCGACCATGGTGACCATGGTGTTTGCGGTACCACCGCTGATCAGACTTACCAATCTGGGCATCCGGCAGGTGCCCGGCGACGTGGTCGAGGCCAGCCGGGCCTACGGCGCTCCCGAGTGGCGCGTGCTGTTTGATGTTCAGATCCCCCTGGCTCGCCGGGCGATCATGACCGGTATCAACCAGACACTTCTCCTGGCCATCTCGATGTTGGGAATCGCCGCCATCATGGGAGCTGGAGGGCTGGGTCGGCTGCTCTTTCGTGCCCTTTCCAACCAGGACCCGGCCCTGGCCGCCTCCGGTGGCTTGGCGTTCTTCCTGGTCGCAATCGTCCTGGACCGCATGACGCAACGCGAGGACACCGACACCGGAAACCTGTTCCACCGCATCCGACAGGCCTGGACCCACCGGGTAGACGTCGAAGCCCTTCTTACCGAGGCCGACGCGACGGCCCAGATCGTCGCACACGAACCGATCGTGCGTTTTGCACCGATCGCCCCCAAAGAGCGCAACCTCATGGGAATGACGCTGCTCGGCGGATTGGCAGTCGCGATATCCGTGTTCCTTCCTTGGACCGTGGACGCCGGGAAGATAAGCGCCTACGGCCGGGTTGCCGACGAAGATCTCGCCGGTCAGACGTTCAACGGAATGTCCGGCCAGGGAGGTTCCTGGTTCGGCTTTCTGGTTCTCGCCTTCGGCGGGTTTGTGATTCTCGCCGTCATAGGTAGCTACCTACGCCCGGGAACCGGCTCCCGGTGGTTAGCCGCAGACGGCGCCGCCATCGCGGCCATTGCAGCATTCGTCACCGCGACGGCCCATTTCCTTGCTCAGCCATACGGCCTTGCCAATGACCCGGGAACCGGGATTGGCGTGTTGACCGCCGTAGCCGGCGGGTTCGTAGCGAGCGCCGGTGCGGTGATGTGGCTGCGAGTCGCCCCACACAGTCCTCTCGTGCCGCTCAGTGCTGACATTGCGTGGGGGAGAGTCATCGGATCATCGATTGCGGTGGTCGTCCTGGTGGTGGGAATGTTGTCCGGTTGGAGCTACGACAAGCGCGAGGGTCGGGTGTTCGATCCCGAGATCCAGGCGCAGATCGAAGAGCTGAGACAAGAGGCGATCGACAACCCGGCTGAGGCCGGCACGATAGCTGCACGTTTACAGACGGTGATAGCCAGCGCTGCTCAGACCAAGGAACTCATCACTACCGGAGCAGAGCCCGATGGGGCTCAACTAGGCCTCTGGGCACTCGTGTCGGGAGCTGTTGCCGCAATGGCGGCTGTAGCCGCCGCAGGTATTCCCAAGCGGGAAGAACGGTATCAGTGGCTGTGGGGCACGGTCGCAGCCGGATTCGGGGCCGGGACGTTCTCGATTGCCATGGCCTGGGTTTTCACCCATGTTCGATCCGCTGACCCCAACTATTTGAGCGGCGTTGGCTCGTTCCTGACGATGATGGGAGGAGCTTTCCTCGTTGCTTCCACGAGCGGAATACTCAAATTGTTCCGGCGCTCGAGAGTTTATGACGAAACGGAACCCGACCCGAAAGTCCACACCGAGGAACTGATGTCGATCGGTACGTAGCGAACCGCAACCAAGAGTTCCCGTTAGCTCTAAAACGCGAGCGGCGGTAACGTGAACCACATGCCTACGTAATTAGGCAGACCTCTGCCCGCGCAGAGGCCAACTGAGGAGAGAATGTATATGAGCAAATTCCATAAGCTCCTAGCGCTGCTTGCAGTACTAGCGCTGGTCGCCGCAGCTTGCGGTGGCGGAGCATCTGACACGACGGTCGGGTCTACCGACGAGACCGCCGCCCCGACCGATTCGGGAACAACCGACACCACCATGGAAGACATGGACGACATGGACGACATGGCTCTGCCAGGCGAAGGTGTCGAAGTGACCATGGCTCGTGCCGACTGGTCAACCGGCTACTTCCAGGCCGCCGTATACCGGCAGTTGATGCAAGAGCTCGGCTACACCGTTTCGGATCCGTCCGAACTCGAACTTGGCCCATCGCTGGCGTACCTGGCCATGGCCCAGGGCGACTTCGACTTCTGGGTAAACAGCTGGTACCCCGGCCACGCAAGCTGGTTGGCTCCCGAACTGCCTGACGGCACGACGGTTGGCGATCACGTGACGATTGTCGGCGAGGAAATGATGGCCGGTGGCTTGCAGGGTTACCTGATCACCAAAGATTTTGCCGACGAATACGGCATTACCCATCTCGACCAGATCAACGATGACCCGGAGATCCTCGCCGCCTTTGATGCTGGTGACCCGGTACCCGGAAACGGCATTGCCGACATCTACGGCTGCCAGGAGAGCTGGACGTGTGACAACATCATCTTGAGCCAGATCGCGATGTCTGGATGGGAGAACGTTCAGGAAGTGATCGCCGGATACGACGCGATGATCGCCGAGGCCACGGCCAAGGCTGACGCGGGCGAGCCCATGGTCATTTACACCTGGACCCCGAGCGCCTACATCACCAAGCTGATCCCTGGACAGAACGTCTACTGGCTTGCCGTCAACGAGATCGTTGATGACTCGAACCCGTCTGGCCAGGACGGTGGCGAATCACACGATCAGCGCCCCGGTGTAGCCAACATTGGCGCTGACCAGTGCCCGGCTGCCGCGGCCGATGGCATCTGCCAGCTCGGTTGGATCGCCGCTGACATCCAGGTGACCGCCAACAACGACTTCCTCGCAGCCAACCCGGCTGCTGCGAAGTTGTTGGAGCTCGTGAAGCTGCCCATCATCGAGGTTTCGCTTGCGAACGTCGAGCAGGACGCAGGACGAGACACCAACGAAGACATCGCGGCTCTCGCCAGCGAATGGATCGAACGTAACCGTGAGCTCGTCGACGGCTGGCTCCATGAGGCAATGGCTTCCGCAGGGAGCTGAGACAGAGCTAGCAAGATAGAAGCAGATCCGGCGACAACGCCGTATCGGTCTGGGAGCGGTGCCCCTCGGGGCACCGCTCTCGTTGATTGCTAGCTTCCGAGCATGACCCAACCGCAGATTCGCAGGCTGGAACGCAACGACGAAGCAGAGTGGCGCCGCCTATTCACGGCCTACCTCGCTTTCTACGAAACGTCAGTCACGGACGACGTGTACACCACGACCTTCGCTCGCCTGCTGGCAGATGATCCCAACGAGTTCCATGGTCTCGTGGTCGACACCGGCGTCAAGCTTGCCGGCCTGGTCCATTTCCTCTTTCACCGCGACACCTGGACAGTCGCCAACACCTGTTACCTCGAGGACCTGTACGTTGACCCTCCGCTTCGTGGCACCGGTTTGGGTCGGGCGCTCATCGAAGCCGTCTACGAGCAGGCTGATCTGGCCGGAGCAGCCGGCGTCTACTGGATGACACAAGAATTCAACGCCACCGGCCGACGCCTCTACGACCGCATTGGCAACCTGACTGCTTTCGTCCAATACGAACGGTGAACCGAAAAACCGACCGACCAACTGACCATGGCGCTCTATGGTTGGCCCATGCATGCAGGCCTTCACATTGATTGATCCCCTCGTCGGGCTCGGTTGGTCCGATCATTGGGCAACACTCCTGGCGGACCATCCTGGCGAACCGGCCCGGGTCATCCGGCACGACACCAAGGTTCTCACCGTGCAAACCGCCGCCCGTGTGCTGCGCATCCCCATGGAGAACGCCAGCTCCGACGCGGTGGTCGGCGACTGGATCACCGTGCTCGACGGCCGGATGAACGCCATGGCTCCCCGGTCCTCGCTTCTGACACGACCGAACGTGCGGGGCACCGGAGACCAGGTTCTTGCTGCCAACGTCGACGTCGTATTCGCTGTGTGCGGACTGGACCGTCCGCTGCCGGCCGGCCGGGTCGATCGACTTGCCAGCCTGGCATGGGACGCCGGTGCTGCTCCGATCCTGGTGCTTTCCAAAACGGACATCGCCGAGGACCCGGTCGGTGTCCGCGCCGAGATGGCCGCCCTCCATCCGACGCTCGACATCATTGAGGTATCAACCAAGACCGGCGAAGGAATCGCGGAGATGCGAGACGCCACGGCCGGAAAAACCGCCGTCCTGATCGGGGAATCCGGAGCGGGGAAGTCCAGCATCGTTAATGCCATGCTCGGGACCGAGGCTGCCGACACCGGGGCGGTGCGGGAGGGCGACTCCAAGGGGCGCCATACGACTACGTCGCGTCAGATCCATATTGTCCCGACAGGCGGTTGTATTGTCGACAGTCCGGGCATCCGCCAGATCGGCGCGATTGGAAATCCTGACGCCGTCGATGCGCTCTTTGACGACATCACGGACCTCGGCGCCGACTGCCGGTTTACCGACTGCTCGCACACCTCAGAACCGGGCTGCGCGATCTTGGCCGCCGTCGAGTCGGGAGCAGTCGACCTGCTGCGCTATCAGCGCTGGCGGGACCTCGTAACTGAGGCCGAGGAAACTCAGCAGCGGGCCGACGAGCGAGCCAAACGCGCCCAGGCACGGAGCCAGGGTCGTCAATCGAAGAAACGATCTCGACGCCGCTAGACCGCTTCTGCCACAATCGAGTACGACGATGATCGACGTACTCGACCACCTTGATGCCCTCGGCGCCGACTATCAGGCGATCGAGTGCGACCCGAACCTGGCGGACACGGCTGACTTCTGCGCCGCCTATGGATACGCACTCGACAAATCTGCCAACACCATTCTGATCGCATCAAAACGTCCACCCGGACAATCCGCTCTGTGCCTCGCCCTGGCAACGACCCGTCTCGACGTCAACCGCACGGTCCGGGACGTGATGGGCGTCAAGAAACTCTCGTTCGCCAGTCCGGAGCAAACCATTGCAGCTACCGGAATGATGATCGGCGGCGTAACACCGTTCGGGGCGCCTCCGGACTTGCGGATCTATGTCGATAAAGCCGTCATGGACGCGGCCAGAGTTATCGTCGGCGGGGGTTCACGTTCGCTAAAGCTCCTCGTTGCCACCGAAGTATTCCGAACGATGCCAAACGTTCACATCGTGGCGGGTCTGGCCGCTCCAATCGGGTCATCGGCCGACAGAATCTGAAGCTCATGAATTGCGTTGCAGTGGGCCACGTACGAGGCGAACGTCTGTCGATTCCCGATGTCGTAATACGGCAAGAGGTCTCCTACCCCGGCTTCGTCAAAACTGTCGTGGCGCTGAGTGACCAAGCAATTATGCCCGTCGTGCTCGAACGTAACGGTCACGATCGTTGGCGCCGACCATCCGGGGGCCTTCCATTCATGCACGATGCGGTGCGGTGCGTCCCACTCGAGAACCTCGCCAATCGTGTAGTCGGTACCGTCGGCAAATCGCTCGTGAAGACGCTCGGTGCGAGCGAAACAGATATGGTCGGCCTTGGTCGTCTTGGGGGCAAAGCTGTACGAAAACACACCGGTCCGTGGCCACCAGGTGTCTATCTGGTGCGTAAATACCTCAAACGCTTTGGCTGGCGACAACGGGACGGTCGCCGCAACTTCTGTCCACATTCGACGGGCCTTTCCACCTCCGACACTAGGCGATCGCGGCTCGCCACGACCCCGGGTCGAACGGTTTTCCTCCCGCGATTGACCGGCCGCTACTCGGCGTGGGCGGCGTCTCGGACCGCTTTGGCCACCTCGATGACCACGTCACTGTTGAATACCGACGGGATGATGTAGACCGGGTTCAGCTGCGAATCGGTCACGACCTCGGCGATCGCCTTGGCGGCCGCCAGCTTCATCGCTTCGGTGATCTCAGAAGCCCGGGCGTCGAGCGCCCCGCGGAACACTCCAGGGAACGCCAGCACGTTGTTGATCTGATTTGGGTAGTCAGAACGTCCGGTCGCCACTACGGCGGCGTACTTGCGTGCCTCAACCGGATCCACCTCGGGATCGGGATTGGCGAGCGCAAAGATGATGGCATCCTTATTCATTCGTTCGATCTCTTTGGCTTCGAAGAGGTCCGGCGCCGAAACTCCGATGAACACGTCTGCGCCGTCCAAAGAATCGAGGATCCCACCGGTCATGCCTGCCGTGTTCGTGTTCGCGGCCATCCACTGCTTCGAAGGATCGACCAACTCGCGGCCCTTGTGAATAATTCCTTTGGAGTCGGCCACGATGATGTCTTTGACGTGCTCGGCCAGCAACATCTTGGCGATGGCCACTCCGGCGGCGCCGGCTCCCGACATCGAAACAACGACGTCTTCGAACTTCTTGCCAACGACCTTGAGGGCGTTGCGCAGTGCGGCAACCACGACAATGGCCGTGCCATGCTGGTCATCATGGAACACGGGGATATCGAGCAAGTCGCGTAGACGTTCCTCGATCTCGAAGCATCGCGGCGCGGCGATGTCCTCGAGGTTGATACCTCCAAAAACCGGGGCAATCAGCTGGACCGTCCGGACAATCTCATCGGTGTCCTTGGTGTCCAGGCAGATCGGAAACGCGTCGACGTTGGCGAATCGCTTGAACAGCGCCGCTTTACCTTCCATCACGGGCAACGCGGCGATCGGGCCGATATCGCCGAGGCCGAGAACGGCGGTGCCGTCGGTCACGATGGCCACCGTGTTGCCTTTGATGGTCAGATTCCGAGCATCCTCTGGCTGTTCGTAGATGGCCATCGACACGCGGGCCACGCCCGGCGTGTAGGCCATTGACAGCTGATCACGGTTGCGGAGATCGACCTTCGAACGGACTTCGATCTTTCCGCCCAAGTGCATGAGAAAAGTCCGGTCGGATACCTTGTGGACGGTGACACCGTCGACGGCATCCACCGCGTCCTTGATGGCGATGGCATGATCCGAGTTGGACGCATTCGCCGTGACGTCCACGACGGTTCCGCGCTCATCGGTTTCAACGAAGTCGAACGCCACGACGTGACCCTCGGCATCGCCAATCGCGGTTGTGACCCGGCCAATGGCCTTCTGGTCGGTGGAGTCCGTGATCACCCGGAGAGTTATCGAATAGGAAGCGCTAGCCATTTTGATTCCTTGGTTGGATCTGCAACAGAGCCTAGGACTCTTCGAAGCGGCTTTGCGTTACCCAGCTTGATCAGTGATCCAGGCCGGCCACTCGCTCCGTATATTTGGCAAAGCACCAGCGGATGGGCAAATGATTCGATTGCATGAGACAAGAACAGTATCGGCTCCAGTGACAGAAGCCTTTGACTATGCGGCCAACTTCGAGAACATCGAAAACTGGGATCCCGGAGTCGTAAATTCCAAGCGGGTCGGAGATGGTCCGGTCGCCGTCGGTTCGTCATTCGACCTCGTGACCGTATTCAAAGGTCGCGAAAGCGACATGACCTATACGATCACCGAACTCGACCGACCGCGCCGGGTCGTGCTCAAGGGCGAAGGTAAGCTTTTGTCGGCGGTTGATGCGATGGAGTTCAGCGAGACAGCCACCGGGACCGAAATACGCTACACAGCCGACTTGACCTTCAAAGGCATCGCCAAGATCGGAACTCTCTTTATCCGCGACGACCTCGACCAACTAGGTCGAGATGCCGTTGACGGTCTCAAAGCCGCTCTCGACTAGAAGCGATATACGCTTAGCCGGGCGGCCTGCTCAGTTCCTGAAGCGCCTCCACCAGCGCCACCCGATCCGCGGGCTTCTCTCTGGTTCGATCCGTCATATGCGTCGCCCGGGGCGTGCGATCCAACCAGAACTTCCCGGACGGGACCGGTTCGTCGGTGGCCGCCAGCCACACCATCGTGTCCGCTCCTTCTTCGGGGGTCCGCAGAATTGGACCGATGATTTTGGAAAATGTGGGCAAAGAATCCGAGACGCCGGGCGTGTCGGCCCAGCCCGGATGCATCGCACTCACCGTAATTCTCCGGGAAGCGAACGCGTCCGCCCACAATTCGGTGAGGATCACCTGGCCACGTTTGGTGCGGGCATAGGCAGCAGTTCCCGTGTATTCGCCCCGTTCAAACTGAAGGTCATCCGGTCTGATTCGCTGCGAGTACATGCCGCCCGACGATACGTTGATTATGCGACCGCCCTCGACGATATGGTCGGCCAGTGACTCGGTCAGAAGGTAGTGGGACAGCAGATTGGTCGCCAGAGTAAGTTCGATGCCTTCGTCCGTCTCGGTCCGCTCCCCGACGAGCACCCCGGCATTGTTGATGAGGACGTCTATCGGAGGTCCGGCAGCCAGACGTTCGGTTAGAGCGGCAGTTTCTGTCATAAGGCTGAGGTCGGCGAGCTCGAATGAGATGTTGGCGTTGCCTGTGGTGGTTCGAATCTCGTCCCGAGCCCGCTCGGCCTTCTCTTCGTTGCGACCTACGAGTACCACCGAAGCACCCAGTTCGGATAACTGTCGGGAAGCCACCAGACCCAAGCCAGATGTCGCACCGGTAACCACGACTCGACGGCCGTCGATCCTAGGGATGGGCTCGAAGTTGCTCTTGCGCAGGTCGTAGCCGACCGACGTGAAGCTGAAGATCAGGGTACGGTCAAGGAATTGGTCGAGTCGCGAGTTCTTGCGCATCCGCTGAATGTACCGGCTCCGATTCCATACCGTTCATTGAGGAGGCGAATCTTGCCGAAGAAAAACACCTACCTGGTATTGGCGATCGTAGGAGCCGTTGTCCCCTACGTGTTCTTTTGGACGTTCGTTTCTAGCGAAGGTCTCAACCTCGGCTCCTTCGTCTCATCGCTGTTCGTAAACGGAGCGGCAGGCGGTTTCAGCGCTGACCTGCTCATCACGTCAGTCGTTTTCTGGTTGTGGTCGTTTCATGACGCCCGACAGCTGACGGTCCCCAGGTGGTGGGTCATTCCCCTCATCAATCTGACGATCGGTCTGTCGGCCGCCCTTCCCTTCTACCTCTATCTGCGCCATGACCATGCACATCGAACGCCTAACGGGGTGTCGCACTAGACTGACGTCGTAACCACTCCGGGGAGCTCGGGCCAACGAGCTGAGAGGGAAGCTGACAACGTCGCTTCCGACCCGCAGAACCTGACCTGGATCATGCCAGCGGAGGAAGCGTGTGGAAGCCTCAGCAGCCTATGCGAGGTTCTCATCCTCCAACGGAGGAGGACCAACATGAAACGCATAGCCGCAATTGTCATCGCCATACTCGCCGTGTCGGCTTGTTCGTCACCATCCTCGGCAGAACCCACCGAGCTCGTCCTCCTGACCCATGACTCGTTCGCAGTTTCGGATGCGACGCTGAAGACGTTCACGGCTGAAACGGGAATCTCCGTCACTGTCCTCCAAGGCGGCGACGCCGGGTCCCTGGTGACTCAGGCGGTCCTCACCAAGGACAATCCAACCGGCGACGTCCTGTTCGGAGTCGACAACACGTTGTTGACCAAGGCGCTCGACCTGTTCGTGCCGTATGAATCCCCGGCCCTGGCCGACGTGAACCCATCACTGATTACGGACCCCCGAGTAACACCAATCGACTTTGGGGATGTTTGCCTGAACTATGACAAGTCGGCATTCGAGACGGTTGCGCCACCGTCGGGTCTGGATGATCTCATCCTGCCGGCCTACGCCAACATGCTCGTCGTTGAGAACCCCGCTACTTCCTCTCCCGGCCTGGCGTTCCTGCTGGCGACGATCGCCGAATACGGCGAGGACGGCTGGGAAGACTATTGGACCGCACTACTCGCCAACGGCACGGTCGTGGCCCCCGACTGGGAAACCGCCTACTACGCCAACTTCACGGGGGGCGGCGGGACGGGATCACCGATTGTGGTGAGTTACGCTTCTTCGCCACCGGCCGGGGTCATCTTCGCCGAGGAACCAATTGACGAGGCGTTGACTGCCACGGTGACCAGTAACTGCTTCCGCCAGGTCGAATACGCCGGGATCCTCAAAGACTCCGAGGCCGCTCGAAAACTTGTCGACTTCATGCTCTCGAAGGAGTTCCAGGAAGACATACCGCTCAACATGTTCGTCTTCCCGGCCCGCATCGACGCAGCCCTACCAACCGAATTCGAGAAATACACCGAGGTCCCTTCAAACCCACTGACCATGGACCCCGCCGTCATAGACGCCAACCGCGACCGATGGATTGACGAGTGGACCCAGATCGCCGTTCCCTAAGGTGGCTCATCGCCATCCCGACGCTGTTTCTGGCGTACTTCTTCGTCTATCCGCTCGTCTCGATTCTGTGGGTGAGCCTGACAACCGGAGACGGACGACCCTGGGCCGAAGTTCTGCAGACAGCCCGAATCGGCAGGGTCGCATGGTTCAGCGTATGGCAGGCCACGGCGTCGACCATCCTCACAGTGACGCTGGGCTTGCCAGTTGCCTGGGCGTTCAGTCGCTTCGACTTTCCAGGAAGACGCCTCCTTCGCGCTGCCATGACGATCCCTTTCGTGATGCCGACCGTGGTCGTGGCCGCCGCGTTCATGGTTCTGTTCGGCCGGACCTCAGCGTTCCCCCTCCTGGAAACGGTCTGGATCATCCTCATCGCCCACGTGTTCTACAACCTGGCGGTGGTAGTACGGGTGGTCGGCGGCATGTGGGAGTCCGTCGACGACCGCCTCGTTCAGGCAGCCCGCACGATGGGCGCCAACCGATGGAAGGCGTTTCGGACCGTAACGCTTCCTTTGCTCAGGCCGGCCATCGCTGCGGCCGGCGCCATCGTCTTCTTGTTCTCATTCACGTCCTTCGGAGTCGTCCTGCTACTGGGGGGAATCCGATACTCGACCATCGAAGTGGCGGTCTGGCGACGGTACTTTCTCCTCGACCTCCAGGGGGCGGCCACGCTGGCGGTGATCCAACTCATCGGCGTGACCGCGGTGCTGACCGTTTACGCCCGCTGGCAACGAAAGCGCCAGACCCAGCAGTCCGTCCGGGCTGGAAGGCTGCCGGCCCCGATCGGATGGAAACAACGCACGATCGTGTTCGGGATCATTGGGCTCGCGCTCATCGCCGAACTGGGCCCGCTCGTGACGCTGGTCCTTCGATCCTTCACGACTGCCGATGGCTTTGGGTTCTCCAACTACACGGCGCTGACCGCTCCCGACTCGGCCTTCCTGGTCACCCCGGCCACCGCCATCGGCAATTCTCTGCAATTCGGGCTCGCGTCCATGGCACTTGCGGTGTTCGTCGGTGGTTTGGCATCGATCGTCATCGCCGCCCGCAGAAACTCAACCTGGTTCGACACGTTGCTCATGCTCCCGCTCGGCACTTCCGCCGTAACGATCGGTTTTGGATTCGTCATCGCCCTCGATTGGCCCATCGATCTAAGGACGTCGGTGCTGTTGGTACCAATCGCCCATGCACTCGTGGCAATCCCGTTCGTGGTTCGCACGACGGTTCCGGTGCTCGCGTCGATTCGCAATCATCTCCGAGAGGCCGCGGCCACCCTGGGAGCATCTCCCCGTCAGGTGCTTCGCAAGATCGACTTTCCAATCGCCGCCAAGGCACTCGCTGCCGGCGGAGGACTGGCCTTCGCGGTCTCGCTTGGCGAGTTCGGAGCAACCAGCTTCATAGCCCGCCCGAACGCGCCGACCTTGCCGGTGGCTATCTTCCGATTCCTCGCTCGGCCGGCGGAGGCAAGCTTCGGCAAGGCAATGGCCATGAGCACGATTCTGATGCTGGTTACGGCAGTCGTGATTCTGGCCATCGACGGTTATCGGGCCGGTGACCTTTAATGCTGGAGCTACGGAACGTCTCGGCGGCGTTGGGCGGCGTCACCATTGTCCACGAGATCGATCTGGCGGTCGCTGATGGCGAGATCGTCGCGTTACTCGGGCCGAGCGGGTCAGGCAAATCCACTCTATTGCGAGTCATCGCCGGACTGGTTCCCCTCACCGGCGGCGTGGTTACCTGGGCGGGGAAAGACCTAGCCGGCGTGCCACCCCACCTACGCGATTTTGGGTTCATGTTTCAGGATTATGCGCTGTTTCCTCATCGATCGGTCGGTGGCAATGTCGGGTTCGGTCTTGAGATGCAAGGAGTTCCTGACGATCAGTTAGCTTCGAAAGTTCGGACCGCCCTGGATTGGGTCGGGCTGAGTGGAATGGAAGACCGGGCGGTGACGTCGCTGTCAGGGGGCGAACAACAGCGCGTCGCCCTGGCCAGGGCCTTGGCCCCCGAACCGCGACTTCTCCTGCTCGACGAACCAGTCGGCTCATTGGACCGGGAACTACGAACCCGCCTTATCGACGAACTGGCCGACATGCTTCGAGAACGGGATCTGACCACCATCGTCGTTACGCACGACCAGGGAGAGGCGTTTGGTCTGGCCGGCCGCGTAGCCATAATGCGGACCGGTCGAATCGCCGCGTGCGCCACCCCTGACAATCTGTGGCGGGAACCACCAGACGAATGGACCGCCCGATTCTTGGGTATGACCAACATCATCGACGATCCCGAACGGGGCAAACTGTTGATCCGTCCGGAGGCAATCTCGATCGATCCACACGGCGAAGCGGCCACGGTTGATTCGGTGTCGTTTGACGAGGGTCGGTATCGCCTGGCGATCACCACCGCTTCCGGACGACGGCTCACGTTTACCACCGCCACCAGGGTCACGGCGGGAAGCAAGATTCGTGTCTCAATCGACCCGTCTGGGATCGTGGACCTTTCCCGTTGAGCCTCCGATAGATGGTGATCGTCAGTTGGGGCTTGAGCTCGGCTAGCCGGGCACATGACCACCGGCAATGGTGCCGAGTGCTTCAGCGAAACCATCGGGAAGCCGCCGGGGTTTGCCATCAAGATCAGTGATGGCGGCGGTCAGCTCGATCGTTGCCAACAGCTCGTCGTCGCGGTACATGCGCTGACGCCAACTCGTGCTAACCCGCCGGGTTTCGATCATCTCCGTTTCTATTCGGACGTCGTCGCCACCCAACGCCGATTTGATGAACTTTACGTTGACCTCGGTTACGACGATCTGGCAGCCGAGCGCCTGAAGTTCACCCATCGAAAACCCGATCGACGCCAAAGCATCGATGCGAGCCTGCTCAAAGAAGGTTAAATAGAGAGCGTGGTTCAAATGGTTGTACGGGTCTACTTCCGACCAGCGCACCCGAACCGAATCAATGTGGGCCATACGTGGGAACCTAGCGCCGTCACTGCTCGCGGCGCGAAGCCAAAACTGCTCCAACGATTACGAGCCCGATCCCGACAAGAGCCAGCGTCGTGACCTGATCCGACAGGAACACCACTCCGAGAACGACCGACACAACCGGAATGACGTACGTGATGAACGAGGCCCTGGTCGGCCCGACGCTGCCGCTGAGCGTCCCCATGATCAGAAACGCCAGGCCGGTGCCGGCCACGCCGATAAACAGAACCGATCCAAATGCTGCAACCGAGAACGCCGACTCGGACAGCGAAGTAATCCCGAACGGGGACACCCATACGGTCGCCAGGACGAGCATCCGGGACATGATGGGTAGCGCGCCGTATTTCTGCTGGAGGCCGGTGGCGATATTGATCGAGATGCCGTAACAGAGCGTCGCAATTAGGACCATAACCACGCCATACCAGGCGGTATCACCCTGTCCGCCAGTCGAGATTGAAATCAGCGCCAAGCCAACCAGACCCAGGACCAGGCCGCCCGCCTGAGCTATTCGGGGCAATCGTTTCAGCAGCAGACTGGCAAACAACGCCGCGAAGATCGGCGTAGCGCCGTTGAGCATGCCAGTGACCGCGGAGTTGATGTACTGCTGGGCGAGTGGGAAGAGCGTGAACGGGATCGCCACCCACAAGAAGGACAAAGCCATCAGTTTCGGCCAGTCTTCTCGTAGAACCGGCTTACGGGCTCGCGGCACAAACGCCAGCGTGGCTGCACCGGAACCGACGCGAAGCCATGTGATCAACCCCGGCGCGAAGTCAGCCAGAGCAATGGAAATGAAGA
>JAOUMT010000045.1 GCA_029881355.1 Acidimicrobiia bacterium | reverse complement strand
CCATGCTGCCTGGAAGAGGGCCTGGCAATCACGCCGTGGTCCCCGCTCGGTGGAGGTTGGCTCACCGGGAAGTATCAGCGAGACACCTCCCCTGTCGGCCCGACCCGGCTCGGCGATAACCCGAATCGGGGCGTGGAGGCGTATGCGGGCCGCAACAACGACCGTACCTGGGCGATCCTGGAGGTCGCCCAACGAATGGCCATAGATCACGACCGGCCGGTAGCTCACGTTGCCCTGGCCTGGCTCATGACCCGACCCGGGGTCGCGTCGGTCCTGCTGGGCGCCCGCACCGTTGAGCAACTCGAAACCAATCTTGGTGCCGCCGACCTCACGCTCACCAACACCGAGATCGATGACCTCAACGCCGTCTCGGCTCCTGGCTTGCCTCCCTACCCGTACGGCATGGTCGAAGACTTCTGTGAGGTGCCCCATTGGAAGACCCTCGACACAGCTGCTCCGGCCTGAACCTGGAGACTCCCACCTGATTTCATCGATGAGGAGGTTGGGGCGAAGAGTGCGGGTCTAGGTCGGTAGCTGGCCGGCAGAGTTGCGTACTGTTGGAGCCATGGAAAGTGTTCTCGGGTCGGCGTCGATCGAACGGGTTGGCTGGTTGGGGTTTCCATCGTCGGTGTTGAAACGATCCGACGACGACGAGGATTCAGAAGTTCTCGCTCGACTCGGCCGCGACGGATGGTTTCGTGTCTTCTTTGGCCGGGGCCGCCTTGTTGAGTTACCAGACGGCTCGCCATGGCGCATTCGCAGTGGCGGGATCGGAGGCCAGCTTGTGCCGGTCGTGACGTGTCCAACGGGCCAGCTTGCGGTTGGCTCATCGGTTGGTGACCGGGCCTACGGTATCAATGGTCGTGACTATGCCTTCCGCTTCTTCGCCACTCGCAACAAAGGTTTTGATCGCTCTCCTTGGCTTCTCACGGAGCACGACCGTGAACTGGCGACGTTTACCCGGACCTCCGTTCACGCTGATCATCTGGTTCCGCTCGCAGCCGTCCTGCTGTGCTTTACCCTGATCAAATATGGAGTTCCTGGTGAACAGAGGCTGGTGCCTGAGTTCACGTGGTGACGCCGGCATAAACCTGGTGGACGCTCGCGGTAAGTAGGGTGTTGTCGTGGACGGCGAACGGCGACAAGAACTGGCTCGTCAGGCCCTGGACGGTTATGCCAGCGGCCCCGGTGCTCCAGTCGAAGCGACCAACGCCGCCCTTGCCATCGCAGACGCAGCTCGGTCGCTCATCCTCGTAGAAGGAATAAGCGACCAGATCGCGGTCGAGACGCTGGCGGGTCGCCTCGGGCGGGATCTCGGGGCGGACGGCGTCGTAGTCGTACCGATTGGCGGGGCCCAGGCGATTGAGGGTTACCTCTCGCGGTTCGGACCCCAGGGGGAGGACATCCCCTTGCGTGGGTTGTGCGACGCCGGGGAAGAAAAATACTTCCGGAGGGCCCTGGCTGCGGCTGGCCTCGGCTCACCAGCCAGCCGGGGCGAGATGGAGCAATTGGGCTTCTTCGTTTGCGTTGAGGACCTGGAGGACGAACTTATCCGGGCCTCTGGCGTCAGGGCCATCGAATCCCAGCTCGACGCTCAGGGCGATCTCGGGTCTTTCAGGACGTTACAGAGACAACCGGTGTGGCGTTCGCAGCCCTTCGATGCTCAGATGCGACGTTTCCTTGGTGCTGGCTCTCGTCGCAAGCTCCGCTACGCACGTCTTATCGTTCAGTCGCTCCAAGCGGATCGCATACCGGGTCCGTTGCATGCCGTCCTAGGCGAGTGATTCTGTCATTGCCTGGTGCGGGGAGCAAGGTGTGATAACACTCTCCCCCACTTTGGTTCGAGCAGGTCATGGCCGCCTCCTGGAACCATCTCCAACCTGGCGTTGGAAAGCCGTTTCTGCCACGAAACGCCGTGGCGATGACCGGTTAACGGATCCTGAGATCCAAAGATGAGGAGCGCCTTGCTCGTGATCAAGGAGAGATCAACGCGGTCGATCAACCCGTCGATGTCATCTGGGAACGGAGTCGAGACAATGGCGAGCCTCGGTAGGTCCTGGTGTTCAGCTGCCAATGCCAGGGCGTCCCACCCGCCGTCGGACCACCCGACGACTCCGATAACCGAGTCGTCCCAGTTGGTTACCAGCTGGATGCCGCGGGCTTGCGTCTGATCCGGATCGGGGTCCGAAAAGTCGACCGAATCCGGCACGCACACAAGGATCGATTTCAACGGAGCCACGAACGCAGCCTAGCCACACCATCGTGGAGTGCCTTGAGGCCAAAGGACTGGCCGTCATGAAGGCGGATTCAGCTGCAGCACCGAACTCCGACGACACCAAGCGGATCAAATTGCCAGGTCAGCCTGTTTTTGTTACGCCCCACCGAACCGCCTACCCCAGGTGTCGTTCCGGTGTCGCGCGAGGGCGGGCAGCATCGGGCGGCTGTTACGATCCGACTGATGCCTGCCGTTCCGGTTACGTCTTCCGATCATCCACCTACCGGGCACTTCGGATATCCGATCTATCACGCCGAGTCCCGCTCCCAGTGGCGATCGTGGCTCCAAGCGAACCATGAAAGCGAAAAAGGAGTTTGGTTGTGCTCCTGGCGATCAGCCGACCGGGGTCCGCGCTGCCCATACCCGGAGGCCGTTGAAGAGGCGATTTGTGTCGGTTGGATCGACTCGACACAACGGACCCTCGACGCCGAGCGAGGTCTACAAATGTTCACTCCCCGCCAGACGAAGAGCACCTGGACCCGGCTCAATCGACAACGGTTTGCCGACATGGAAGCCGCCGGGTTGATGACCGACGCAGGCCGTCGGGCGGTCGAGGTCGCTCAGGCCAACGGGTGGTGGACAATCTTGGACCCCGTTGAAGATCTCATCGAACCACCGAGCCTGGCATCGGCTTTGGACGCGGTTCCGGCTGCCCGCGCCGTCTGGGACGAATTCCCACCAAGTGCTCGCAAAATGATGCTCTGGTGGGTCGTCAGCGCCATGAAAGAAGAGACGCAGGAACGGCGGATCGCCACCATCGTTGCCAAGGCGGAACTTGGCGAGCGGGCCCAGGGCTAATCGATATTCGCAAGCCCCAGCTGCCCGGCCGGCTCTCATCAACCGGCCAGGTTTCGGCCCCTTTGCGCCTCCTCTGATAGGGCGGGAGCGTTACCCGTGTCCCCAACAGAGGCAAAATGGGTGCCCAGCCGGATCGGCATAGACTTGGAATCCGTCCGGCGATGTCTGGTCTGCGGCTGCCTGGAGCAGGACCGCTCCCTTGGCGACTGCTTCGGCATGGGCGGCCACTATGTCATCGACGAACAAGTCCAGATGGATCTGTTGAGAGCCATTTGGCCAATCCGGAGAAACATGATCGGGGGCTAGCTGCACCGCCAGGCGCGGCTGACTGTCGACATAGACGGTGTGCCAATCGTCGCTTGCCGACACGGTCCCGCCCAACAGATCTGCCCAAAAAGCGCTGACCGCGCCAATATCGGCAGCATCAAGTACTACAACTGTCTGAGAGATCTCCATCGGGAGAGTGTATCTGAGGTTCACTGGACTGTGGAGGCCTGACGGCGAGGTCTGGTGCGAGCCGACTACATTCAAAGGAGTGCGGAACCGCGGTATCCATGATCGATCAATTGCTGCGATAGGCCATACGTCACGCTTGGTTAGCGAAACGACGGCTGATGACAGCCGGTGGGCGGCGGCGATGAATGCGGAGCTGGTTCGACGACTCGACTCGTTCCGCGCCGCCGTTGCGGAGTGCCACAATGCCTAACACGGCGACTTTGTAGATGTCGGCCGACTATTACAAGCAACTTCTCGAACCCATGTATCGGGGTCGAAAGTGGATTGTCGTATCTGACAGCGCGGCCGGAGCGACCGCGTTCGTGCAGCGGATCCTGGACGCCGGAGCGGATTCGGTGATGGTTGTCGCCGGGACCACAGGCACGGGTCCGCAACCATCAGGCGTGGAACTGTTCGTGGTCGGAACCATCGGAGCGACCATTATGGGAGGAATCCGAGCGTTCGCCGACGCCATTATCAGCCCTTCTGAGGAGATGTGTGCAGCCATCACTGCCTTTGACCCTGCCCAGCAGGCATCGGTGTTGACGAGCTACCTGATACCTGCTGCCGATCTCTGTGGACGACCCGTCTATGGGGGAGCTCGACCTGCGTGGAAAGCCCTCGAAGACAAAATCGTGATCGATGAGTTGTGGCGTCGTGCCGGCGTCCCTACCGCCCCATCTCGTATCGTCGGCTCGCAGGATGTTGCAGCGGTGCGATCCGCCGTCGCCGAGCTGTCGATCGATGGGTCGGCGGTTGTGGTCGCTGATAACGCCGAGGGTTGGCATGGTGGAGCCGAATATACGCGTTACCTGGCTCCCGATCGAGACTGGTCCGAGGCGTTGGCGTTCTTTGCCGAACACGCTCATCGGGTCCGGGTCATGCAATTCCTCCAGGGGGTTCCGTGTTCGATTCACGGATTGGTTGCACAGCAACAGGTCCTGGCGTTTCGTCCGGTGGAAATGCTCGTCTACCGGCAGCCCGGCTCGAGCAGATTTGTCTACGCAGGCATGGCAACATTGTGGGATCCGCCGATCCATGTTCGACAAGAAATGCGGCAAATAGTCCGGCAAGTCGGTTCTCTGATTCGCGATGAAGTCGGCTACCGAGGCGCTTTCGGTATCGACGGCGTACTCACTTCGGATGGGTTCCGACCAACAGAGCTGAATCCGCGACTCACCGGGGGTCTGGGTCTGCAAACTCAAACGGCTGGCGACTATCCGATCGGCGACATCAATCGAGTGATCATCGCCGGGGAAGCTGTCGACCTCAGACTCGACGATCTCGAAAAAGAAGTGGTGTCGGGTGCGGACCGGACGCGTACAGGGAGGTGGTCGCGTCCCGTATCTCACGTGTCTATTACTGAGACGACCGAACGATCTATCGTGTTCGACGGCAACTCGTGGGAGCCCACCGACGGTGACGAGGCTACCGCAACAGTGATGCTCGGACCGTCGCCCCAGGGAGCCCTGGTCGCCGTGAAACTATCCGACGATCACGGTCTGCCGGCGGGCGATCCGACAGCAGGGATCGCGGCTGCATCTTTTTCGTTGGCCGACGAATTGTGGGACACCCGTATTGGGCCTCTTGTGGTGGGTACCTCCGGCCCCGTGTGAGGGACCAGCTCGAATTCGGCCAGTTGGGGTTGCCGATCAGCCATTGCCTAGCAGCGCGACTAGGAGCGCGTGCCAGACCACCGGTCACTGTGCAACCGTACGCAATCAGCTCGACAGTCACCTGCGTGCTTGGCTTTCGAACGGTAAAGACGTCGTGGGTCGGTTCCTTAGCTTGATTCGACGTGGACGCTGTAGAGGATGAAATCGCTTTTGGGCGTGTAGGTGTCATAGAGCGCCCGTGCGGGGTAATTGGACTCCTGGGTTAGCCATCGAACGCTGGGGATGCCGTTGGTCTGGGCGAAGTCGAGCACGTGGTCGATCAATCCTCGGCCGAGCCCGGAGCCTCGCGTGGTCGGCTCGACGTAGAGGTCGCTGAGATAACACACCATGGTTCCACCGAGGGAACGGTGCATCAGCTGATACTGCACAAATCCGATGAGTTGCCCGTCTGTCTCGGCAACATCGCACCAGAAATCATTGTGGTCATCAAAGATCCATCCCCACACCGAGTCGAATCCCCCGGTCGGCACTTGAATCTGGTAAAAGGCTGCGTAGGAAGCGAACAATCCTTCCCAGGATTGGCGGTCATGGTCGGTGAGTGGCCGAATGCGGGGTTCCATCGAAGTCGTCGCTCCTACTCACGGCGGTACCTGAAGGAGTGTCGCAGGTTCGTGACCTCGAAGTCTGCCAGATCGGGATGAACGATTTCGACGACGCTGCGCCGCCGGTGGTTATTGGGTCGCCAGGAACCTCGTGACTTCTGGGAGTGCAGGTGTGGCCCGAGCGCCCGGTCGACTGACCGTAACCGCCGCCACCGCGTTGCCCCACTGGAGAGCTTCGATGGTGTCGGCCCGGCGGAAATACGAGGCAATGAAGCCAGCATTGAACGCATCTCCTGCTCCGACGGTATCGACCACGTCGACGGAATACCCGGGCGCTACCACGGCTGCCGTTTTCGAACAGGCCACGGCGCCATCTGCGCCCATTCGCGCCACCACGATCCGATCATCACCGGCGAGATGGGTAGCTGCCTCGACGGGATTCTGGTTGCCGACAAGAGGGACTACCTCGCTCTTGGCGTCACCCATCACGACGTTGGAGCGTTCGACCGCCGCCATGATTGTGTGTCGGAATTCCCCGTCCCAGCCCCAGTTCTCCAAGCGTAAGTTGAGATCGAGTGAGACGCTGATCCCGTTCGATCGCGCCTGCTCCATTCCATCCAGGATTGCTTCGCGAGCCGGTGAGACCCGAAGACAGATTCCGGAAACATGCAACCAGGCGGCCCCGTTGAGGGCCTCGACTATAGGAGTCGACTGCAACTCGGCATGGGCTCCGCCCCGGGGCGGCCACACATATATCAAACGATTCGCGTCAGGTGTCAAAACCGTGACAACCATCACAGTTGGCTGGCTAGACGCGATGCCGGTCCATTGGGTGTCGACGCCGGCGTCGGCGAGACTCTGCACAGCGAACCTTCCGTAGCTGTCGTCACCGACGGTACCGACGAAAGAGCACGATTCACCGAGTCGGGCCAACGCAGCGGCGGTGTTGGCAGCTGAGCCGCCCCCGAACAGACGAGGATCCGGGTTTGCATGCGGGGCCACTCCCCCGCTCGGGAGGCGGATCTCAAGATCAACGTTGGTGTCGCCAACCACGACTATCCGTTTGATCAGGCTCCCCCGGCTTCGACCACGAACTGTTTGACGCGTCCAAGATCCTTGCGGAACCCGCCGCTCGGGAGCTGTCGATTGGTGTGCGTCAGCGAATCGACACCCCAAGGGCGTACGGCAGCAATGGCCGCAGCTACGTTCTCCGGTGACAAGCCGCCCGCCAGAATCACTGGAATCCCGACAGCATCGACGATTGCGCGGCTCACGGTCCAATCATGCACCTTCCCGGCGGCCCCGATTCCGGCGATATTCGGATCGACCGAGTCAAGAATGAGGTAGTCGACGTGAGGGGCAAACGATTCGGCGATCTTGACTGCATCAGATCCCGTCACAGCAATCGCCTGCATGAGTTGGGTTCCGGCGATTCGTTGTCGGAGGCGATCTACGTCGTTTGGTGCAACCGTTCCCGCCGGGGCACACAGATGCACGATGTCGGGCCGAACCTCGTTGACCATGGTCTCAATCGCTGCCAGATCGGTTTCGACGCTGAGGGCAACAGAAGTCGCCACACCTGTCAGTGAACGGCAGATCTCGGCGGCCATCCCCACGTCGATCTCACCGGGCAGCCCTCGGTCCGACGGTGTGACTCCAACCTGGTGAACTCCCTGAGCCGCCACGGCTAGCGCCTCGTCAACAGATTGCATGGTGTAGATCTGGATGTGGGTGTTGGACAAGATGGCCACATGATCTCACCTGACGGGAAGGCCCGCCAGCTAGCCGATCCATTCAGCGTGGGAGGAGAATCCGACCCGAGGAACATGGAGGTTGCCACTACCATCATGGGGTGACTCGAACCAATGACTTTGGTCAACCGGTTGGTGCCGAACTTGTGGATTGGTCGGCACCCGACTGGCCCTCCGCCGAAGGACTGACGGGGGATCGGGTCAGCCTGGTACCTCTCGATGCTGAGTTTCATGGCCCTCCACTGTTCGAAGCGTTCGCAGCAGCGCCGGATTCGATATGGACCTACATGTCGTTCGGGCCCTTTTCTGAAGTTGGCGATCTAGTGGTCTCATTGGATGGGCTGAACCGGATAGACGGGTGGCTGCCATACGTCGTGACCGTTTCTGAGATACCCCTTGGCATAGCCTCGTATTTGCGTATTGACCCGGCCAACGGGGTGCTGGAGATCGGCTCGTTGGTTTTCTCGCCGGAACTCCAGCGCACGGCCGCAGCGACGGAGACACTCTTCCTGATGATCGACCACTGTTTCGCAATTGGCTATCGACGCTGCGAATGGAAATGCGACAACCTCAACGCACCTTCGCACGCGGCTGCCCTCCGGCTTGGTTTCCAACATGAAGGAGTGTTCCGCCAGGCAACTCACTACAAAGGCCGTAACCGCGATACGGCTTGGTATGCGATCGTCGACCAGGACTGGCCGATGCTTCGTGCAGCGTTTCAAGCGTGGCTGAACTCAGACAACTTCGATGAGCACGGCCGACAGATCCGGTCCCTTCAGTCTTTGCGCCCGGCTGCGATCAGCTAGCCATGCTCGTGGACCGGCGCTGGCCTTTCTGTTTTGGTGGGAGGTGAGGCTGTCTAGGACGCCTCGTCCATCTGCAGAAACTCTGAGATCCGCAGGAAGTTTGGCGGCTCCTTGGTTTCCGGGTCGACGCGCGTCCAGGCTTCCTCCTTGTTGAGTAAGCGGGGTTTGGTCAGTTGCGTCTCCTGCCCATTGATCCTGAGTGTCGCCGACCCTGCCGCCAAAATATTCTGGACCCAATCGGATTTTGATCCATACACGAGAATGAATAGGTAGCCGCCATCGACTCGATGAGCATCGACAGGCGTTTGGTAAACCTTGCGTGAGGATCGACCGACATGGGTCAGCACGGGACGATCGCCCTTTTTCAGTTCTCGGGGGTTGAAGACTCGTTTGTTGATCTGGCCCCACCACAGTGGCATTGGCATGTCTGGCTCCTCAATCTGGCATCGGCACGCACCCGTGTGACCCGCCCACCCAATAAGATCGTACCTGGAGCGATCCACGCCGCGCGGCTGTTGGTTCTAGAAGGATTCGCCGTATTGCCAGGTCGGTCGAGCGGCTAGCTCTTCATCCGACGTGTCAAGGAGCAGCCGAGCGATCCACTCGCCGATTTCGTCTGGCGGATGCAGTTTTCCGGTCGATTGGAGCGCACGAAAAGTTCTTCTGGTCGGCGAATCGGCCGGCGAGTTCAACACTGCGTCAACCAAAGGAGTTCTCACGGCTCCCGGAAATGCCCTGATGACCTGGACATCTCTGAGTTCTTCCGCCGCTGATCGAGCTGCCATTTGCGCAGCCGCCTTGACGATCGAGTAGGCAGCCCAACCAACCCTGAGGTCGTTGGATGAGTAGCTGTCGAGAAACACGATCCGACTCAGCTGCGCCCGCAGCCGCTGGTTGAGTTCGATCGGAGCCATGACATGGACCCGCATCTCGTCGAGGAGAACGCCAGTGTCGATAGCGCCAAACGCCTGGGGCTCGATCAGCGTGCCAGCTGCGTGAACGATTCCTGCGAGGGAACCGTGCGCGGCGCAGGCATCGACGACCTGGCGCACGCCTTCGGTCGTCAGTAGGTCGCTCGCAAGAGCGGTGACCCGGGAAAACTGCACGGCCAGTTGGCTCAGCCGGTTTGAGTCCCTGGCGACAGCAAGAACGGATTGGTCTCTTTCGGCGAGCGCGACCGTAACTGCCCGACCAATACCCGATGAGGCACCGGTTACGACGAACACTTGACCCGATGAGATAGCACAGCCGAACGATAGCCGTGGTCGCATCGATACCGTACGGAGCCGCCCCAAACGACGAGGGGGCTGGGTTAGGCTCGGGAGCCATGCCTACTGACCGATACCCTCGATCGTTCGACGAGATGATGGAAGCCAAGGATCTCATCTTCCCACCGATCACGTTCGAACGAGGAAAAGAGTTCAAACCGAGGGCGGATGACATCATCATCAGCCCATGGAGCAAGTCCGGAACGACCTGGCTTCAGCAGATCGTGCATGGCTTGCGATCGGGCGGTGATATGGACTTCGATGATATTTCGCGACTGACCCCTTGGATCGAAGTTGCCGACGCCCTCGGAATTGATCTCGATGCCGAGCAGGGCTGGAGGCCGAGAGCCTTCAAGAGTCACTATTCGTACAATGCGGTGCCCAAGGGTGCTCGCTATATCGTTTCATTCCGCGAACCTCACCGCACTTTGGTTTCTTATTACCGCTTCTATGAAGGATGGATGTTTGAACCGGGCACGGTCACGCTCGACGAGTATCTCGCCCCGCATCTCGATAGGTCTCGGGGTAAGGACTACTGGAGTCACTTACAATCCTGGTGGGCTCAACGCGACGCCGAGAACGTGCTGCTCCTGTCCTATGAATTGATGCAGGAAGACATCCGCCCCACCGTAGTCAAGGTCGCCGAATTCATCGGCGTGGACGCCGATCCTGGACTCGTCGACCTTGTCGTCCATCAGTCATCGCGTGAGTTCATGCTCGAACATGGTGATCGTTTCGATGATCTTCTCCATCGGCAGCGGTCTGATGCGGTAGGCGCCCTGCCGATCGGGGCGGGCTCAACCAAAGTAACCGCCGCCTCAGAGGAACCGTCACGCTATGTCCTCTCCCCCGACGTACGTGCAGCGATGGAACGAAACTGGGCTGAGACGATGGACGCTTCGTTTGGACTGAGCGACTACGACGAAGTCGTCGAGTCGCTGCGTCGGCGATGACGCCCGCGTCAGTCGTGGCGCCAGAGTAAAGAGTAAAGAGTAAAGAGTAAAAATCCAGAGGAGCGTTAGATGGAAGCGAGTACAGAGTCCGCCGAGCACGGGGAATTCAACGTGGGCGACTACACGGCCGAGTTGGCGCAAGCACCTTCGAACTTCGACGTTGGAACTGATGTGTGGTTCGAGAATCACCGGATCCGGGTTTGGGAAATCCTCCTAAAGCCGGGCGAACGTGGACCATTCCACGCCCACACCACCAACTACTTCTGGACGGTGGTCGAAGGCGGACGAGGTCTGCAGCGTTTCGCCGATGGTACTTTCGTGGTGCGTGACTATGCCGTTGGCGAAACCAAGTATCTCGAACACTCGGCAGAGACGGCACTGATTCACGATCTTGAAAACATCGGCGATACCCCGCTGCGTTTTGTCACCGTTGAACTCCTCGACTGACCGAGGAATGGACCTCAATGGATCCTGTGCTCCGACGCGGATGGTCCACCCGGCGACGAGGATCTGAGCTCTTGGATCGGAAGCGGATACTGGTCGCCGGCGGATCAATCGGGGGTCTCACGACGGCACTTCTCCTCCGTGATCTCGGCTACGACGTCGAGGTTTTCGAGCGCTCCAGCGCTGCTCTCGAGGAGCGAGGGACCGGTATCGTTGTCCTCCCGATCACGGAGCGATATTTCACCGAGCGCGGCGGGGAAGACAATCGAGTAAGCCTTGAACTGTCGGATTGGACCTACGTCGACCAAACCGGAGCAGTCATCGCGGCCGAGGCAGATCACTTCCGATTCAGTGGGTGGAGCACTATCTACCAAGCCCTGCTGGCGGAATTCGACCCAGCCAGGTATCACCTCCGCTCCGAAATGGTCGGCTTTGATCAATATCCAGATGGGGTGACGCTGCGACTCGGCGACGGTCGTCGAATCGACGGTGACTTGCTGATATGCGCAGATGGTCTGGCGTCGACGGCTCGGACGTTACTCCTTCCGGAGGTCCAGCCGAAGTACGCCGGTTACGTGGCATGGCGGGCGATTACCCCGGAAGCGGACTTGAGTCCGGAGACCCAAGCGCTGCTTCGCGATGCCATGGTGTACCAGGTCCTAGAACGTAGTCACATCCTGGCGTATGCAATCCCCGATCCCGATGGCAGGACCGAGCCAGGACAGCGGATCATCAACTCAGTGTGGTATCGCAACTATCCCCAAGGGGGCCCCTTCGAGTCGCTCATGATCGGTGTCGACGGACGGCGCCGGACCGGAACCATGCCGCCGGGGACCATACGCGCCGAGTTCCTGGACGAGATGTGGCTCGCGGCTGACGACCTTCTTGCACCACAACTTCGCGAGATCGTTGCGGCGTGTCGTGAGCCACTCATTCAGGCCATTTTCGATCTTGAAACGCCTCAAATGGTCTTCGGCCGGGTCTGCCTTCTCGGTGACGCGGCTTTCGCGTTGCGACCGCACGTTGCCGCTGGCCAGGCGAAGGCTTGTGCCGATGCATGGTCGCTGCGTTCCGCGCTGGTCGAGGTCGACCATGATGTGGACGGGGCTCTGGCGCTATGGGAGGGCCGTCAACTCACCCTCGGACGCACTGCCTCGGCCAGAACTCAAGCCATGGGTCACCGATCTCAGGTGACAGGCACCATGACGCCCGGCGACCCGACTTGGAAGTTCGGGCTTTGGGAACCGGGTAACTGACCTGCCGGCGCTCCGGATCGAGCCCGCATCGGTTGGAAGCTAGACGAGACTTATCGTTACCCACACTCTGTCACCAGTGTCGATCTCGGCCGAATCTCGAACCGATCGTTTGACCGGCAAGAGATATGACTGCGCCTCCTTGCTCGGGAAGATGGAGGTTTTCCATTCAACCGCTTTGATTTTGGCGATCACCTTGACGGACCCAAATCCTGGGCGTCGGGGAACCAGGTCGCGGATTTCGTCGGCGTCGGCGGGGGGCAGCGCTACGAACACCCAGGCAGCCTCTGCGTCTGCTTCGAACAACTCGGCCTCGAAGGAAAAGGTCGGTCCGGTGATTGCCACTCGTGTCGCCCTAGTCCCAGAGCGTCGGGTGCAAGGAAACCGGTTGCGGGATCGGTAACTCACCCGGTTCGGTTGGCCCGACCAGTTGCTCAACCAACGAAGCCCAGTCGAATCCGTCAGTGATCTCCGAAGCTCTCAGCTCCACCAGACAGTCCGTCGAGACGTACATTGGCAAGATGAGATCCAGGATCTGCTCGATCTCGTCGCGGAACTTCTGATTCACGCTTCTGACCCCGTCGACCGTTAACGGGACGTCAGGAAGCAGGCGAACGAACAGGTCGTAGGTACCTGCCCATCGGCGTATCAACGGCTTCACATCGAATGGATCTTCTCCGCCGGTCGCTCGTAGGAAGTACGCGAAGTTGTCCACCACCGCCCGGTCCGTGACGAGGACCTCTGCCCGTGTGCGCAGCTCAAGCTCTTGTTGGATCTGCGCCATGATGACCCAGAGTTGGGACTCGGGTGTCGATGCCTCGTTGAGACCAAGTGGGTTGAACCTGATGACTTCTCGACCAACCTCCACGCTTCGGCCGCTGCGCCCGACTGCGCCGGCAAACGAGTGCACGGCGTTGGTTTTCCTGACCGAATGGGAGCCGATAAAGGCAATCTTGCGAGGCTGAGTTGTCAACGGCCTCCCCGATCCGCCACTGTCGGTGCATGACTGCCGGCAGGTTTCTTTCGGTCGTCGGTCAAACCAATGCGTCGGTGGGAACGGCTACCACAGGACGCTCGCTGGCCAGGAGTAACTCCTGAACCTTGCTGCCCAGCAGGAACTTGCCAACGCGCGACCGGCGCCGCATGCCGACAACCAGGATGTCGTGGTCGATCTCCCCAAGAGCTTTTTCGATCTCGGCGATCGCGTCCCCGACACGGATCGACACTGCGTCGTCAGCATCGGGGATGTTCAGTGTTTGAAGCTTGGCAGCGAAGTCGCGCTTGGCTTCTTCCATCATCACGTCGACATAACGGCTCTGCCCCGGAACCTGTTCACGCGCTTCACGCTCCTCGTTCGAGATGACGTGAAGAACCTGAACGGAACCCCCGGTCCTGGCCGCTAATTGCGCTCCAAACTCGATTACCTTTCCGGAGCTTGCGCCCCGGTCTGCTGCCACTAGCACTCGCATCATCACTTCTCTCGTTTGGGTGGGTTAAAACTACACCCATTCATCGTCGGTTGAACGACGTCAGAATGCCCTGACAAGCTGCCGGTGGACCTGTCCGCGACGAAGCTGCAGTACCCTGCTGAGCATCACTAGTCCCGTTCGACCTCCGACTCACCATGATCGTTCCGCAGCCGACGATTGGTCGGGTCTTGGCCATCTCGTGAACGTGACCGTTCAGCGTGTCACTGATCCGATAGAAGGAATGCACCGCAGCATCTCTGATCGGTTGCTTCGGTTGGGAGGACCCGAGATTCAGCCCTTGGCTCGGGCCTACCAGACGATGACTGGCGCAATATACGAATCGGTAAGGGGCATGGGTTGGGTGGTCGGCTCAGCACTGTCGCTGGGGGCGACGGTCGCGCAACGTCGCGGGCCGGTGCCATTCTTGTGGAACGCCGGACCCGGCAGTCGGGTTCAGGCGATCGCCAACGGCGTATGGGGTGACCACTTTGTCGGCATCGACAGTCCGCTGTCAATCGAGATGGCGTTTCGCGACCGGGATGGAGGCTCCATGGACGCGGAGCTGGTGGCCATCGGCTCGAACTTCGTACGACCGGGGCGACGGTTGGCGGTGCTCATTCATGGACTTGCGGAGACGGAGGCGATCTGGCGCAATGCGCTCGTCGGGGATGGTGAGGATTCGGGCCTCGCCGCCTCCCTCACCGTGGATGGGTTCACGCCACTCCTGCTCCGGTACAACACTGGATGCTTGATCTCTGAAAACGGACGGGCGCTGGCCGCATTGCTCGACCGCGTGACGGCGGCATGGCCGGCTCCCATCGACGAGATTGCGCTGGTTGGCAACTCGATGGGGGGACTTGTGGCCCGTAGCGCGCTGCAAGAAGGTCGCGATCGTCGACTTGGGTGGAGCACGGCCGTACAGCGGCTGGTCACCGTCGGGTCACCTCACCTCGGGTCGCCGCTTGAAAAGCTGGCTGCCGGCGCATCCCGAGCTCTGCGCTTCGCCCCTGAGACCCGGCCGCTGAGCCAGTTCCTCGAATCCCGCAGCGAGGGCATAAAAGACCTGCACTCCGGCGCCATCAACGATGACGAGGCGCAAGCAGACGGATTCACGGAACATTTCGTGTCGCTTCAACCGTCCGGTGTCGAGCAGCATTTCATTGCGGGCGTGGTCACGGCAAATGTGGACCATCCGGTAGGGAAAGTGGTCGGGGATCTGATCGTCAGAGCGGCAAGTGCTACCGGGAGCGGAAGAGTTCGGTCGGTTGAGGCGAAGGAGTCAGTGGTGCTGGGCGGGCGACGCCACTTCGACCTCGCTGGTGATCCAGACGTCATTGCCCAGATCCGAGAATGGCTCTCTCCTCTGCCAGCAGCTGACGGCTTCTGAAAGCATAGACCGATCCGGTGCGACGACGACCGGTCGGGCCACGCGGATGGCCACACGGCCATCACGACCTATCTAGTGGACGAGCATGCCGGTGATCCGTGGCGGGCCCGGACCGTCACCGTGGGCTACGAGCGCATCACCGGCCTTCGGCTCCCGTACCAGCGAGCCGATGGCACCTTTACCGCAGTGAATCGGCAACTGTCGCGATCGATGCGGACACCCTCAGATCGTGGTTGCTCGACAGAAACGCCCGCGCCGATTTGTTTCCTGGCTTTGAGACCGTCCTTCGATCGGGCCGGACCGCCAAAGTGGTCCGACTGGGAGTCGAAGACACCGCGGTGCAAATTGCCCTTGATCCAACGACCGATGGTCGAACGAAGATCTCAATAGCGCACGAACGCCTGAAGAGGTTCGATGAACTCGAGGAGTGGAAGTTCTACTGGTTCGAGTGGCCTGCGGCTATCGACACTCCGCCAGATCAAAGTGGCAGGTCAGTCGGCTGATTCAGGTCGAGCGAGAATGATTGCCGTGTACGGCGCCAGACCGACGGTAAGCGACGCGGGCATCCCGTCGAGTGACGAGAGTCTTGCCTCGGCTCGGGTGGCCCCTGATCCTTCGTAGGAGTCGTGATACACCGGAGCGTCACCGTCGAAGACGACGTCCCACAATCCTTCCGCCGGGGCGCCGATGGAGTACGCATCATGGCGCCGTTCGGCAAAGTTGGCGATGACGAGAACATCGTCGTTGTGCCCGCCCTTATCCCAGCGATAGAAGGCGATCACTTTGTCGGTCTGGTTGACATGATGGACGCGCACGTGCTGTCCGGTGAGGCCGGCCGTGTGGCCGTCGACGTTGCGGCGGAGTCCAATCAGGTCGCGGTACATGCGCACGACCCCGGACTCCGTATCGAGTCGCGCCCAGTCGATCGCATGGTCGTCGCGAAACCATTGATCCTCGAGCAGCTCTTGGCCCTGAAAAATCATCGGAATCCCGGGAGATGTGAATACTAGGGCCGCGCCGAGCGCCGAACGTTTACGTGCGTGCCATCCATCTGCGTTGCCTGGCCAAATCTCCTCCGGCAGGCGGGCGCTGCCGTTGGCTACCTCATCGTGTGATTCGGTGTAAATCACTCTGCGGAATCCGTCGTCTCCATAGCGATGATCGATCGCCCGAGCCACTGCGGTCATGTCGCGGCTTTGGTCATCGCGGATCGTGAGGACTGATCGGATGGGATGCACAAAGCGAGAGTCCCATTGGGCGTCGAAGCCCGCTCCCCCATTCTCGGTTGGTTCGGTGATCGCCGCTTCGCCAAGAAGGTCCTCGGCGATCGATACTTTCCACGGCTGACGGGCGTTGATCTCGTCATTGATCCACTGCATCAGGGTCCATCCGTCCTCAAGGTCGGCGCCGGGATCGGACCCGCCCCAGGCGTTGCGAATATGGGCGGTCGCATCCCATCGCAGGCCGTCGATGCGATACTCCTCCAACCAGGTAAGCGCATTGTCTCTTAGGAATGCTCGAACTTCTGGCCGCGCGTAATCAGGTCGGGTATGGCCCCACGGCGTCTGCGCCCGCCAGTCGTTGTAGAAATAGATGCCGCCTCCGTCGTTTTCGCTCCATCCATCAAATCGCCACAAGTCGAGATCCGACGGCCCGAAGTGGTTATAGACCACATCCATGAACACGGCCATCCCGAGTTCGTGGGCTGCTTTGATGAACTGTTTGAAGGCGTCCGGGCCTCCATAATTCGACTCGATGGCGAATGGATGAGCCGGGTTGTACCCCCACGACCGCTCGCCGGCGAACTCCATGGGTGGCATCAACTCGATGACATTGATGCCGAGACGCTGCAGGTGCTCCAGGCGCTCAATGGCCGACTGGAAGTTCCCAGGGCCCTCCCCCGGCTGGTCGGTAAAGGTTCCGAGGTGAAGTTCGTAGATGACCATTTCATTCCACGCTGGGGTCCGGTAGTCGTCCGGCACCAGCCATGGATCGCCATCACGGGGATAGATCACACCGTTGCCGACGCTGCTCGTCACCTGCCGCACATAGGGATCCATCCGGAGCAGCGGCTCGTCGGCCAGAATCGAAAACTTGTATTCGTGACCCACCAGGGCACCCTCGACCCGTCCGGCCCAATACCCGTTGTCCTCGCGTGTCAGGGCATTGGTCTCGGGCGACCAGTCGTTGAAGGTACCGACGA
>JAOUMT010000218.1 GCA_029881355.1 Acidimicrobiia bacterium | reverse complement strand
CCAGTGGCCGGCTCCCGATGGAGGCCACACCCACAAGGCGGTCGCCGCGGACGGACTACTCCTCACCAACCATGAGGCTTTTCGAGGCGGCCCACCATCGCGGGTGGGGATGGCCGTCTATGACACCACCGACCCATTGGCCCCGACCGAAATCGGATTCTGGGATTCGACCGGCATGGGTGTCCATCGAATCTCATACACCGGCGGTCGCTATGCCTACGTTTCGTCCCGACCAACCGGGTTCGTGGAGCGAATCTGGAACGTCATCGACCTCGACGACCCAACCAACCCGGTTGAAGTCGGTCGCTGGTGGTGGCCCGGTATGGCCGACGGAGAGACAGCAGACTGGCCAGACACCGAAGAGCGATCCGTTCACCACGCCTTGGTACACGGCGACCGTGCCTATGCAGGCTTCTGGGACTCGGGAATGGTCATCCTCGATGTCTCCGACCTGACCGAGCCGAAGACTATTTCACGCCTCAATTGGGACGTTGGCGGACACACCCATACCTGTCTCCCGCTGCCTGATCGCCGACTCGTCGTGGTGACGGACGAAGCAGTGACGAACGGATGCGACGACGATCCGCACATGATCCGGATCGTTGATGTCAGCGACGAAACCCGGCCGCAGGTCGTGGCCATATGCCCGGTCCCCGAGGGCGACTTCTGTGAGCGCGGCCTCCGTTTCGGCGCTCATTGCCTCCATGAAAACCAACCAGGTTCCTACCAAAGCCAGGCCTTGATCATGGCGACGTATTTCAACGCTGGACTCCGGGTGTATGACATCGAGGACCCGACCGCACCGATGGAGATCGGCCACTACCTGCCAGCCACGCCCGAAGGTCAGCCAGCCGTTCAGATCAACGACGTATTCATCGACGCCGATCACACGGTGTTTATCACCGACCGGGTCAACGGTGGCGTCTACATCCTCAAGCCCGAGGAATGGCTGAGCAACCGCATGACGGCTGCCTATTCGGCAATCTGATCTGTTTCATTAGTCCAAGGCCGGGGTAAAATTGGCTATGGCATTGAACAGATCTTCAGGCGGGCGGGCATCGTGGTCGAAGTCATCGCAGACTGCGGATTCGGCTGCCCGGTGTGTCATCCCCGTGAGGCTCAAGCCGCCTAGGTTTCAGCCGTCCGCTCTAGTGAACGAGCCCCCCTACCCGTCACCTTTGGTGACGGGTCCCTTCCCACGGACACTCGCTGCGCTCGTTGGGGGGACCGACCTCCATCTCGCAACCCCCTCAACATCGGCGCCGTCGATCCACTTCGTTCCGATGGAACAGCCGACCGGGTGATCTCGAGCCCCGCAAAGCCGTGCTGCAAACTGACCGACAGGTCAGACTGTGACCGACAGGTCACGCCACACCTAGATGAATTCGCCTTTGTCGATTTGGTCGACGGAGAAGAGGCGGTCGCGGAGAAAGACGAACTCGGTGAGTGCGTCATCTTCGACGAAGGAGGCGATTTTGGTCACCCGAGCTTTGAACTGTGTGAGGCGCTTGATCATTACCGCGTTCGGTTCGGTCTTGTCCATCTCCTTGGCGAGGAGACCATCGACCGCTGCCGCATAGGCGTCACAGCCATCAAGCGCGGCGTACAGGCCAGCTTCCAATGCGTCGGTTGCCACGCTCATCGTCTCGTACGGGCTCATAACCATTTCTCCCATCGCCGCCACCGGTACGGGAGCTCCACGAACTCGGGGCCGGTGGCTTGTTCCAACAAGTCGAGCAATGCTCCGAAGACCAATCGCCCTTGCTCGGGGTGGTTGGGTTCTCCGAACGGATTACCCATCGGAAAGCGGACATACGCAGCTCGCGAAACTCCCACCCCGTAGGTTATTTCTGGTCGTAGCGACAGGCTTACCGTCGGCATACCCGCCCGTTCGATTGCTCCTTGAACCAGTCCCACGGACCGGTGGCACATCGGTCAGCCGGGTACCAGCATGACAACGTCTACGCCCGCCTCGGCCAGCATCGCCGCCACTGCCGGACCCGAAACGTCCTGTAGTTCCGACGGATCCGGATTGAACCCCATCATCCCTACATGGAACGGGGAAGCCGCACCGACCCTGCCTTCAGCGACGGCTTCATCGAGTCGGTTGATCGGCAAGACAACGTTGGGATCAACCTCGGCAGAAGACGTGTCGTAGTGGGTGTGGGTAAAACGCAAACGCGATTGATCGACGTCGTGAGGGATTTGGCGGTATCCGGCGTCACCGGCGACCGTCGCGACATGAAACGGTGGCTGGTCGTCGAGATGGGCGCCGGCAGTTGTCACCAGCGCCATCGTCGATTCGCTGAGCGGCTTCTTCAGCGGTACGAAGGCGATCTCCGGATTGATCCGGTTGTTCTTTCCGTGGTGGTTGGCTTCGACGAAGCCTATCCAGGTGTCAAATTTCTCCTGGAGACCGTCCGTATCCACTGAATTGAACACATTTGCTCCCAAATGGCGACTTATGCAATCGATTTCATAACTAGGTTAGAACCTACACGATTGAAGGAGCCCACGATGACGACAACGCTCGGTTTTACCCCCTCAGAGAACCCTTTTGTCGTCGAGCACGGCGGTTTCTACCGGCGCTGGCTATCCATGATCGACGATCTCGACGGCCTCAAAGAGACGGTGGCCAAGCTGGAAGGCACCACGCAGGATCTCTGGGTACCGGTATGGAAGGAGGCCGGCGACCGGTTCGAGGCCGAAGGGGATCGCCTCGAAGCCGGCGGTGATTTTCCTGCTGCCCGCCAAGCCTATCTGCAAGCCAAGACGTACTTCGCCATCGGCCGTTTTCCGCGGGAACTCAACGATGTAAAGGCAGCCATCTCGGAAGATTGTGCCCGAGCGTATCGCAAAGCATGCGCCCACCTCGACCCGCCAGTAGAAATCGTCGAGATCCCCTATGGGGACGAGGTCATACGCTGTCACTACCGCACACCGAATGTCGACTATCCGGTTGCGGCTCTCCTCATCATGTGCGGCGCTGACGTCTTCAAAGAAGATCGCGGATGGGCATCGGACTACGCACTGGATCACGGAATGGCGTCTTTGGTTATGGATGGACCGGGGGTGGGCGAGAACCCGGTGCCGTGGTCGCCCAACTCGGTTGATGCCTGGATCGCGGCCATCGAATATCTGGAGAGCCGGCCCGACGTCGACGCCAACCGGATCGGCGCGTTCGGTATCAGCCGGGGCGGCTACTCGGTGATGCAACTGGCCGGGACCATCCCCGATCGGGTGAAAGCGGTCGTCGCCAGCGCCGGCCATCCGTTTGGTTATGTCATGAGCGACGAGGAAATGGAAGCGTTCGTCGACCACGCCAACGCCCGGGCCAGCTGGAAGTTCGGGGAACCCGACGGACCGCCCTCCTTCTCCCCCACCACCGCTGAGGAGGAACGCGAGAAGTTCAAGACGTGGGCTCTGTCCGAGCAAGGCATCCTGGACAACATCACCCAGCCGGTGCTCATGATCAACGGCAAACACGACCATCTGGCGCCAATCGGCAATATCTATTTCATGCTTGAGCACGGGCCGGCCACCGGGAAAGAAGCCCGGGTCTACGCCGACGCCGGCCATTGCGCCTTCAAGTACTTCGATGAATGGGCTCCAGCGAGCTTCGCCTGGCTGGCGGAGAAGCTGGGGAGTGCGTGAGCGACTGCGCCGCCCCTAGTCGATGATTGACTCGCTGATCGGACCAGCTTTCGGGCTGTTGACCGCGCTGTTTTTCGCCGGCGGGTCGATCCTGGTGCGGATCGGACAACGCGATCGACCCGACGACGATGGCGTCTTCATGACTGTGTTGGTCAATGTGGTCGTACTGTTCGTCGCCACGCTGTTCGTCGAACCGCCCGAATGGAACCAACAGGGCATCGTTGCCTTGATCATCGGTGGAATCATCGGCACCGTGCTCGGACGTACGTTCCTTCTGCGAACGGTGCGCCTCCTCGGCCCGAGTCGCGCCAGCGGCTTTGTGGTCGGTACGCCGGTCGTCGCCGCCATCGGCGGATGGCTCGTGCTCGGGGAATCGATCACGATCATCGAGGGAATCGGCGGGGCAATCACGCTCATCGGGTTCTGGCTCCTCGCCAAAGCACGATCCACCGGGAACATCACGGACGAAAGGCCACCGTTCTGGTACTACCTGGTGGCGGTGGGTGCGCCGATCTTCTTCGGGACTGCGTTCGTGTTCCGCAAGTACGGCCTCAATCTGTATCCCGACTCGTATAGAGGTGCGTTCATTGGCGCCGCCAGCGCCTTCCCGCTGATCGTGCTCATCGACCTGTTCCGTGGCCAGCTGGGAGAACGAATTCGCTCCAATTTTTCGCAGATCAACTGGTGGTTCGTCACCGGAGGCATCGCAACCGCCGGTGCCTTGCTGAGCCAGTTCACCGCGTTTCGGTACTTGCCCGCCTGGGTGGTTGGGATCTTTGCGGGAACCCAGGGCATCTTTGCGATGGTGCTCGCAAAACTGTTCCTACGCCATGACGACCATCTTGATCACGTGGCAATCATCAGCGTCGTACTGTCGACTCTGGGGGTCGTGATCATCAGCTTGAGTCAGGGGGTTGGCTCGTAGCCGCTACCCGAGCAGCTCGACAATGGCCCGTGAAGCCAGCACCGAGCCGTACTTCGCGTCAATATCGATAAGG
>JAOUMT010000217.1 GCA_029881355.1 Acidimicrobiia bacterium | reverse complement strand
CCGTCGATTGCGACTGCCCTCGACGATGCGGCGACGGACGGGACGCCGGTTCTAGAGCTTGGTCCTTCGGTCGACCCCAGGTCCTTTCCAGATGGTTCGCCCGATCCACACATCTGGTTCGATCCGGTTCGAATGATCGCCGCCACCCGTCTCATAGCTGACGCGCTGGAGGCGCTGGACTCCACGACCGACTGGTCGGCGAATGCGGAGACCTACGCCGAGCAGCTATCCGAAACCGACCACCAGATCACCACTCTGATCGGTGGTTTGGGCGCCGACCAGCGCAAACTGGTCACGAATCATGCTTCGATTGGCTACTTCGCCGACCGGTACGGTCTCGAGGTCGTTGGTGTCATCATCCCGGGCGGATCCACCTTGGCGAACCCATCTTCGGCTGAACTCGCCGAATTGATCAGGATTATCGACGAGCTTTCCGTGCCGGCCATCTTTGTGGAGACGACTGAGTCTGATGAGTTGGCGCTCGCCATCGCCGGCGAGACCGCCCAACCGGTCACGATCGTCGAACTCTTTACAGAATCCCTTGCGCCCGAGGGAGAGCCTGGCGATTCGTTGACATCGCTTCTTCTGGTTGATGCCGAACGTGTCGTGGCCGGGCTGGCAATTCCTGCAGAGGCGGATTCGTGATTGTCTGGCTGCTCGAACCATTTGCGCTGGGGTTCCAGCAGCGAGCCCTGGTCGGCGGGATACTGGCGGCGGTAGCGATGGCTGTCGTTGGAACGTGGGTGGTTATTCGGGGGATGTCTTTTTTGGGGGACGCACTGGTTCATGGGGTCGTGCCTGGTATTGCGATGGCGATCTTGTTTGACTTCAACGTGTTGCTTGGTGCCGCATTGGCTGCATTGGTCATGATCGGCGGCATCAATCTGGTGCATCGTCAGACCACGTTCAACGAGGACACGGGGATCGGATTGTTGTTTGTTGGGATGTTGGCATTAGGGGTAATCGTGCTGTCAAAGTCGGCGTCGTATGCGTCGCAACTGACGACGGTGCTGTTCGGAGATGTCCTGGGAGTCACCCCGCGCGACGTCGTGGGCCTGGCCTGGCTGGCCGGTATTGCCCTTGTCGTGTCGGTTGTCATGTACCGGCCCTTCCTCGCGTTGGCGTTCAACGATCAGAAAGCGCAACTGCTTGGGATGCGACCAGGTTTGGCAAACGTCGTCCTGCTGGGGTTGATCACCTTTGCGATTGTCGGGTCGTTTCAAACCGTGGGGACGCTTCTGGTCTTTGGCCTGCTCGTCGGCCCCCCGGCCACGGCGGCGCTGCTGGTTCGGCGCGTACCGGCGATGATGGCAACGAGTGCGGGGATTGGTGCCGTGAGCGTGTTCGTGGGCTTGCTCATCAGTTATCACGCCGAAACATCGGGGTCGGCCACAATGGCCATTCTTCCGGTCGTTTTGTTTTTTGTTGTCTTGGTAGGTCGCACGCTTTGGGGCCGCCAGGCCGCCTAGGTTCCCATCTCCTGCGGTTACAGTTCGAAACGTGAAAGGGAACCCTGTGAAACGACCCGTGAGGATTGCCAACATCTCGGGGTTCTACGGGGATCGGGAGAGCGCCATGCGTGAGCAGCTAGAAGGTGGCTCCGTGGACGTGTTGACCGGTGACTACCTGGCCGAACTCACCATGCTCATTCTGGCCAGAACGAAGCAACGTCAGCCGGATGGTGGCTATGCCCGATCATTTGTGGCTCAACTCGCCGATGTCCTCGAGCTGGTCCTCGATCGCGGTGTGAAGGTAGTCGTGAACGCCGGCGGGCTTGACCCGCACGGATGTGCGGCTGCGGTACAAGCGGTCGCCGTCGAGCGAGGTCGAGCACCGGTGGTGGCGTCCATAACAGGTGACAACCTCATGGAACGGCTGACTGAGTTCCAGGCTGATGAACCCTTCGTAAATACCCAAACCGGAGAACCTGCCAGGCAGCCTTTCGTGGTGGCCAATGCCTACCTCGGAGGGTGGGGTGTCACCGAAGCCCTGAACCAGGGAGCCGATATTGTCGTGACCGGTCGCGTCACTGACGCCGCCCTGGTGTCGGGGACGGCGGCCTGGTGGCACGGATGGGGTCGGTATGACTATGACCGATTGGCCGGATCGGTAGTTGCGGGCCATGTCATCGAATGTGGCATGCAGGCGACCGGAGGCAACTACTCCTTCTTTGACGAGATAGACGACCTCAGATATCCCGGCTTCCCCTGGGCAGAGATCGCAGACGACGGGAGCAGCGTTATCGGCAAACACCCCGGCACGGGCGGGGCGGTGACCCGCGAGACGGTCGTGAGTCAGCTCCTCTATGAGATTGGCAGCCCGGCATATCTGGGACCCGACGTAACCGCTCGTTTTGATACGGTGCAGCTCAAGCAGATTGGGGTAGATCGGGTTCAGGTTTCAGGCGTTAGGGGGGAAGCTCCCCCGGAAACGCTCAAGGTGGCGGCGGCCACGCCCGGGGGTTACCGCAATACCATGACCGTTGGCATCACCGGACTGAACCAGCAGCTCAAAGCTGCTCTCGTGCACGAACAAATCTGGGCCATGATTCCGTTCGAAGCGTCCGATTTCGATGAAGTCTACGAAACCATCATCGGTACCGAGCAGGCGAATCCCGCGACCAACGGATCGGCGGTGAGCCTATGGCAACTGTCCGTGTCCTCAGCTGATGAGGCGATGGTGGGGCGGGTTTTTGCCAATGCAGCTACTCAAACGGTGCTGGGCAATATCCCGGGGATGTTCGCCCTCGGTCCGCCGTCGGGTGCCCAGCCGTTCGCCAGGTATTGGCCAACCAGCATCGCTCGACATCGCATCACGCAGTCGGTTGCCGTCGGTGACCGCCTTTTCCTGGTGGAAGAAACCGATCCGATGCCAGGAGCGCCCCTTATGGTGAACCTCCCGGCAGTCGGATGGCCCGACGACCGCGATACCGTCTCGGTGCCTCTCGGAGCGGTTGTCGGGGCCCGTTCAGGCGACAAAGGCGGGTCGGCCAACCTTGGCCTGTATGCACGGACCGAGGCCGGCTTCCGGTGGTTGGCTGAATTTTTGTCGATTCATCAGCTGCGTTTGATCGTGCCAGAGTTGGAGCAGCTGGAGGTGGACCGGTACGAACTTCCCAACCTATGGGCAGTCAACTTCGTGATTCACGGACTCATGGGCGACGGAGTGAGTTCGTCGCTGCGCCTTGACCCCCAGGCGAAAGGTCTCGGTGAGTACGTGCGTGCCAAGGTGGTCGACGTTCCGGTGGCGTTGGTTTCGGCCTAGTCGCGGTTCCACCAACGTTTGGTTCGTTTCGGTCGGAGTTCCTCTTCAAGCATCCGGGCGGTCGCATCCAGGCTTTCCGCTTCCATGTGGCGGGCCTCTAGATCGAGCAACAACCGATCCCGCTCTTCGCGTCCTTCTTCGGACAGGTATCGGTCCTCGACGCTGCCGATGAGCGATCGGGCCAGCCGCAGGTCATAGGCGTCCAAAGCCTCAGATGCCTCGCGCAGGCGCCGCTGGTGGTTTTCGATCTTGCGCGATCGCCACGACTCTGCGGCGGCAAATTGGATCTCGGCTGCGTCCTGGAGTTCGGTCGGAAGCACGGAGAGGAGGGGAGCGGTCATCGGGTCATCGAGCAACTCGATGAGCGCTTCGAACTGGTGGTTCCGAGCGGCCGCTTGGATGGCGTTGCTTCGGCGCCTGGCCGCCGGCTCGCAGGCCAGCCTGGCCAATAAAAGCCGTTTGGCGGCTGGTTCCTGCTCGGGTTCCGGAAGCGTCGTCAACAGCTGTTCGGCCTCGGCGAACTGGTATGCCGCCAGTAAATTGTCCATCTCGTCAGCCATGAGGGCCATAAACTACCGGACCTACCGCGATAGTCGGCATGCCCGGAAGGTGAAAAATATGGTCCAGCAGGATCTTGATTATGTTGCGCTGAATCGTGAGACCTGGAACGAGGACGCCGAGAACTGGGTAGTGGCCGGTGAGAAGTCGTGGGCAGCGGAGGTCCCCGAATGGGGACAATGGGGGATTGGTGATGCCGACGTGTCGCTCTTGCCTTCGACGATGGAGGGGTTGCGGGCTATTGAGCTTGGGTGCGGCACCGGCTACGTGTCTCGTTGGATGGAGCGCCGCGGGGCGTCGGTGGTCGGTATCGACATGGCCGAGAATCAGTTGGCCACCGCCCGGCGGCTGGCGACCGAGTACGGGTCACAGATCGAGTGGATTCATGGGAACGCCGAGCATGTGCCTTATCCGGACGGGTCCTTCGACTTCGCCACCAGTGAATACGGTGCGGCCCTGTGGTGCGATCCCTACCGATGGGTACCGGAAGCCGCGCGATTGCTCAAACCCGGTGGTCACCTGACGTTCCTGACCAACTCACCCATGGTGACGACTTGCTATCCCCTGAATGGCGCGGCGGCCGACTACACGCTGGTTCGGCCCTACTTCGGTCAACATATCTTCGATTGGTCGGACGTCGAGATCGATCCCGGAGGTGTCGAGTTCAACCTGGCCATCTCCGACTGGTTTTCGCTCTTTAGGACATCGGGCCTGGAAGTCCTCGATTTTCGTGAGTTGCAGGCACCAGAAACGGCCACAGGAATCCCCTTCGCGGTCCCTGCAGAATGGGCCAAGCGTTACCCGTCTGAGATCGTGTGGAAGCTCCGTAAGTCCGGCTAGCTAC
>JAOUMT010000216.1 GCA_029881355.1 Acidimicrobiia bacterium | reverse complement strand
GTTCGCCTTCCTGTCGAGAGTGGTGTGGAAGGCCGGCATCAACAGCTACACCTCGGCGTCGTCGTAGGAACCTCTTGTCGCGAGCTACGCTCCTCAAGATCCTGACGCCGGTCGCAGTTCCGCGTCGAGTTGGTTGATGATTCGGTATCTGGTGCGGTAGTCGAGGTCGCCGGGTTGCCCCAATGCTTTGGTGAGCGTACGAAGAGTATGGACGGCTACACCGCCAGTACAGAAGGGTCTGAAGAGCAACGAGGCCTCGACGCCGAAGAAACACAGAGCACCGCGTACGTCAGCCATCCCGCCGCATGCTTTTTCGACTACCGCGATCTGCTTGCGCACTCCGGCCGCCAGACGATCGCGATTTCGGCCGCCGACGACGAGACTCGGACCCGTCGAGGTGGATCGCTTCTCGAGTTTTCCCGAGTAGTTCTTGGCATCCACAACCCATACACCAGATCGGGCAACGACCACATGGTCGATATTGGCCCGGCTACCCGGAACGCTGCGGTCATGGATTGCCACAATCTGTGGGAGAGAGTCGAGCCTACGAGCAACGCCGGCCTCTCCTATCGCTCCTTTCAGCCACGCCGTGGTTGATTGCGGAGTCAAGGCACGGTTCACGACTCGGAGAGTTGTCGAGTCGGGTGGCGGGCCGGCTCGTCGAATGTACTCGTCCACGGCAGATGCGCCCGCTTTGGAGTCACGCGTCGCCGGGGGGCTGAAGGGATCTCCGGTCACCAACCCGACATCGGCCGCGCACATCACGCATGTTGTGGCTTTGCTGCTCGAGTTCCACCAGACGAACGTACCCTCGGCGAGATCGACAGCGCAGGTCGAGCACTTACCCGGATAACGAAGTTTGATTTTCTTGACCGCCATGCGCCGGTTATCGGCAGATCCGGTCTGACCATGAGCGGAAGCTGTGGTCGGGGCCAGTCGGCGAGCGAGGACGAAACGACCTGGGTTGATCAGCGGGCTTGTAGCCCTTTGATCCACAGGCGGGAGCGGTTTTGGATGCTGAATCCTATGTCTTGGTAGAACGCCAAACCTGATCCAACCCACACGGTGCGGATGTATTCGGCCGCGACCCGACGCAGCGTTTCTTGGACGACCGCTTTGCCGAGTCCCATTCGTCGATAATTCGGGTCGGTTGCGACGGGTTCGAGGTAGCCGACGTTGTTGTCTGGCACCGTCCACATTCCGGCGTATGACGCATACTCTCCGTCCGGTGCGACTGCCACGATCGTGGTGTCCTTGCGAAAGTTCGGTGCCTGTTGGGCGCGACGACGGTGGTCGACTTCTTCGGCCGGTGGGACGCCGACGTGGCCGAAGCCACGCCACAGAACCCGGTTGATCTTCTCAAGATCGTTGTCGTCGGCGAGACTCTGCAGGTGGAATCCGTCCGGTAATCGTGGTTCGGTGATCGGCTTGTCGATTTGATAACGGGCATGTTCTTCGACCGTGTCCGGTTGGGGTTCGAAGCCTCGTTCTGCGACTCGCTGTTCGAGGTAGTTGTCCCAGTCGCTCACATAGAGGCCGAGCACCTTCCGACCGATGGCAGCAGAGCGCCCACCCAGGTGCGATTGCGCCCAGTCGAGCAGGTCGTCGGTGGCTCGTTCATGTCCGGGGCGGATCTGCAGATAGTTGAACGTGGGGTTGTCTTCGAAGTGTATGAACCCTTCGATCTGTCCGTCTTGTTCGGCGATACCGCAGCGCTCAAACGGCAGGCCGTCTGACATTGAGTGGTGGTGCAGGTACTCCCATCGCGGCTGCAGCCAGTTGGTCAGCACTTCGCCAGGCCGATAGATCTCGATCAAGAATCGACTGATTCGGTCGTAGTCAGTGGCGTGATCATACGCTCGGAGCGTGGTTCACCTCCGTCTGGATACTTCGAAACTACCGGGTTGGCGGAAGTTCCGCAGGTTCCCGGTTCAGCAACTGCAGTCCACTTCTCGAAACTGGAAGCTCGACCTCGGCTCTGGATGAGCCCGAATCGCTATCCCGTATCGAGGAATTCGATTCGGTCGAGTGGCTCTCCGTTGGATCGGTAGAACCTCGGTTCGTGGCCGCTGCCGCGCAATATGAACTTGCCGGCGTGTATGAGTGAGTGGTGGTGGCGACAGAGCAGGAGCATGTTGCTGGTGGAGGTCGGCCCGCCTTCCCACCACGGGATGATGTGGTGGGCATCGCACCATTCGGGCGGACGATCACAGCCCGGAAAGGCGCAGTGCCGGTCCCTGGCGATCATCGCATCGCGCATCGGTTTCGTGACGAGACGTAGCTTGCGCCCGACGTCGATGATTTCCGACCTCGGTCCGAATACGATCCTTCGGAAGTCCGCATCGCAGGCGAGTCGATCGACGGAGTACTTCTCGAGCACCTCCCGGCCGATCTCAGCCAAATGCGGGTAGTTGTCGGTCAGTGATTCGGCGCTCACGTGGACAAGCATCGTTGGGGTGGCGGGCCGTTCGCCGTCTGAGATCACCAGATCGAACAGGGCGGTGGCTCGACGGTGCGCTGGCGTAGACGGCTCACCTTCGATGGGGGTTGGGGTCGCAGCCTTGATCGCCTCGATGAGTTGAGAGCCGCGTTCTGGGTCGAAAAGACCATCGAGTTTGACCATGTCCTCGAATGTCCGCGCAACGTAAAGATACGATGCGTTTCGCTGGTCTTCCAGGCTCGGATAAGACGGCAACGGAGCTGCCGCCTGCTGCCAGTAGGCAGTGGCTTTCCGGAGATCGGCCACCCACTCCAGGGTTTCGGCAATGTCGCACAGTTCCTTTTCGTCGGCCGCGAATTGGTCGGGAGCAGCCTGTTTGGCTGAGATCAGTGTCCGCACCTGATCGCTGCTCAGTCGTCCCAACTCGGCGAGTTGGCGGGTCCGTGGCATCTCTTGCAGAGCACGCACCTCTGCCACTTGTCGCATGGCCTGACCGCCCGTGGTTCGAAATCGGTGCTTCAGGTACGCCGTCGTCGAGGTATACCCGTCGGTCTTGTACGACTGTCGTTGGTCCACGACGGCGAGACGGCGCCGCGCCTGAGCATGAAAGAGGTCTCCGAGCATCCGGAGATGTTCGTAGCTCGACGTGAGCTCATGATTGTTGAAGTCAACGACTACTTCGTCCTCGGCCCAGGCCAACGCCGTGGCGGCGATGGCCAGCACGTCATCGTTTGTCCCTTGGTCAAAGTCTTCTTCACTATCGAACATATGTTCGATTATGGCAAATCATCCAGCGACCGTCAAGGCGCTTGTCGGGGATCGCTGCGCTAGCTTGATGCGGGCGACTATTACATAGAATTATGCGTTGATCCAGTATCTTCAAGCAGATGCAACGGGGGGCGAATTGGCTGTGAAAAGACAGCTCTTCTTGCATGCTGGCAAGCACAAGACGGGAAGTACGTCGATCCAACGCTATCTCGCTGATAACGACAGCTTCTTCATGTCTGAGGGGCTGAAGGTTGTCACGCACAGTCTCGGACCGAGCAGCTCTGGAATTCCCTCTACAAACTGTGTCGATATAGCGCATAGCGTGATCAGGCCGGATCTCGATACGCCTTATCGTCTGGCTAGAAACCGGGGGCATCCAACCGAACCGGCCGAACAACGACGAGACGCATTGGAGTTCGGTCGGATCCTGGCAAATACCGAGGGTGACGCGCTAGTTGTGTCGGCCGAAGCCTTCTCTTTTCTCCGGACCCCCGCAGAGCAAGAGGTCTTTCGATTGGTTTTCGCCGAGTTCGAAGTCACCTCGTTGGTCTTCTTCAGGAATCCCTCGGATTGGATGGAGAGTTGGATTCGACAAACTTCCACACTCTTTGCGAATTTCGGTCATCGTCGGCGGAGCGTCACGAGCATCTTTGACTACGGTCCCGATTCGTGGTTGGTGGATGATCGTGCCATCGAGGCGTTCTTTCCCGAATGCAGACCGCTTTCGTATGAAGACGCAATCGACGGAAATGGCAGCGTCCTACCGGTTTTCCTCGAAGCTTTGGGACTAAGGCCCCAAGAATGCCCTCCGTGGGATGCCTATGAACGTGGCCTTCGATCCTGATCCTTCCGCTGCGAGGTCTGCCGCTTGGCGCGTGCGCTTGCTTGGCCGATATCAGATTGCGTACCTTGTCGTTGCTGAGGGGGCCAATTCAGCCAGGTGGCGAGTGAGAGGCATCTCCCGAAGAGCCCTCACTTCGGCTAGTTCGTAGCTCGACGTGAGCTCATGGTTGTTGAAGTCAACGACTACCTCATCCTCGGCCCAGTCCACCTAAATCACCGGGTTGATCAGGTATCTTCAGGCCAATGAAACGGGCATCCCGCCTGACGCAAATCATCGCCCTGCTGGCGTTGGCGACTGCATGTAAGAGCGCAACGGTGCCGACCACGATCGACGACCAACCGATGGCGTCCACCCTTACGTCGAACACCGTGGCGTCGACGACCTCGCTGCCAGGTGCCGATCCGACGGTTCCGGAACGAGACAGCAACGCTTCCATCGTCGGCGCGTTGCTTGATGGCACCCCGTACTCGGTGATCATCGAGCCCCGCCGCCCAGACGAATTGATCGTGGGTGTCTCGGCGGTCATCGCTGCCGAGCTTGGAGACACGTCGGCCTTTCTTGATGTGACCGTGATGGCGGGAGCGAGCGAATTCGGCTGGGAAGCGGATACGTACCTCTTGCCCGTCGG
>JAOUMT010000215.1 GCA_029881355.1 Acidimicrobiia bacterium | reverse complement strand
GGGCCGCCCGCCGAGAGCTGACCCCGCTCCACTGCGATGAGGAGGTCTTCTTCGGACTCGTATTGCACGAGTTTGATGGAGCCTTCGGCTTCTAGGCGGGCGACGATGTCGTCGGCCACCGTGCCGCCACCGTTCGCCAAGCCGAGTTGCGGTGAGAAGTCGCCACCAAACTGGGCCCCGATGAGCATGACGATCCCGATCGGAAGCACGAATACGAAGAACACGGTCGATCGGTCGCGCAGGAATCGCAGAAGGTTGACGCGGGCGATTGCGAGGACTTTGCTCATAGACGGAGCGACCTTCCGGCAATGATCAACCCGATGGACCCGGCCACCAGAGCGATGGCTAACAGCACGAACACCGCGGGCAACGCGGCGCTGATCCCGCCACCGGTCAGATCGCCGAGCCCACGGATGAACCAGGCGTTGGGGGTGATGAGCGACAGTTTGGCAAGGAAGCCCTCCTGGGCGATGGGAACGAACGTCCCCCCCAGCATTCCGAGGGTGACGGCCACAATTGACTGGAGGTTGCCGGCTTGCTCCGGGGTCTTGGCGAACGAACCTACGGCGATCATCAATGCGGTGACGGCGAGTACCGCTCCCACGATCAGCATGGCGACTCCCACCGGTGGTCCCCAGTCGGCTCCCATGATCAGCGACGACACGATCACGAGGACAGTCATGGATGCCAGGCCGATGAGGATGCTCGCCAATGACTTGCCGGCCACGATGGACTGGCGCTTGATGGGAGCGGCCAGAAGACGCGACAGAGTGCCCTCCCGACGTTCCTCGAGCATGGACGTGATGGACATACCGGCGATGAAGAAGAGAAAGAAGATCGACAGACCGGCGACGAAGTAGGCAGCCGAGTCCAACTGGCGGGAGGCGGCTTCAACCGATCCCACCTCGATGGCGGGATCTGCCGTGCCTGCCTCGCCTGCTGCGGCGAATGCTTCCTCGGGGCTCAGCGCGCCACTGGCCATGGCGGTCGCCACGGACAGATTGGCGGTGCGAACCCCGATGCCGAACTGTTCGCTGATCGAGGAGGCGACCTGCGTGGTGGTTGGCGCATCGACATTTCCGACCACTTCGATCGTGGCGTCGGCGCCGCCGAGCACCGCGTCCGATAGGCCTTCCGGGAGTATGAAGGCCGCTCCGACGGTTCCGTCGTCAGCTGCTGAACGGGCGGCTTGCGCCGAGTCGAAGGTCGTCACCTCGAGCAGCCCATCGCTGGCAATCGAATCGATCACATCCTCGAAGGCTGCTCCGATCGGGCCCTGATCGACGTTGGCGATCCCGACCTCAAAGGTGATCGTCTCGCCGACGTCGCTGATGCCGCCACCGAATACGGCATTAAATATGAACGCCAAAGCCAGCGGAGCGACGAGGCCGATAATGTAGATCGACCGGTCCCGGGCTCGCAGCGAGAGGTCGTTCTTGGCAATGGTCCAGGCGTGTCGCATGACTAATCCCGCAGCGCCTTGCCGGTGAGGTGGAGGAACACAGCTTCCAGGTCGGGTTCCTGTACCGAAACCGCCGACACGCTTGCCTGATGGGACCCGAGAACCCTCATCGCTTCCGGTAGCAGGGCCCCGGCATCGGAGACGAGGAGTTCGAGCGTGCCATCTGCCGGGGACACGCTGTCGACGCCCCCAAGCCGACGGAGGTCCTCCAGTGCGGCATCGGGGACTCCGGTTGCAGAAATGCGAATGAGATCCTGTTGGCCGACCAACTCGACGAGTTGGCGGCGGGTGCCTTCGGCTTTGATCTCACCCTGGTCGATGATCCCTACCCGGTTGCAGAGGCGCTCGGCTTCTTCCATGTAATGCGTTGTGTAGAGGACCGCCATGCCTTCGCTCGACAGGTGTTCGACGGACTCAAGGATGGCGTTGCGCGATTGAGGGTCGACGCCCACCGTCGGCTCATCCAGCACGAGGAGCTTGGGGCGGTGAAGGAGTCCGATGCCGATATTGAGGCGACGCTTCATACCGCCTGAATACTCGGAGGACCGGTCGTCGGCCCGGTCGGCCAGTCCGACCACTTCGAGGACTTCGTCAACGCGCTTGGTGAGTTCGGCCTTCGGCATGGAGTACAGCTGCCCAAAGAAACGCAGGTTTTCGCGGGCGGTTAGGTCCGGGTAGATGGCCAGGTCTTGAGGAACCAGACCGACGTTTTGCTTGGGGCCGAGTGATCTGGTCGTCATCGACTCGCCGTCGAGCAGCACCTCGCCGCCATCACGCTGGAGTAAACCGCTCACCATGGAGATCGAGGTGGTTTTCCCTGCGCCGTTCGGGCCGAGCAATCCATAGGTTTCGCCCACCTCGATATGAAACGTGACGCCGCGTACAGCGTGGATGTCGCCAAAGGACTTCTTTAGAGCCGTTGCTTCAAGTACTCGAGCGTTCGACATGTAGTGCTCCTCCTCGTGCCGTTTCTTAGTATGGTCGATTGGCTCTCGAGGTGTGGTCGGTTGGACAGCGAGAAGGCGCCGTCGGGGCATCGCATTCGACCATACTGGCCGCTTGTTCACGCCTACTCGCCTCGCCTATGCGGTACGACCCAATGCCCCGATATCGGTGGTGGCCGCCGCTGTGGCGTTGGCGGCGATGTTCGCGGCAACTCCTTTTCTGATTCCTGAGGTCGCCGCTCGCTATGGCGTCTCGGAAGGAGCGGCCGGTTTGATCTCGGTAGCACAAGTTTCTGCCTTTGCGGTGTTCAGCTTCGCGCTCCCGAAGTTTCGAGCTCCGTCCGGAGGTCTTCTGCGGATCGCGGCGATCGTCTTTCTGCTGGCCAACCTCGCCTCCGTATTCATGTCCGTATTCTGGATGTTGATCGGTCTGCGGGTGGTTGCTGGAGCGGCTGCCGGTACCATCACATGGATCGTGTGGGCCGAAGCAATGGGCGACCGCCGTTCGCTGGCATCGATATCGGCGGCGGGGCCGATGACAGCGTTCGTTGGCTCGCCGATTCTGGCGTTTTTCGCCGAACGCGGCGACCAGTGGGTCTATGGGTTTCTGACCGCCATTGCGCTCCCGGCGGTGGTTATGAAAGTCGGAGAGATCCGCACCCCGGAGCGTCCGGGGCGGGTGAGTCGATCTAGGTCGAACCCTGTGCTGCTCCTCTCGCTCCTGCTGTTGTCTCTAGCTGGATCGAGTTTGTTTGTCTTTACGGCCACTGCGGCAGAAACCTTGCTGGACATGTCGCCGCGCGCCATCTCGTTTGGCTACAGCTTCAACGCCCTGGCCGGCTTGATTGGCGCGCGACTGGCCACCCGCCACAAACGGCCGGGATGGTGGATGGCTACGACCGGTCCGGCAGCCATGCTCACCATTTTGGGTGGATCAGCCGTGTGGTATTTCGTGGGGATGATCTGGTGGGGGTTTGCCTTCTGGATGGCTGTTCCTGGCGTGATGGTGATGTTGTCCGAACGATCACTCGACCCTTCGGAACGAGCCGGCGACGCTCAGGCGTACATGGCCGTTGGGCGGTCGTTTGGTCCACTCGTGGGAGGCGGTTTCGCCGACGCGGGAGCGTATGCGTCGCTGGCGATTGTGGCCGGAGCGGGTTTGGTCCTGTCGGGCGCCACGGTCATCGGCGTCCAGGAAGGACGTCACCGGCTTCCGCCTACTCCGCTCTAGTCGCCGGTGGTCGGGGGACGACCTGATTAGGAAACAAGAACGTCGTGTTGGGCGATGGTCTCGGAGGGGAAGCAGACCAGTGAATGGCCGTGTTCGTCCTCGTTGACTGTATACACCGTGACCGAATCCTGGCCCCACAGCACTACTTCGCCAACATAGGTCTGAAATAGATCGCCATCTCTGACGATGAATCGATGAGTCATGTCCCCATCCCCAATCTTGTCGTCTATTTGATGTATCGACTCTGGATGCCGGTTGATTGAGGTCCATTCACGTAAGTGACGGGATGACTAGTTACTACTTACCGACTCTGAGCCAACGCAGAAAGTGGTTGCACTCACCGTTGGTGATGCAGTAGGTTCGAAGTAACACCGATCTATGGGGGACACCGTTATGGGCTGGGGAGGCTCTGTTTTTCGTCGTCGTAGCCTGAGCTCCGCGCTCGCCCTAGTAACCGCACTGACCACGTTTCTCGTGGCAACCCCCGCCGAAGTCGCCCGCGCCGCTACGATCACTGTGTGTGCATCCGGGTGCGATTTCACCACCATCCAAGCAGCGGTCAGCGTTGCTGCACCCAGCGGTGACGTGATAACCGTTGGACCGGGAACTTATGCGGAGTCGGTCTTTGTTGGCAGTCAGACCCTGACGATCGAATCAACCGGTGGTGCGGCTGTCACGACGATTCAGGCTCCGGCGAGCAATACGAATATCGTCACCGTCAACATCGGCAACCTCACTCTGGACGGGTTTACGGTCACAGGTGCATCAATCACAGGTCAAGCGAATCCGGGCGGGATTTTTGTAAACAATACGAGTGGCACGATCACGGTTCGGGACTCGATCATCACGAGCAACTCCTCAGCATCAGGTCGTGGTGGAGGCTTGGGCGGGTTTGGCACCATGACCGTTGTCAATACTGTCGTAGCCAACAACTCGGCATCGGAAGGTGGTGGTCTCTGGAGCAGCGGGTCGATGACGGTTATCGATTCAACGATCACCGGCAACACGGCAACCTCGGGCGGCGGTGGTATCTACAACGCTACGTTCGGGAAT
>JAOUMT010000214.1 GCA_029881355.1 Acidimicrobiia bacterium | reverse complement strand
CCACGTCGCTGGAGCGGAGATCATTTGGGACCTCGCTCACTCAGCCGGAGCTTTCCCCGTGCGACTCGCCGAATGTGGCGTCGACTACGCCGTCGGATGTGGATACAAGTACCTCAACGGCGGACCCGGAGCCTCGGCGTTTGTGTACGTGTCGCCGGACCGCCAGGCCGACTTTGCGAACCCGATCACCGGTTGGTGGGGCCACGCCCGCCCGTTTGACATGTCTCTGACGTTCGAACCGCACGAAGGCATTGACCGGGCCCGGATCGGTACTCAGCACGTTCTGTCGCTGGCTGGCCTCGACGCCGCGCTGGACGTGTTTGACGGAATCGACCTCGCAGACCTGCGGGCGAAATCACTCTCGCTGACCGGCCTATTCATTGAGCTACTCAGCGACCAGGTGCCGTCGGCGGAAGTGGTCACACCCACAGATTCCAACCGACGTGGCAGCCAGGTGAGCTTTCGGCATCCATCCGCCTACGCCGTGGTCCGCGCCCTGATCGACCGACAGGTGATCGGCGACTTCCGCAACCCCGACATAGCCCGATTCGGCGTCGCTCCGTTGTATGTGCGCCATGTCGACATATGGGATGCCGTTGGACATTTGGTGGAGGTTCTCGCCACCAACGAATGGCAACACGCCAAATACCAAGACCGCGCGGCGGTGACCTGACCCGGAATCTTCTCGCCTGCCGAAGCGTTGGCAGTCAGACAGGCGCCAAGGAGTTCACATGTCCGATGTTCGCGTAGAAAAAAGCCCCAAACGAGTACGTGTCATGTTCAACGGGAGGTATGTGGCCGATTCTCATCCTCTGCTCGTTTGGGAACGGCCCTACTACCCGACCTATTACTTTCCCAACCAGGACGTGACCGAAGAAGTGCTCGAAGCGACGGCGGACATCGAACCGCATGAGGCGTTGGGGTCGGGTTCAGCGTTCAACGTGCGGGTCGCCGACCGACTCGCCCCCGACGCGGCGCTGCGATACCCCGACAGTCCAGTCGCCCAGATACGCGATGCCACCCGGTTCGAGTGGGGTGCGATGGATCACTGGTTCGAAGAGAACGAAGAGGTCTTCGTCCATGCCCGCAGTCCCTATCATCGGATCGACACCCTCCACTCGAGCAAGCACATCCGGATCGACGTCGATGGAGTCACCCTGGCAGATAGCACCCACCCAACGTTGCTGCTCGAGACCGGTCTTCCGACCCGCTATTACCTTCCGAAAGCCGACGTTCGGATGGATCTGCTGACGCCAACCCACCTTACAACGGCATGCCCCTACAAGGGCAACGCCAGCTATTGGTCATACGGAGAGCACGAGAACCTCGTGTGGGGCTATTCATTTCCGGTAGCCGAATCGGCCAAGATTGCTGGCCTGGTGTGCTTCTACAACGAGAGAGTTGATCTGTGGGTAGATGGCGTCCTCCAGCCGAAACCCGTCACCCAGTTCTCCTGACACACCCCGAACGAGTGTGCATCCAGGCTCGATATGACGAACCGTAAGCACACTCGTTTGCCACGGGTCGGCGGGTCGCTGGACGAGTGTGCATCCAGGCTCGATATAACGAACCGTAAGCACACTCGTCTGGTTCTTGACAGGGCGGTTGGGGGCGTCGAGGGTTACCCGGATGGAAGAAACGTCGACCAGAAACCTGAAGTTCGGTGCCGGGTACTTCAAGCTGTTTGGTGCAAGCGTCATTTCAAACCTGGGCGATGGCATCGGGGCCGTCGCCTACCCGTGGCTGGCGTCGGCAATCACTCGCGAACCCCTCCTCATCTCGTTGGTGGCCGTTGTGCAACGCCTCCCCTGGCTCATCTTCAGCCTTCCCGCTGGAGTAATCACCGACCGATACGACCGCCGTTTGCTCATGGTTGGAGCCAACATTTTGCGTACGATCATGACCATCGGAGTGGCTCTGGCGGTCCTGGCCAAGCAAGGCGTACTACCAGGACCAAATCAAGTCGGCGACCCCACCATCACGATAACCACCGATCTAACGCTCTATGCCGTCGTCCTCCTCGCCGCATTCCTGCTGGGGATGGCCGAAGTTATCCACGACAACTCCGCCCAGACGTTTATGCCGGCTGTCGTTCACAAAGAGCTCCTTGAAAAAGCCAACGGTCGCCTCTGGAGCGTCGAGCAGGTCGCCAATAACTTCATCGGCCCACCCCTCGGAGCCCTCCTGCTGGTGGCAGCCTTCTCGGTTCCTTTCTTCGTCGACGCGGCGACTTTTGCGGTCGCAGCCGCGCTGGTCGCGCTCATCAGACCGCTGTCAACTCCTGAGCCAAGAGTGGTCGGCGAACGAACCTCATGGGTGACCGAACTCAAGGAGGGATTCGGATGGCTGTGGAAACATGATCTCCTGCGACCCATGGCCATCATTCTCGGCTTGTTGAACATGGCCGGGATGATCTCTTTCGCGGTGTTTGTTCTCTTCGCTCAAGAAGTCCTCAAAGTCAGCCCAACCGTTTTCGCCATTCTCGGGACCGGGGCAGCCGTCGGTGGCATCGTCGGAGGTTGGGCCGCCCCCTACGTCTCGAAACGGATCGGGTCGGGCGCGTCGCTGGGCCTGGCGCTCATGGGAGGCGCCGTCACCTCGGCCGTCATCGGCGTGACCTCGTGGTGGCCCATCACCTGGTTGATGTTTGCCATCTTCTCCGGCCTGGCGGTGCTGTGGAACGTGATCACCGTAAGCCTGCGCCAGACCATCATTCCCGACCGTCTGCTCGGCAGGGTCAATAGCGTCTACCGGTTCTTCGCCTGGGGCATGATGCCCATCGGCGCCGTCGCCGGCGGACTCATCGTGGCGATAACCGAAACGGTTGCCAGCCGCGACCTGGCGCTGCGGACACCTTGGCTCGTCGCTGCCGGCCTCCAGGTGGTGCTGTTTGCCTTCGCCCGTCCCCGACTCACAACCGAGAAGATCGAAACGGCGCGTACCGAAGTCGGATGAATAACACGGCCGAGTGATCGACCCGATCGGACCCTGACCCGACCCGGTTCTATGCTCGGGACCTAGTTGATGTTCGACCTTGAGTGCGACCTCGACGGTCACCTGCCAGTCGGTCAACAGATCCGTCATCGCCGAGGTTCGCCTATCAACTTGGTCAATTTGAAGGTAGTTCCGTCTGCCATGTTCCTTGGTCCTCTGGGTTCGCTACCCGACTGCGGGCTTGGTGGTCTATACCCACGGGATCGATGGGCGAAACATCCGTGCCGACGACGCGTTTGAAACACGCGTCCCAGAATCGGTCAGAATGGCGCAATGACATCACCTGAGCAGACCTCGCCCGACCAGACATCACCGGAGCACCCGTTCCGGTTCTATGACAATCGGGAGAAGTATCTGTTGTTCGTGACCACAACGAACGAGAAGGACCGAATCGCCCAGCGAATCGGACGGGAACTCGAATTGTTGTCGCCCTCACCACCCGCTCTGCGCGTCTTCGACGCCGGCATGGGAGATGCGACGGTATTACACCAGGTGTTGGAGGAGATGCACCACCGTTACCCGACCATCCCTTTTGTCATCGTTGGCAAAGAGATCAGCATGGAGGACACCCGGCTCAGCCTGATGAAGCTGCACACTCGCTTCGCTGAGCATCCCGAAACTGTGGTAATCGTCACCAACATGTACTACCGCGAAGCCCCGTGGCTACGACCTTCGGCCGGCCGGCAGGTCAAGTGGCACGATATCGCGCTCGACGGCACGACCGCTCACGAGTTCGGTCGACAACTACGCGACCTTGGCGATCTGGTGGCTGATGGATGGCAGACCGAACTGTCTCCTACGACCGGTAACCCGCTCTATGTTGATCCGACGGTGCTGGTGCTCTACCGGCAGGACCATGCGTTCGCTCTTGAGCACCTCATCCCCAAGGGAGGCGAGTTGGAAGGGAACTACGACCTCGTCATTGCTGCCCAGCCCTATCGCAGTCGGGCGAGTGCCGCCTTCAAAGTGGACAAGGTGCTGGCGCCGCTCGCGGAGTCCCTTGCCCCCGGCGGTCGGATGGTGGTTGTCCAGGCCACCGGTCGGGATCCCGGCATGGACATCATTCGGGCCATATGGCCAGGCGAAGAACCGTTCGCCAGCCCGCGCCAGGCCATCATTGATCGACTCAACGAGTCATCGCTGCCGATCCGCATCGAGTCCGACGACGACACGGATTCGTTGTTCACCTACGGGCTCCACCACCTGCCGGAGCATTCCGAGAGCAGCATCGGAACGTCCATGCTGATCGCCGCCTGGAACGCTGCGGTGTATGTCGCCCAGATCGACGATGAGCGTACGAGCGACGTCATGCGATCCGGGGCCGCCTACATCGACGCCACAGAACAAGCCTTGGAGCAACATGACGGTTTGTGGTTCGAGAACGAATCCTTCGTCGTAGTCCGAGAAGCCAACGACTGATTCCAAGCGCAGGAACGGAACCCATACCGGAGCCGCGAGTCTCACCTTCAGGAGGTCAACGACATGGGACTTTTGAACTGGATGTTCGACATCTATCAGCACGATCAGATCAACCAGGTTCGCCAGAAGCAGACCAGCGAACGCTGGGAGGTGCTCGAAGAATTGGCGGCGGCCCGAGAAGAGGCGGCGGCCATCCGATCGGCGAGTGGGTCGATCGACGAAGCACGACTGGCCGAGGCGGTCGGAGAACTGGCCCTCGGGGTCATAGCCCTTCAGCG
>JAOUMT010000213.1 GCA_029881355.1 Acidimicrobiia bacterium | reverse complement strand
GAACGTCCATAAGCTGGAGGTAGGTCGCTTCCATGCCCGCCAGCAGCTTCTTCTCGTTGTCGGTTTCGGCCGGCAGGTCGAGCGCCGCTTGAAAACTGTCGAGCGTTGGCAGCATTGCGCCAACGACCCGCTCGGCGGCGACCGATCGAACCTGCTGTTGCTCGCGTAGGCTTCGTTTACGCAGGTTTTCAAAGTCGGCTGCCGATCGTTGCCAGCGATCGAGGAACTCCGCCTCCTGCGCCAGTGATTGGCGCAGGGCGGCGGTCAGAACCTCATTCGCCTCCGCCGGGTCCTCGGGTACGTCGAAGGGAAGCGGCTCGGCCGCCTCGACCTCGACCAGATCGGCCTGAATTACCTCGACGTCATCGACAACTTCGACGTCGGTCGGCTCGGCGACATTGTCAGTCGCCTCGTCGTGCGGGCTCGGCATTATTCGTTCTCTTCGTCGATGATCTCCGCCTCGACAACATCTTCATCGTCGATCTCCTGGTCAGACTGACTCCCGGCGGCGCCTTCGGCTTGAGCCTGTGTATAGAGCCGCTGGGCCAGGGCCTGGCTGGCGGTGATGACCGCATCGATCTTGGACCGGATACTCTCCGATTCTGCCGATTCGTCGGCGACCGTTGCCTTGAGTTCATCGAGCGCGGCGGCGATGCTTGTTTTCTCGTCGTCGAGCAGCTGCTCGTCTTGTTCCTCGAGAAGCTTCTCGGTCTGGCGAACCATCTGCTCACCCTGGTTACGGGTTTCCACCAGTTCACGGCGCTTGGCGTCTTCCTCAGCGTGCGCTTCGGCGTCTTTGACCATCTTGTCAATCTCTTCCGAAGACAGAGCGGTTCCGCCGGTAATCGTTACCTGCTGCTCACGGCCCGTCCCGAGATCCTTGGCCGAGACGGCCACGATGCCGTTGGCGTCGATGTCAAATGTGACCTCGACCTGGGGCATACCAGCCGGCGCCGGCGGGATTCCGGTCAGGGTGAACTTGCCGAGGCTCTTGTTGTCTGTCGCCATCGTCCGCTCGCCCTGAAGAACGTTGATTTCCACTTCCGGCTGGTTGTCAGCGGCCGTGGTGAACGTTTCAGACTTGCGGGTCGGGATGGTCGTGTTGCGTTCGATCATCTTGGTCATGACGGCGCCGCGGGTTTCTATGCCGAGGGTCAGAGGCGTTACGTCGAGTAGAAGAATGTCCTTCACGTCACCCTTGAGCACCCCGGCCTGTATGGCCGCTCCGGCGGCGACTACCTCATCAGGGTTGACACCCTTCTGTGGTACTTGACCGGACAGTTCCTGGACGAGTTCCGCCACGGCCGGCATGCGGGTAGAACCGCCGACCAGGACCACATGGCCGATATCGCTCATCGAGATTCCAGCATCTTTGACGGCCTGGAGCATGGGGGCCTTCGTCCGCTCCAGCAGATCTTCGGTGATCTTGCGGAATTCGGCCCTGGTGAGCTTCTTCTGCAAATGGAGGGGCCCTTCGGAAGTGGCCGTTATGAAGGGAAGATTGATCTCTGTCTCGGATACCGAGGAAAGCTCGATCTTGGCCTTCTCGGCGTCTTCCTTGAGGCGCTGCACGGCCATCTTGTCCTTCGACAGGTCGACGCCGTGATCATTCTTGAAGCTCTTCACGAGCCAATCGATGATCGCCTGGTCCCAGTCGTCGCCACCGAGGTTGGTATCTCCGGCAGTCGACTTGACCTCAAATACTCCTTCTCCGATCTCAAGGACGGAAACGTCAAATGTTCCACCACCGAGGTCGAAGACGAGCAGAGTCTCTTCGTTCTTGTCGAGGCCATACGCAAGCGCTGCCGAGGTCGGTTCGTTTACGATTCGGAGGACTTCGAGGCCTGCGATTTGGCCGGCTTCCTTTGTGGCTTGGCGCTGAGCGTCACCGAAGTAGGCGGGGACCGTGATGACGGCCTGGGTGACTTCTTCGCCAAGATACGCCTCGGCGTCACGCTTGAGCTTCATAAGAATGCGCGCCGAAATCTCCTGCGCCGTGTACTCCTTGTCGGCAATCTTGGCGCTCCAATCGGTGCCCATATGCCGCTTGACCGATCGAATGGTTCCGTCCGGGTTGGTGATTGCCTGACGCTTGGCGACTTCGCCTACCAGTACTTCGTCGTCTTTGAAGGCGACAACCGACGGGGTGGTTCGCCCACCCTCGGCATTGGGGATGATGGTTGGTTCGCCGCCATCGAGGGTGGCGATGACGCTGTTGGTGGTGCCGAGGTCAATACCTACTGCACGGGCCATGGTTGTATCCTTTCACGGAAATCAGTTTCTCAGTTGGTTACAATCTTATAACCTGAGTCACCCTTTGTCATATTCCCGGTTTCTCCTATCGTTGCGCGGTCTTGTTCCGTTATTTGGCCCGGGAGATCCGGGTCGGTCCGCCAACGGACATGGCAAGAAATCGCGGGTCCTTCGAGGTTTTTCTTAGGATTTGTCGAAGGCTTACCGATTGGACCCCTATGACTTGTCCGAAGTGTGAGCGGGACATCGCAGATTCCTTGGCGTCGGTGTGCCCGCATTGTCTCGCCAAGCTTCCCATCCCGCCGCTTCCATCCGACGGCGGAGTGTTTGGGGGATTTGACCAGAAACCTGCTTCGGGGAGCGTGTTCGGTGGTTTTGAACAACCGGCCCCTTACCAAGTGCCTAGCCACGAACCGTTCGGTCCACCGGCATCGGAGCCGTCGGCCGCCAAGAAGCTCGCATTTGGCGGTGTCGGGATCGGGTTGCGGATCGTGATCGCGGTTGTCGCCATCTTCGGCGTCGGATTCGTCTCCCAGGCCTACCGGTCGCTGACGGGCGCGGGTGATTACACGTCGATCGACGAATTGACCGTCGGCCAGTGTTTCAACCTTTTTGAGGAATCGAGCACAGAAATCATCGAGGTCGGGGCCGCAGATGTTCTTCCGTGTGACGAACCGCATGACTTTGAGATGGTCGCGACCGGCGATTTCATCGGTGAACAGGGGTATTCGGAATCCCTGTTCGACACGGGATTGGATCGCTGTTTCGTGCTGGCCGAGTCATACCTCAACATCGGGCAGATCCCCGACGAGTTGTTTCTCGACGTGCTCATTCCAACCGAACAGGGATGGTCGGCGGGCGACCGGAGTTATCTTTGCTACGTCTACCTTGACAACGGTCAGCCAATGAACCAGTCCTGGTCGAAATAGGCTTTGACGCCAGTGACCGGCTGGAATTGGATCCGGAACGGCGGTCTGAAAATAGGTATTGACGGAACGTGAGCCCTGCCATACATTCTCGCGAGCACCCGGCATCCCGCCGAGTCCTCGACGAGGGAGTCTCACAATGAGGCGCGTCACGCAAATATTGGCTCTCACCTTCCTGATGCTGATCCCGGCTACCGGCGTTCCGGCGGACGGATGCCCGACGATTAGCGGCAAGGCCTACTTTGATTTCGGCAGGACTGCACAAGGCATGGCAAACGTCGTATACGACGGGCAAAAAATGCTGGTTCCGTTTCGGGCGATCGACTACTCGGGGTCTGACATATTCTTCGAGTGGAACTTCCCTCAGGGTGATGTCACGATCGTGGAACACGCGACCAACTTCATCCCGATCGGGCCGACAGGCGTGGTAGGAGTATTCGACACGAGCCTCGACGTAATTGGGGGAGGATCGGGGATGTGGCAGTGGACGGGAACCGCCAACGGTGCAGGCGGGTTGGCCGTGATCAAATCCCTCTCGGGAACCCTTTGTATTGATTCCGGCTGACTTCTAGACAGGTCAATTCCGAGACCAGGGTTGGCCTTCCTCTGCCTGCAAAGGTGGCAAGGGTAAGGTCAACCCATGGTTGAGACTGCCGCCTACGAATCGCCGGTCGGGAGGCTGCTGCTGGTTGGTGAACATGGGTTTCTACTCGGCGTGTACTTCGAGGATCACGTCAACGGACCGCCGATCCCCAAGGACGCCCGCCAGTCGCCGGCCGCTTTCGATCATGTGGCTATTCAACTGGATGAGTACTTCAACGGGTCTCGTCAAGTGTTCGACCTGCCGGTGCGACCGATCGGGACGGACTTTCAACGTCGGGTCTGGTCGGGACTCGTCGAGATCCCCTATGGCACCACCGAGACCTATGGAGACCTGGCCCACCGGCTGGGTGATAGGAAGGCCAGCAGGGCCGTCGGACTCGCCAACGGCAGGAACCCGATCTCGATCATCATCCCCTGTCACCGGGTGATCGGAGCCGATGGCTCGTTGACCGGGTATGGCGGCGGGGTTGACAAGAAGCTCTGGTTACTGCGCCACGAAGGTGCACTCCTCCTCTGAGACGCCCGGTGATGGAACATCAGCCAATCCGTCGACGACCGGCCGGCCGGCCAGTACTCAGAGCCCGGTCGCTAATATCTCCGATGCCGTCAAGGGTGAGATTGTGATCATGTCCGGACCAAGCCAGGTGCACGTCATCGACGTTTCGCCGCGCGACGGACTTCAGAACGAATCGGTTCAACTCTCGACGCAGGACAAGTTAGCCCTCATCGAAGGCCTCATCGCCGGTGGGGTTACCGCCATTGAAGCGGCCAGCTTCGTCAGTCCTACCAAGGTGCCGGCGATGGCCGACTCGGATGCCCTCATGCGCGAGGTTCCCCGGGTTGCCGGGGTTCGCTACATAGGTCTCGTGATGAACGAGCGGGGCTTGGATCGAGCGTTTGAGGCCGACGTC
>JAOUMT010000212.1 GCA_029881355.1 Acidimicrobiia bacterium | reverse complement strand
AACGATGCAGGCACCGTAGTCGCCAACGCTTAGGCGCTTTTTGAAACGAGTGTGCATCCAGGCTCGATATTTCGAACCGTAAGCACACTCGTCTGAGCGAGATGCGGACTTCCTCGACGAGTGTGCATCCAGGCTCGATATTGCGAACCGTAAGCACACTCGTTCAGTGGGGAGGGGGTTACCCGGGGAGTTCCCTGGCGGCGATGTAGTCGATCTCGATGAGCCATTCGGGGCGGGCCAGGCCCGAGATGTACATGAGTGTCGAAGCAGGGCGGTGGTCGCCAAGTGCGGCGTCACGGACCGCCTTGGCTCCGTCGTGGTCCGCCCGGTCGACGAGCAGCATGTTGAGTTGCACGATATCTTCGATGGTCATCTCGGCTTCGGCCAGGACTGCCCGGATGTTGCTCCACACGAGTTCGGACTGGCCGACGATATCGGTGGGAGTCGTGCCATCGCCGGCGACGCCGGTTTGGCCGGCTCCGAAAAGCCAACGGACCGGGCCGGTGAACTCGACGCCGTGCGCATAGGTTGCGAATGGTCCGGCGATCTGGGGAGGATTGATGCGCCGCATGATCAGGCCTGATGATCGGCGACAAGCACCGACCGTCCCGTCACGGCGCTCTCGATGGCCGCCGACAACACCGCCACAGCCGCCAATCCGACCTCGCCATCGGTTTCCACATCTACCTCGCCCCTGATCGCCTGGGCGAAGGCGGCCATCTGTTCGACTACCGGGTCGTTCGGTTCGAACGGAACCTGTTCACGGGTCTGGTCGTTCAAACCTTGTTTGAACAGCAACCGGCCGTCGGCTTCCATGTAGGCCGCTCCGCCGTTGCCAAACACCGAGACCTTCGAGAGGACGGGGGTGAAAAACGACGTGACGAGGGTGCCGAGCGCCCCCGACTCGAACTCGACAGCCAGAACGGTGGTCTCGTCGAGCGACGTTTTCCGTCCGGGCCGGGTGTAGGCAGACACGGCCTTGATCGGCCCGGCCAGGTAGTGCATTGTGTCGATCTTGTGGACCCCCAGTGAGGTCATGCCGCCAAGCGGACTCTGTTCGGGGTTCCATCGCCAGGCTTCGGCGGGCATCTTGTGACCGTTCGGGATCGACTGGTGGGTTTCGATCATCTCGATGTCGCCCAATTCCCCTTTGTCGATCATGGCTTTGATCATCCGGTTGGCGGTGCTCCTTCTCCGCTGGTGTCCGGTCTGGAGAAGGACGCCTCCAGCCTTGGCCGCATCGATGGCAGCACGTCCGTCGGCGGGCGTGAGAGTTAAGGGTTTTTCCACGAATACATGTTTGCCGGCGGCGGCCACCGCCTCAATGAGTGGAAGGTGGCTTTCGTGCGAGGTGGCGATGATCACGCCGTCGATGCTTTCGTCTTGGAGAATCGATTCGAGTGAATCGGCCGCAACGAAGCCTCGCTTTTCGGCGAAGGCCTGGCGGGTTTCGGGGGTCCGAGCAAAGCAGGTGACCACTTCTCCCTTGCCGCTGGTCGTGACCGCATCGGCCAGAATGCCACCCCACCAGCCCAATCCGATGCTCGCCAATCGTACTTTTTCAGCCACTTTTGCTCCTTTGGGACCCGCCGTTGGGCGTAATCATATATGTTGTCATATTGACATGGTCCGGGAAGGGCGGCATGGAACAGACGATTAAGGGCGGAACGGTCGTTGGGTCCGATGGTCAAAGGGTTGCCGACGTGGCGATTCGCGATGGCCAGATCCTGACCGTCGGTCCCGATCTCCAACCGCTCGGGCAGGTCATCGACGCCTCTGGATTATTCGTATTGCCGGGCATGGTCGACACCCACGTGCACCTGATGGATCCTGGTCCCACCGAGCGCGAGGACTTCCCGACCGGCACCCGTGCTGCCGCGGCGCGTGGCGTAACCACGATTATCGAACACACCCACGCCCACCCGATCCGCTCGGTTATCGACCTTGACACCAAGGTGGCCTATCTGGATGGTCGCTCCAATGTCGATTTTGCGTTGGCTGCCCACACGTGGCCTGATCGCATCGACGAGATGCCAGCCCTGTGGGAGGCTGGCGTGGCTTTCTTCAAAATGTTCACCTGCACGACTCATGGTGTTCCGGCGCTCGACGGTGCCCATCTCCTTGCCGCGCTGTCTACTGTCGCGATGATCGATGGCCGTTGTCTCATCCACTGTGAGGACGAATCGATCACGGCCGAAGCTGAGCGAGTTCTCAAGGAGGCGGGCCGTGACGATCCGGCGATTCTGTATGAATGGCGGAACCGCGAAGCCGAACTGGTGGCGATCGCGGCGGCTTCGGTTCTGGCCGAAACCACTGGTGCCAACGCGACCATGGCGCATGTGTCGAGTCCCGATGTGTTGGCGGTCATCCAGGCCGCTCAACGACGCGGCGCCGTTATCGCCGCCGAAGCCTGTCCGCAATACCTCACGTTGCACGAAACGGAAGTGCTCGAACTGGGCGCGCTCCGCAAGTTCACACCGCCTGCGCGAATCCGCAACGATGCAGACGCGACGGCGATCTGGGACCAGGTGCGGGCCGGCGCCTACTCCCATTTTTCAACCGACCATGCTCCGTCGACGGTGGCCCAGAAGTCGGCTGGCGGTATCTGGGAAGCTCCTTTCGGGCTACCCGGTCTTGATACCACTTTGGCTTTCTTGCTCGACGCGGCCGCCAGGGGAGAGATAGCCATGTCGGATGTGGTGCGAATGTACTCGACCAGTCCGGCTGATCGCTACGGCTTGGCTCCTCGCAAAGGGCGTCTCGAACCTGGATCGGATGCAGATTTTGTTCTCGTCGATCCGGCCGGATCCTGGACGGTCGCCGACCAAGATGTCATATCGAAAGCGGGGTGGAGTCCGTACTCCGGTCGGACCTTTCGGGGCAAAGTCGTTGCCACCCACCTGGGTGGTGTCGAAGTCGGCCAGGATGGCATCGGCCACGATGAGCGGCGAGGAAGGTTTGTGAACCCGAGGAGACTCAATGATCGTTGAAACGCGTAATGGCCCGGTGAGCCTCGATCAGGTTGGTGAAGGACCCGACTTGGTGATGTTGCATTCCCTGCTGTCTGACAGACACGTGTTTGATTTGGTCGTGCCGCGTTTGGCCGAACGCCATCGGATCAGCCTTGTCGACCTGCCCGGCTTCGGGTCGACGCCGCTCGTCGATGCCAGTCTCGACCTGTACGGGGACTGCATTGGAGGACTTCTCGAAGCCGGCGATTTCGACCCGGAGGTGACGACCATCCTCGGTAACGGTCTCGGTGGCTTTACAGCTTTGGCGACGGCCGTGCGGCATGGTGACAGGTTCAACAAGCTGATCCTCGTGGGATGTGGGTCGTCGGTGCCTCCGGAGGGGAAACCGGCGTTCCGCGCGATGATTGACAAGGTTGAGAAGGGCGGCATGGAAGCGGTTGTGGATCTGGCCATCGCCCGTATCTTTCCCGCTGAGTTCATTGAAGCGAACCCGGCCATGGCGTTCGCCCGCCGCGAGGTGTTGCTGCGGACTGATCCGGTTGCCTTTCAGACGGCGTGCCAGGCGATCCATGACGCGGACTACGACTCAGATGTGGCAGGTATCACCAATCCGACGCTGCTCGTGGTCGGCAGCGAAGATCTCGCTACTCCTCCTGCGCTGAGTCAGTCACTCGCCAAGAACATCCGCAATGCGACGTATGTCGAACTCGAAGGCGTCGCTCATGGCCCCCAGCTGCAAGCCCCTGATCGTTTTCTCGCTGCGATCGGACCGTTCCTGGAGGCCTAGAGAGGTCAACTCGAGTCTTTTGCAGATCCGCGGTTCGGGCACGGACCATTGAAGTACTGGCGACACTCTCCGTCCGTCATAACACGCGTCAGGCGCGAGCGCGCTATATCGGCGAGCTCATCCGAGGCAAATGTGACGATTCGAACATCGCCCCCTGGCCACAAAACCATAAGTTGGGGAAGGGTCGGATGGAAGGCAAGTTCGTAACGCCACTGTTCGCTCAGTTTGTCACCGATCTGGTCAATCAGCGCGCCGGTCTGGAGGTCCCAGATCTTGGCGGGTTCATTCCATGGGGCCGTTGCGACCATTCTTCCGTCGGGCGACACGACAAGTGCGAGGATGATGTTGTCATGGGCGCTGATCGTTCGATCGTGCTTGATGGTCTCTTCGATCGGCAGTCCAGCCATCAACTTCTCAAGATCGGCGACGTACACCGTTCCACTAATGGAGCCGATAACAAGTTCGGTTCCGTCTGGCGTGAAATCAACGAATATTGAATCGTATTGGCCGCCCAATCTGGCGAGTGTCAACGTCTCGGTATCAATAACGGCTGAACCTGAACCGCCGGTGGCAGCGAATACAAAAGCTCCATTTGGTGAGAATCTTGCACCGAATAGACATTCGTCAAAGATGCTGCGACTTGAGGATCCCTCAGCGATGTCGACAAGTTTCACCTGACATTCATCTGCGAGCCCTGGCACTTCTTTCTCCAAGACGATCAGCGCCTTCGAGCCATCGTCGGCGACGGTGCGAATCTTCCATTCTTCAGGAGCTGTGTAGAGGGTTTCCCCGGATGAAATTGACTCGACTCTCCAACGCCCATCGGTGAGGCTTGACGCAGCAACGAATTCGCCGTTTCGGCTGATTTGGGGTTTGGCAAAAACGCTATCGAAGGCGGGTGCAGTGGATGTATGAAGCGCGTTTTCTCCCGTGGCGGCGTCAGCGATGACATATCCGCCATCACCAGAAACGAT
>JAOUMT010000211.1 GCA_029881355.1 Acidimicrobiia bacterium | reverse complement strand
GGGCACCCGTAGGTGCGACAGAACGCTCTCTATGACCGAGTCCATGGTGGTGCCACGCATATGGGCTTCGGGGCGCAGGATCATCCGGTGAGAAAGAACCGGTCCCGCCACCAGCTTGACGTCATCGGGGGTTACATAGTCGCGTCCATCCATGGCGGCTCTTGCTCGAGAAACGCGCTGGATGAACAAGGCTGATCGGGGGGACGCCCCCAGCATGATTTCGGCGTTGCGGCGGGTTCCTTCGATCAAGTCGACGATGTATTCGCGCACCGAATCCGCCACGTGGATTCTCCTGGCGACCAAGATCATGTCGTTGATGTCGGCTCCCGATACGACCGGCTTGATCTCATCGAACCTGGAGGTCATTCCATGGCGGTCAAGAATCGATATCGAGTCCGAACGATCCGGATAGCCGATGACGAGTCGCATCATGAAACGGTCGAGTTGGGCTTCGGGCAGCGGATAGGTTCCTTCATGCTCAAGGGGGTTCTGCGTGGCGATAACCATGAATGGAGGAGCCAGGCTGCGCGTGGTCCCATCGACGGTTACTTGGCGCTCCTCCATCGCTTCGAGCAGCGCGGCCTGGGTTTTTGGCGAGGCCCGGTTGATTTCGTCGCCGACGACGACGTTGGCAAAAATTGCTCCAGGTTTGAACTCGAATTCGCTGGTTTGTCGGTTCCAGATACTCACGCCGGTTATGTCGGATGGGAGGAGGTCCGGTGTGAACTGGATGCGTTGAAAGGTACTTTCAATGGATCGGGCAAGTGATTTGGCGAGCTGGGTCTTGCCCACCCCGGGAACGTCTTCAATCAAGACATGTCCTTCTGCCAGAAGGCAGGCGATGAGCAGGTCGATCACTTCGCGTTTGCCTTGGATGACCTGAGCGATGTTCGCGGCGATTGCCTTGTGCCGGTCGGCGAACTTCGCCAGTTCATGTGTTTGTGGTATTTCGACCTGCACCGGTGCCGCTCCCTTTTTTGGCGAATGGAAAGCCTATCAGACGACGCTTTTTACGGCCTCCGGGTTACTATCGTCGGCGGGCGAAGGAAGGTTCCTCGTGTATAAGATGGCGCGGGCGGTGTTACGGCATCCAACGGTTTGGTGGGAGGGGTTTCGAGCAATGTTGAGTATGCGAGCGCGGGGCGGGGGAGTGTCTCCCGAATACCTTCGATGGCGAACGGCGACCGCATACGGCGACCCTGCGGCCGAGGCCGACGCCGCAGATGTTGTCGCCTTCCTCCGCTGGCGCCGCAGACAACGAAGACTTGCCTCTTGAAACCATTGGAAGAGTCGTTGCTCAGCCTGGCGGGTATCGAGCAGGCCCATGTCCGGCTATCCGATGACGGTCCGGCAGGTGTCCGGGTGGTTCTGTCCGCTGATGCCGATCGAGCGATGGTGGCCAAGGCGATTCGGGAACTGTTCACCACTCGTGGCCTGACCGTCGCCGTTGACGAAGGCCGCGCCGACCCGGAGCCTGGTGAGAACGATCTTCCAGAACTCCCACGTATGGCCGAACGCGCCAAGTCGGTCGAGGATGAACCGGCAACTGCGCGTCTGGATCCCGGTCCGCCAGCCTCGTCCAACCAGCCTCCGGTCGTGGCTGGAACCATGTTCGGCCCTGTCCAGCTGGCTGTGGCGGTTTCGGAGGGTCCCACCTATTGCGATGTGGCGGTGCGGGTCGGCCCTGACCGCCGTTCGGTTCGGCGGTCGGCCTCGGACCCGACGTCGATCCGGGAGGCCATCCTCGACGCCCTCAACGAGGCGTCCGGGCGAGCAGGTCTTCGGCCGAACATCGTCTCGGTTGACCAGCGCGAGGTTGCGCACAAGACCATGGTGACGGTGGTTCTTGAGTCGTCTGGCCAGGTCGGGGTGGGTTCGGCGTTACTGCGTGGGACCGAGTTTCACGCGTTCGGAATTGCTTGCCTCTCCGCATTGCAGCATCTGCCGACCCTTTGAACCCGGTGGCTGGCGAGCCGCTAGGCGAGTGCGCGGTCCGGATCAGGCTCGGTGGTCGGCAACGATTCGACGAACTCCACAATCACGTCCGGAACGAGCACAACTGGAACGAGTTCGGATTCGACCTCGGGCACTGCGATCAGTTCGGTCGGAGCGGAACTCCGATCGACACGGAATGCGGCAGCCTTGTCGAGAACGTCGCGAATCAACATCCGGGCAGGATCCGTCGGAGGAACGGATAATGCCGGGAGGTCATGTTCCTCGGTCGAGGCGACGGAGATGCCCGTCTTTCTGAGCTCAAAGAGCATGACTTCCTGGGTGATCTTGTCAGGGGAGAGAGCTTCGAGCGTCGGCACGACCACGAGTTCGGCCTGACCGGAGGAAATGATCCCAAGAACGGCTCCGAAGCCTTCTCGTTCGGCAGAGGTGGCGTTGTCCTGGCAAATGGAGATGAGGTCATATCCGTTTCGTGCGACCCAAATACGGATCCGTTCGGCTTGCATGAAGGCCGTATCGACAGAGTCTGAGCCTGGTCTTTCGCGGACATATCCGACAACGTGCATGGTTTGGCAATTGTTGGGGTGAGACCAGTCAATGTCAAGGACCCAGACAAACAAAGCGCTCCTTTTCGGGCGAGTGGTATATTTTGAGATCTCTCTACGGGGGTCCACAGTGGCGCGTGTGCTGGTGTTGAACGCTTCCTACGAGCCACTATCCGTGGTGAGTTCGCGGCGCGCGGCCGTCCTCGTTCTCAACGACAAAGCTCAAATGCTCGAGACGACGGACAGGATATGGCGAGCCGAAAGGGTCCAGCTGCCGGTTCCGTCAGTGATTCGGCTCAACAAGTTCGTGCGGGTGCCCTACGGACGGACCGTCCCGCTCACCCGCAATGCCGTCTTCGCCAGAGACGGTCACCGGTGCCAGTACTGCGGTGGGCCGGCCGAGTCGATCGACCACGTTGTTCCGAGGTCTCGGGGTGGTCAGCACGTCTGGGAGAACGTCGTGGCAGCCTGCCGCCGATGCAATCTACACAAAGGGTCACGCTTTCTGGAAGACACCGGGTTCCTGCTTAGGAAGCGGCCCTCGGCGCCCCACCGGAATGGGTGGGTATACGCCAGAGCGGGCCCACGAATGGACCCGCTCTGGAGCTCGTATTTGCTCGCCGAGTCGGCCTAGGCGACCGACCAGACGTATTGATGGCGATCTAAGGGATAACCTCAGGCACGAGTTCGACGGTCTCTTGCGGGAAGTCGATCCCCGTGACGACCCGGTAATCAGCCAAGCCGTCAATGGTTCCGAGATATCGGACCGGAGTGGATTCGGTGCAGGCAAAGGCTTCCGTCAGATCCTCGAGCAACTCGCGATCGGCGTTCGAGATGGTGTCGAAATCGAAGCTGTCTCCGAAAATGAACTCTGCGTTCAGGTCGGCGGCGTTCGAGAGGTCGACCCAGTACGAGACCCCGTCGGGGGTGATCGCATAGAGTGCGACCGGGTTGGCCTGAGGATCGACTAGTCGACTGTCGCGAGGCAAACCAAACTCCAGATCGAAGATGTGCTCGCTCCCCGGTGGCATGATCACTCGCTCGTTCGACTCGACGTTGTTGACCGTCGCGTCAAAGACCACGCTATTCGTTTCGACGCCTGGCTCGAACTTGCTCGGATCGCCACTGATCACGTCATCCAACTCCAGGAAGAGATAGTCGGCATCGAGAACGTTCTGATAATGCGCAGTGCTGCCGTCTGCCCAGATCGCGTAGAAGGGAATGTTGGGATAGAGCACGTTGGGGAAGAGCGTGTCGGTGACGGCGGTAGAGGTGACCGTTCCGATCACCTTGCCGTTGCCGGCGCTCACCACTGAGTAGGGATCTCCACAGGAGTCGCCATAGACCGTATGGAAGTCCACGGTGAGGCCCTCAGACCAGTCGATGTCTTCTGAGGCACCTACCTGGGTGGCGCCGTCGGGGGCGGTCCAACCCTCAAGGCCTACCGGTCCAGCGTCGAGGTCCCAGGTGGCGAGCACCGTCGTGTCCTGGACGAGTTGGATCGCCAGGTCAGATGCCTGGGTTTCGGGTACCTGGTATCCGACGGTCCAATGCGCAGGCAAGCCGACCGGGATCGACGGGAGGTCTGATCCGGCGACGGCGTGATCGGCGATGCGGCGATCGAGTGGATACACGACACCCTCGTCGTCGATGACCTCAAGTCTCGGATAGGTGTACTCACCTGCGAAGGCCGTGGCCGAATAGGGGATTGGGGAGGCGCTGTTGTTTTGGTAGGCCACCGCAATTCGCAATTCGAGATAGCCCTCACGAACCAAAGAAGTCGAGATGTCGACGCCTTGGACCTCAAGAGCAAAACTGTCGGCTACGTGCCGCTGGCCGGGGGCAAGCTGACCCGAAACGGGCGAACCGGTTTGGATGCCAGCCACGCGAGCAACGCCAGGCGATAGGTCGGTTGATGAACTGACCCGCAGGTCAGGGGTGCCGGCACTTGAAGCGATGTCGGCCGAGCGGGTTGACGCCAAGACCGGAATCGCCGCCAGCACTGTGGACAGGGCCACAGCGAGCAATACGAGCTTTCTAACCATTGTCGGCATCTCCTACGTTGCGTGACAAGGGGTTTCCTATGTGTGAAAGGTTTCGGGAGGGATTCTGTGTCACTTAAGAGGTTTCTCCGTCTGTTGCTAATACTCAGCGCGTAATTACATGCTTGGTATTTCCCGACGAATCAGCCCAAGGAGACGATGGAGTGATGAACTGGTCGACCGGGCCTACCGGTGCGAACGGGGAT
>JAOUMT010000210.1 GCA_029881355.1 Acidimicrobiia bacterium | reverse complement strand
CGAGCCGGCGACAAAAAAGAGCATGCCGGTGATGACGCCATGCGCGACCATCCCGATGATCGCCGCGTTGATGCCGGCTTCGGTCAACGTCGAGATGCCGAGCATGACGAAACCCATGTGCCCCACCGAGGAGAACGCAATCAGACGCTTCATGTCGGTTTGGGCAAGACAGGCCAGCGAACCGTAGATAATGCCAATCACCGCCAAAATGGCGATCGTCGGGGCCCATTGCATCGCTTGCTCAGGAAGGATCGGCAGAGCGATCCGAATAAAACCGTACGACCCGAGCTTCAGCAGAATCGCCGCCAGCAGGACCGAACCGACAGTCGGGGCGGCAGTATGGGCATCGGGTAGCCAGGTATGGAATGGCCACATCGGCACCTTTACGGCAAAGCCGAGGAACATTCCGGCGAACAGCCACCCGGCAATCGGCAGGGCTGATAGCTGTGGAGCCATTTCGATGAGTTTCGGAATGTCGAAGGTTCGACTTCCCCCATCACCCGAGTTGAAATAGAGCCCTAGGAACGACAGCAACATGAACGCCGAACCGAACAAGGTGAACAAGAAGAACTTGATGGACGCGTACAACCGGGTCTCGGTCGTAAGGTTGAACATGGCGATGGTTCTGGGGGTCTTGTCACCCCAGATGCCGATCATGAAGTACATCGGCAGCAGCACCAACTCGAAGAAGATGAAGAACAGAATCAGGTCGAGCGCCACAAACGTTCCGTTCATACCCGTCTCCAACAACAAGATCAGGATCAGGAAGGCCTTCGGGTTTCGCGGTTCTTCCCAGTGATCCCACGAGTAGATGATCGCCAGAATCGTGATGATCGCCGACAGGACGACCATGGGCAGGGAGATACCGTCGACCCCGATGTGGAAGTTTGAGCCGATTGATTCGATCCACGGAAGATCCGTACCCAGCTGGAACATGGCTGAGGAGCCGTAGTCGAATTGCACTGCCATCACCACGGAGAGGACGCCTACGACCAAAGCCGTAAGCAGAGCCGCCCACTTGATTGCCTCTTCTCGCGCCCGGGGAATCACACCCACGACAAGGGCGCCGACCAGCGGCAAAAACGTGATGAGGCTAAGGACTGTTCCGTTGTCCAAAAGCTCCATAATTGTGGGTCCTCCTGTGTATCAGTTGTTGAAGAGTACGAAGCCGACGACGAGCGCTACTGCGCCAACCACGAGGGCACCGGCGTACTGCTGGATCTTGCCGGTTTGGATCTTTCTGAGCCATCCACCGGCCGCCGACGCCACGCCGGCTGAGCCGTTGAACACTCCGTCGATGACGCCTTGATCGGCCACGTTGTAGACGAACTTGCCGAGCCGACCCGCCGCGAATCCGAACGAGTTCACAATCGTGTCGAACACGTAGGTGTTGGTCCAATCAACGAAGCGGGCCACCGGTCCTTTGATGGCGCCGACCAGGGCGAGCGCGATGTCGTCGAGGTAGTACTTCGCACGCAGAAGCGGGTACAGGACCGGAATGGAGACGGTATCTCGTTCTTGTTGCGTCGCCGCGTCTTTGCCGAAGAACATCCATCCAAGGGCAATGCCTCCAACCGCGGCGATAGTGCCATACAGAGCCAGGCTCCACTCAAGCGATTCGGGGTGATGGTCGCCCAACGGCGAGAAGTCGCGGGTGGCCAACCATTCGGTGAAGCCGGTGTACCGCAAGACAATGCTCTCCCCGAACTTGAACCCGGGCATGTTGACGAAACCTGCCACGACGGAGAAAAACGCCAGAACCATGAGCGGAACGGTCATCAAACCTTCGGACTCATGAGGATGCCCATGGCCCTTGTACTCGCCGAAGAAGGTGAGGGCGACAGCCCTGGTCATGTAAAAGGCGGTCACGAACGCACCCGCAATGGCAATCCACAGCACTGCTGTATATCCGCCGTAATCGAGCGTGCCGAGAATCTCGTCCTTCGAGAAAAACCCGGCCAGAGGAATAATGCCCGCCAGCGCGCCGGAGCCGATGATGAACGTCCAGAACGTGCGAGGCATGTATTTTCGTAACCCGCCCATATCGGACATGTTGTTCGAATGAACCCCGTGAATCACGGACCCGGCGCCGAGGAACAACAACGCTTTGAAGAAGGCATGAGTAAACAGATGGAATACGGCCGCCGTATACCCGCCGGCCGCGATCGCCACCATCATGTATCCCAGCTGACTCACCGTCGAATACGCCAGCACTTTCTTGATGTCGTCTTGAACGAGGGCGATGAGCCCGGTAAGGAAAAGCGTGGCGGCTCCGACTGCGATCATGATCGGCCGGGCCGCCGTAGCCATCTCCTGATACAGCGGGAACATCCGAGCCATCAGATAGATACCGGCGGTGACCATCGTGGCCGCATGCATGAGCGCCGACACGGGTGTCGGGCCGGCCATGGCGTCCGGCAGCCAGATGTGCAGTGGGAACTGGGCTGACTTTCCCATGGCCCCAAAGAAGAGCAGCAAGGCACCGGCGACTGCGACCGACGATCCGAAGAACGGAGCGCCCAGGGCATCCCCATGGTGGGTCGCGACGTCGAGGATGTCCTTGATGCGGAAGGACCCGACCGAAACCGAGAGCGCCAATGCGCCGATGATGAGTCCGACGTCGGCGACCTTGTTGGTGAAAAAGGCCTTCATACCGGCCGACGAGTTCGCTTTGTCCTCCCAGTAATGACCGATCAGCAGATAGGAGGCGACGCCGACCAGTTCCCACCCGACGATCAGCTGGGCCAGGTTGGCTGACGCCACCAGCACCAGCATCGCGCCGGCGAACAAGCTGAAAGATGCGTAGAAGAACGTGTTGCGGCGCTCGCCTTTCATGTAGCCCAGGGCGTAGATGAATACGAGAAGACCGACGGTGCCAACGACGAAATACATCATGGACGAGAGGCCGTCGACCACCCATCCCCACTCCAGGACCATGCCATCGCCGATCCGGCCGATCTCAATGGCTTTTTCGAAAACGGTGTGATTACGAATCGTGTCCAGCCAGAGCAGCAGGCCGTACCCGAACACGAAAGCCATCATGGCAACGGCGATTTCACCGCCTTCGTACTTGAGTTTCTTGCCATAGGCAAGGATGAGAATGTAGGCGATGAACGGCGCCACCAGGATGAGCCAGGCCCATTCATGAAGTTGGCCACCCTGGCCAAATTCGACGAGTTCTTCACCTTCTGCTGCCAGCGCTAGAAAGAGGTTGGTCATCGGCTAGCCCTTCATCGTGGCAAAGTCGTCGAGATTGGCAGAGCGCCGATTGCGGAAGATGAGCAAAACAATGGCAAGACCGATTCCGACTTCGGCCGCGGCAACCGTGATCACAAAGATCGCGAAAATCTGGCCTACGCCTTGGGATGTTTGAAGGGCTGATTGGAAGGCGACAAGGTTGATATTCACGGCATTCAGCATCAACTCGACGGCCAAGAGGACCGTGACCGCATTACGTCGGGCCAGGACGCCATAGACGCCCATCGAGAAGAGCAGGGCAGCCAGAACCAGAACGGGACCGAGCGTCATTCGTCGGTTCCTTCCCCGAGGGGAGTGGCATCTTTCCGAGCCACAGTGATGCCCCCGACCAGAGCGGCGAGGAGCACAAACGAAACGAACTCAAACGGCAGGACGAATCGTCCGAGGAGGGCGTCAGCGAGATCACCGGTACTCGTTGGTTCTCCGAGACCAAGAAGCGGGGTGTCACCAAACGAGTCGAGCGCGGCAAAGGAGGTGAGGACGAACAGTGAACCGGCGCCGATCGCCGCAATGAGTTTGCGATCGTTGTCCAGGTCGACATCGTAGCCAACCGGTGCCCTGGTGATCATGATGCCGAAGAGGAACAGCACGATGACCGCGCCGATGTAGACCAGGACGAGCACCCAGGCGACGAACTCGGCTGAGAGAACGAGAAACAACCCGGCGGTAGCTCCCAACGCGCCGACAAGACCAAGGGCGGCGTGAATCAGGTTTTTGGAAGTAACGACCAAAAAGCCAGAGAGAGCGATAACCAGCCCGAGAATCGACGCCACCCAGGTGACCGGTTCCGTGAAGTCCATCATCTAGGACTCCAAAGGCGGGTTGGCCGGGACGGTGACGAGCCAGTCCTGGAGTCGGTCTTTGTCGTGGAGCATGGCGCCCATGTTGTACTCCGAGTACTCGTATTCCGGGGTCCAGAACAAAGCATCAAACGGGCAGACCTCAACACAGATACCGCAATACATGCAGAGTGCGTAGTCAATGTCGAACCGGTCGAGTTCCGCCCGGGCACGGGGACGTCCGCCCGGCTTCGATGGTGGCTTCTCTTCCTTGTGGGCTTCGATGTAGATGCACCAGTCAGGACACGACCGGGCGCACAGCATGCACGATGTGCAGGCTTCCTGGTCGAGGGCAATGACCCCGCGAGCTCGCGGGACGGGATCTTCTTTGTATCGGGGGTAGTTCACGGTGGCCAACGAGTCGTCGAATCCGAGAATCCATGAGCTGCTCGGGGTCCGGACCGACGAGATCAACGTTTTGAGCATCGTCACGAACGTCACCCGCAGACCTGATGCCAGGCCACTTCCCAGCAGTTTTGGCATGGCCATGGCTACATCACCACCTTGAATATGGCAGTCGCGACGATGTTGGCAAGTCCGAGGGGAACGAGAACCTTCCAGGCCACGCTTTGCAGTTGGTCCTCTCGAAAGCGGGGGAACGTCCACCGGAACCAGATCATAAGGAACGCCAGAACCGAAATCTTGGTCACGAGATAGACCGGCCCC
>JAOUMT010000043.1 GCA_029881355.1 Acidimicrobiia bacterium | reverse complement strand
CGGTGGCAGCCGCGCAGGCGTATCGGCAGTTTCCGCCGGCCGGTTCTCCCACGCCGGACGACATCTTCAACGCTTCGGTGTATTTGCGCGGCGGCCTGACCCTTCACGCCCTGCGACTGGAGGTCGGGGATGAAGACTTTTTCGAGATAGCGCGGACCTTCCAGAAGCAATTCGGCTACGGGAATGCCGATACAGCCGATTTCGTCGCCACGGTTGCGGCGGTTACCGGCCGCGACCTCACTGGCTTCTTGCACGCGTGGCTCTACGACGAAGCGATGCCGCCAATCCCGAGCCTGGGCTTGTCGCCACTGAACGGCTGACCGGGGTTTGCAGGACTATGCGCATAGTTGTATAATTATGCGGATGGGGTCAAGATGAAATCAGCGGCGGTTCTCGGCGCTTCCGGATACGGCGGCGGCGAACTGATACGCCTGATCGACGGCCACCCGAGTCTACAGGTTACCTACCTAGGAGCCCACTCTCAGACCGGAAAGCGCCTTGAAGACGTGCACCCGCAGCTGGGTGACTCGAACCGGGTCCTCGAAGCGAATACCGCCGACCTTGAGGGCGTCGACGTCGTTTTTCTGGCCCTTCCCCACGGAGCTTCGGCCCCCCTGGCCAGCGATCTTGCCGGACGGGGAGTGGCGGTAGTCGACCTCGGTTCTGACTTTCGGTTGGACACGCCAGAAAGGTACGAGGATGCCTACGGCTCCGTCCATCCTTTCCCAGACCAGCTGGCGGATTGGACGTACGGCCTTCCTGAACTGGTCGATATGGGTGATACGAACAGAGTGGCTTCTCCCGGCTGCTATCCGACGGCCACCCTGCTGGGGCTTGCTCCGTTACTGGCCGCCGGGGCCGTTGCGTTCGAGGGGATTGTGGTCAACGCAGTCTCAGGCGTATCTGGCGCCGGTCGATCACTGAGCGAGAACCTCCTCTTCGGTGCCGTTGCCGAAGGGGTCACGGCCTATGGCGTGACCACGCACCGTCATCGACCGGAAATCGAGATGGCACTTGAGGCCTACACGGGACGGTCGCCCGTCCGGCTCACTTTTACCCCTCACCTGGTCCCGATGTTGAGAGGGATTCACGCCACGATCACGGTTCCGGTTTCCGATGGAGTCACCGCCAATGACTTGCGGGGCGTGCTGGCTGAATTCGGGGACGGCAAACCCTTCTATCAGGTTGTTTCCGGGCCCCCGCAGACCCGATGGGCGGTTGGCTCGAATCGGGCTATCGTGTCGGTCTATCTCGACGAATCAACCGGAAATGCGGTCATTCTCTCGGTGATCGACAATCTTCTCAAAGGTGCCGCCGGACAGGCCGTGCAAGCCGCCAACCTCATGCTCGGCTTTGATGAAGTTGCCGGACTACCGAACTCGGGTTGGATGCCGTGATCCGCGCTGGCGGCGTGGCGGCCGGCATCAAGGCATCGGGCGCGCCCGACCTGGCTCTGATCGACATGGGTCGGGTAGTGCCCTGTGCGGCGGTGTTCACCGGTTCCCAGGCGGCGGCTGCTCCGGTGGTTGTGAGTCGCGCAGTTGCCAGTCGTGGACAAGCCCGGGCGGTTGTGATCAACTCGGGATGTGCCAACGCCGGTACCGGCTCGATCGGGATGGCAAATGCCAAACGGATGCAGCAGGCCGCCGCCAAAGCTCTGGGATGCGGTGATGGGGAGGTGCTCGTTTGTTCAACTGGACCCATCGGTCCCCAGTTGCCGATCGCCGAGATCGAAACGGCCCTCAGCGCTATGGACCTCGGCGTGGATGGATGGGTCGATGCTGCGGAAGCCATCCGAACGACGGACACCTTCGCCAAGGTGGCCCGGCGAACCTTTGGCGACTTGGTGGTGCAGGGGATGGCCAAGGGAGCCGCGATGATTCGTCCCGATATGGCAACGATGTTGGCGGTCCTGACGACCAACGCCGATATCGACTCGAGCGACCTTGACGCCTGCTTGCGCGAGGCAGTTACACCTTCGTTCAACTCGCTCAATATCGACGGATGTCAGTCGACGAACGATACGGTGATCGCCTTTGCCACGAGCGAAGCCGGCGGTGACCTGACCGTGGTGAGACGATTGATGGCCGAGGTTTGTATGGAGCTGGCGGTAATGATCGCTCGGGATGGGGAGGAAACCAATCGGGTCGTGCACCTGACTGTGGTCGGGGCGACAACCAACGATTCCGCTCGCCGGATCGGGCGGGCGATGACGGACTCGGACCTGGTGCGATCGTCGTTCTATGGCGGTGACCCGAACTGGGGACGCCTGCTTCAGGCAGCTGCCGTGTCCGAAGTTACGATCGATCCTCAGGCCTTTGCGGTTTCCTACCAAGGCGTTGCCGTTGCCAAGGACGGATGCCAGGTGGAATATGATCCGGCTGCCGTTCGTCTGCTCCTGCGCCACGATTTTGGCATAGAGGTTCGAGTTGGTTGGGGTCCGGGGACCGCCACGATTATCACGACCGACCTGACGCCGGGATACGTCGAGTTCAATGGAGCGCCTTCATGAGCACCGGGCATACTTCGCCGAGTGCTCGCAAGAGCCGAATTGCTACGACGATGGGCAAAGCCAAGATCTTTACCGAGGCCGCTCCATATATCAGGGCATTCAAGGGCAAAACGGTCGTCATAAAGTATGGCGGTTCGGCGATGACGAGCGACGAACTGCGAGATTCATTTGCGGGAGATATCACGTTGTTGAGCCTGGTTGGGATCAAGCCGGTCATCGTGCACGGCGGCGGGCCACAGATCACGGGCGCGATGAGCCAGTCCGGCATCGAACCGGAGTGGGTGGACGGACTTCGGGTTACGGATTCCGAGACGATCCGCGTCGTCCAGTCGGTGCTGGCCGGGCAAGTAAACCCCGATATCGTCCGTTTGTTGAGTGGCCATGGAGCCGTGGCGGCCGGAGTGACCGGGATCGACGGAGGACTTTTCAAGGCGATCCCGAAAGACGAGCGACTCGGGTTCGTCGGTCAGATCGAGTCGGTCGACCCGACGCTGGTCGTCGGTATGCTCAGTCAGGGGATTGTTCCGGTGGTGGCCCCGCTCGCGCTTGGCGCCGATGGCCACGCGTACAACCTGAATGCCGACACTGCCGCGGGGGCACTGGCCGAGGCGTTGGGTGCTGCAAAACTTGTCTACCTCACCGACGTCGAGGGGCTCTATTCGGACCTTGGGGACGAAGAGACGCTCCTATCGCGCGTCGGGATCACCGAACTCGAAACCATGATTGCGTCCGGGTCGGCGTCAGCGGGCATGGTGCCCAAACTCCGATCGTGCATCTCGGCGATGCGGGCTGGTGTCCCGCAGGCCCATATCCTGGACGGACGGGTACAACACGCGGTGCTCCTGGAGGTCTTCACCCCAGAGGGTATCGGTACCATGATCGAGCCGCGCTGACATGTTGCATGAGCATTCGGCGAACCGTATCGTTATGCGTTCATGAATACCGCCTCGCGCCGACGGCTTATCCGCAAACTGCTGCTCGAAAACAACGTCTCGAGCCAGAGCGAAATAGTAGATCTGCTGGCAGACGAATCCCATGAGGTTACCCAGGCGACCGTGTCACGAGATCTGCATGTCCTCGGTGCCGTTAAATCGCGCCGCAACGGTCACTTGCAGTACGTGCTGCCGGACGACCATTCCACAGCCGATGCGGAGTTCCTGACCCTGTCGCGGGCTCTCATCGAGTTTGTTGAGTCGATCTCGGTTTCCGCCAACCTGGTTGTGATCAAAACTGCGCCAGGGGCGGCCGGCGTCGTGGCAGGCGCCATCGACGGAGCGCCGCTGCATGGCGTATTGGGAACGATCGCAGGCGACGACACCTTGATGATCGTTGCAGATGAGCAATATGGCGGTATCGGATTGGCGAACCGCCTCGAACAAATCGGAGCTGGCTGATGAAGAAGATCGTTCTTGCATATTCGGGGGGCCTGGATACATCGGTCATTCTGACCTGGCTGAAAGAGGAATACGACGTCGAGGTGGTGGCCTACACCGCTGATGTAGGTCAGGGCGAGGAGGTCGAAGAGGCGAAGGTCAAGGCCATGGCCACCGGTGCGGTGGAAGCGATCGCCGAGGACCTGACCGAGGAGTTTGTGTCCGAGTACGTGTTTCCTGCCTTGCGGGCCAACGCGATCTACGAGGGTCACTACCTGCTCGGAACTTCATTGGCCCGTCCGGTGATCGCCAAAGGCCTGGTCAGGGCCGCCGAAGCAACCGGCGCTGATGGGATTGCCCACGGTGCGACCGGCAAGGGAAACGATCAGGTTCGGTTCGAGGTTTCCGCCTACGCGTTGAAGCCCGACATCAAGGTGATCGCTCCCTGGCGCGAATGGAAGTTGAAAGGACGGGCCGACTGCGTCGCCTATGCCGAAGCCCGGGGGATTGCGGTCCCGGTGACGAAGGACAAGCCGTACTCGATGGATGCCAACTTGCTCCACATTTCGTACGAGGGGGGAGTGCTTGAGGATCCCTGGGTAGCTCCACCTAAGAACATGTTCAAGATGACCGTCGATCCCCAGGACGCCCCCGACGAACCCGAAATCGTAACGGTGACGTACGAGGCGGGGGACCCCGTTGCCGTCAACGGTGAATCGCTGGGACCTGCCGCCCTGCTGGCCCGACTCAACCAGTTGGCGGGTGCCCACGGAGTGGGGCGGGTCGACATCGTCGAAAACCGTTTCGTGGGTATGAAATCGCGAGGCGTCTACGAGACGCCGGGAGGGACGGTGCTCCATTACGCCCACCGGGCCGTCGAATCCCTCACCCTTGACCGCGAGGTTATGCACCTTCGGGATAGTTTGATTCCCAGGTACGCCGCCATGGTGTACAACGGCTTCTGGTTCTCACCCGAACGCGAAGCCCTGCAGGCGTTTGTCGACACTACCCAGGAGCGGGTATCGGGCGAGGCTCGCTTGAAGCTCTACAAGGGGGGTGTCTATGTCGAAGGGCGGCGGTCTGACTACCGTCTGTATGACCAGGCGACCGTGACGTTTGAAGAAGACGACGTCTATGACCAGGCCGATGCTGCGGGTTTTATTCGGCTCAACGCGCTGCGTTTGCGGCGCTCTGCCGAGGCCCGTCTCGGTCAAGGCGAGTAGATGTCGACGCTCTGGAGCGGAGGCTTCGCCGAGGAACCCGACGCCTTGCTGTGGGCCTTCACCGTCGACACGGCAGACCGCCGGCTGATCTTTGACGACCTGCATGGATCCTGGGCTCACGTCGGGATGCTGGGAGAACAGGGGATCATCACCGAGGACGAGGCGGCGCGACTGCAGGCCGGAATCCTTGAGATTGTCGCCGAAGCCGAGGCGGGTGATTTCGTCTTTCTCGAAACCGACGAGGACGTCCATTCTGCCACCGAACGCCGGCTGATCGAACTCGTCGGCGAGGTCGGGCGAAAGGTGCATACCGGCCGTTCCCGGAACGACCAGATAGCGCTCGATCTGCGGCTGTACCTGGCGCGATCGGGGTCGCTGCAATTGCAGCGCCTGGCGGCGCTGGCAACGGTGCTCGTCGATCAGGCCGAACGCGTTGGTGACGTCGTGGTCCCGTCGTACACCCATCTTCAGCAGGCTCAGGCGGTCCCCCTAGCCCACCATCTGCTTGCCTATGCCGAGATGCTTCGTCGCGATGCAGAACGCCTCCAAGCGGCGATTTATCGGGTCCAGGTGTCGCCGCTCGGAGCCGGAGCGTCCGGTGGGTCAAGCCTGCCGCTCGACCCGGCGATTTCAGCTCGATTGCTTGGTTGGAGTTGGCACTTTACAAACTCGATGGACGCCGTTGGCTCACGGGATTTTGTTGCCGAATATGTCTTTGTTTGTGCCCAATCGATGGTTCATCTGTCGAGGCTTTCCGAGGAGATCGTCCTATGGGCCACGAGCGAGTTCGGATGGGTGAGCTTTCCCGACACCTTCACAACCGGATCGTCTGCGATGCCGCAAAAGAAGAACCCGGACGTAGCCGAACTCGTACGGGGTCGCTCTGCCGCGGTGATCGGGGACTTGACGGCGATCATGTCACTGCAAAAGGGCCTTCCCCTGACGTATAACCGGGACCTCCAAGAAGACAAGCGGATCGTCTTCCATGCTGACGACGTGTTGGCCGGGTCGCTTCAAACTCTGGCTGCGATGTTGGCGACCGCGGTCTTTAGCCCTCCCGCCCCGAACCCGGCGGTTACCGCCCTCGACATGGCCGAGGTATTGGTGGGCCGGAACGTTGCGTTTCGGACGGCCCACGAAGCGGTTGGGCGGCTGTTGCGAAGCCTCGAGGAGGACGGCCGGACGCTGAAAGAGGCGACCGCCGCAGACTTGATCGGCGCGCACGACAAGTTTGAGCCGGGAGATCTCGCCCGCCTCGACCCGAACGCCTCAGTTGAACACAGAGTCTCGCCCGGCGGGGGTTCCTACAGTGAGGTCGTCAAGCAAATCAAGCGCTTACGGTCGCTACTGGAAGATATAAGGAACTAGGGTCAAGCTGACGGCCAGGCCCTCTCCGGGGGTCCGGTCGACTCGTGCGAAACGTAAGGAAGCGTCTTAGTGGACTTGGTCCCGTGGTTGTCTGCTCTGGGCTTCGGCTCTTTGGGCTGGGCGATCGGTAGAGCGACGAACAATTGGAATGCGCCGGATCGGGCGACGGCTCGACACGTCATGGTTCGCCGCAACGCACAGGTGGCCGGGCTGGCAGGAATCTATTGGGTGACCGCCTGGCAAGTTCTTGCTCGGCTCGACCTCTTTGACCTGGGCTCGGTTCCGGTGGTTGTGCTCTTCCTGGCACCGCTGAGCGGGGTTGGCTACGGGTTGGCGGTCCGTCAACACGCCCTCAGCCTGTTCGGGCGGAGGCTGCCGCGACGCCTGCGACCCCGAATGTTTGTTCGCCGCTAGCTGGTGCCCTCGAACGCATCTCAAAGGAGGGCGATGATCGCAGCGAGCGTGAAGGCACTTGCGACTGTCGAAACGAGCACCGTGGTTGTCACAAAATCTGGCTCGAGGTCGTGCTCAATGGCAATCAATGCCGCGAACACTGCGGCGGGCATGCCCGATTGAAGAATCGTAACCCCCCCTGGCACTCCACTCAATCCGATGGTTGCGGCTGCCGCGGCGGCGATCGCCGGGGCAATCAGTAAGCGAAGGCCCGCCGAAATCCACACCGCTTTTATGAAGCGGGGTCGCTGCATTCGGGCAAGCTGCACACCGAGGGTCACGAGCATCACGCCGATCATTGCGTTGGCGAGCAGCGTGACAGCGCGGTCGGCGAAGACCGGAAGTCGAGCCTCGTTGACATTGAAGAGCATCGCAATGGGCAAGACCGCCACGGTTGGCGTCGTTAGCGCTCGGAAAATGGCCCGGCCCGGCGACGAAGTACGCCAGGTTGCCGCCGTTACTCCAATCATGAACGCAGCGAAATTGATGATCAGGAACGAGATCCCGGCGAGCGGAAGGGAGTTTTCGCCGAACGCAAACGCCACGATCGGAATCCCGAAATTGCCCACATTTCCATAAACGGCGACCAGAACCGTGGCGGCCGTGATCGAATAACCCCAGCGGAACAACCTGCCGGCCGCCAGGCCAAGCAGCGCGACGACCACGGTCGTCATGCCCATAACGATGGCCATCTGCGCGACGACCTCCGACGCGACGTCGGCGTCGCGCAGAAGATCAAAGAAGAAGGCGGGCGCCAGAATGTAGTAGGCGACCTTGGCGAGTGGAGCTGGGTCGAGGTCCATGCGGCGCCCGATCAGCAACCCGATTCCGGCGAGACCGAACACCGGCAACAGGATGTCGACGAAGATGGGAGCCAGTTCGGTCATGTGCGTCCGTCACTCTAGGTAGCCCGGTGCGGAGACCGACGGTCGCCTCGTTCGGGTATCTTCGAGCCATGTCCATTCCTATGTCGCCGAAACGAGTTCGTGAGTTTTTGATGTCCGGGACGCTGACCGGCAAGCTGGCTACCGTCCGGGCCGACGGTCGACCACATGTGGCGCCGATCTGGTTTGTGCTCGATGGTGATGACATCCTGTTCAACACGGCCGAAACCAGCGTCAAAGCCAAGAACCTTCAGCGTGATACCCGTGTCGCGATTTCGGTGGATGACCAGGTTCCACCCTATTCTTTTGTCATCGTTGAGGGCTTCGCCAGCCTGAGTGCTGAGCCAGAGGAACTCCTCAAATGGGCGAAGGCGATCGGTGGTCGCTACATGGGACTGGAGCGGGCCGACGAGTTCGGGCGCCGAAATGGCGGACCGGGCGAGTGGTTGGTGCGAGTTCGTCCGACGAAGATCATCGGCTCCGACGACACCGTCGGCTACTAGCCGGCGCCTATGCCTCAGAATCCTTCCAGGCGCACCAAGCTTTGATCACCGATTCAAGGTTGGCCGCTTGTAGTTGTACCGCCGCTTCGTCGGCAAAGCGCATCACCCGGGCGGTGTCACCGTCACCATCGAGGCCAACGTATTCGCCAGGGATCTTGGCTCCGGTATGAAAGAGCAAACTGACGAACTTCTTGGCAGGGTTGAAGCTGGCGATATTGCCCCGGTACATGAACGTTGGGGTTGACCATTTGACGGTTTCGGCGATTCGGGCATCACAGCCAAGAATGACGTCCCGAACCGCTTGCATGGCAGCTTCCATCGGATGTTGCTTTTCGGCGAACCAGTCGTCGACTTGCGGATTCCTGCTCATCAACGCCAATAGTACGCGAGACGGTCGGTTGGCTGGCGATAGGGTAAGAAGCAGATGATCGACAGAAGTTGGATAAGTGCTGCGAATCTCTGACGCCGAGCGGAGGAACCGCCTGGCCATTCGTCACGGCCTGGCCGCCCCGTTCGCGACAGTCGCCGAGGTTGCTGATGCGTTGGTCGGTCTCCATGGCAGCGACCCGGCCACCGTCTTTCTGTCCCTGCGAGCGCGGATGGAGGGCATCACTATCGAAGACATCGAGTCCGCCCTGTACGACCGGGCAGAGCTATGGCGGATATGGTCGATGCGACGCACAATGTTCATGGTTCCGCCCGACCTGGCCTCGATCATGTATGCCGCAGCGACTCGTGACGTCGTGGCCGACGAGCGACGCAAACTGTTGAAGATGTTCCGGGCGAACAATGCAACCATCGACGCCGAAGAGTGGCTTGAGCGGGTAGCCGGGGCTTGCATGGCGTATCTGGAGGAAGTCGGGACGGCTACCACGGCCGAGATGAAGAAAAATGTCGATGGCCTCGACATCAAACTGACGGTTCGGCAGGGGACCGGACCCGAGGTGACGACGAGCTTGGCAAGCCGATTGCTCATGCTGCTGGCCATGGACGGCCGGGTGGCCAAAGGGAGGCCGGCGGGCACCTGGCGATCGTCCCAATACGAGTGGCTCTCCCTGCAGGCTTGGGCTGGCGAGTCTCTCGCCGACGTGTCTACCACCGACGCCGAAACGCAACTCGTCTCCCGCTGGTTGGCTGCCTACGGACCGGGAAGCTTCGAAGATATCAAGTGGTGGACGGGTTGGACCGTCGCCAAAACCAGAAGGGCCCTCGAGCTGGTTGGCGCCGAGGAGGTGGTGCTCGAGTGTGGCACCGGTTTCATTCTTCCCAACGACTCCGGACAGGTGCCCGACCCGGAACCCTGGGTGGCGCTTTTGCCGGGCCTCGACCCGAGCGTCATGGGGTGGAAAGAGCGCGGTTGGATCCTCGGCGACCTGGCTGGCTGGTTGTTCGACCGCAACGGCAATGCAGGTCCGACGGCGTGGGCGAACGGGGAAATCGTCGGAGGGTGGGCGCAACGTCCTGACGGCTCCATCGCCGTTGGAATCTTGCGGGATCCGGGCGCCGAAGCGCGGGTATCGCTCAACCTCGAGGCTGCGCGTCTCTCGGACTGGATGGGTCCGGTCAATCTGCGTTCTCGATTCCCGAGTCCCTATGAGAAGCAATTGCGCAACGGCTAGGGTGAATTTCCCCGCGGAGGATAGATGTACACGAAGTCATTCCAGCCAATCTTTGGCAAGCAGATGGCCTATATCGACGCCGGCGAGGGCGATCCCATTGTGTTCCTGCACGGGAATCCGACGTCTTCGTTCTTGTGGAGATTTGTCATGGCCGAACTTGAGGGTCACGGAAGGCTGCTGGCTCCTGATCTGATCGGAATGGGTGATTCGGACAAGGTCGAGGAGTCGGGACCGGACGCGTATACGTTCGCTGAACATCGGCGCTACCTCGACGCGCTGCTGGATTCGCTCGACCTTGGGGACCGGATAGTGCTCGTAGTTCATGACTGGGGTTCGGCACTTGGCTTTGACTGGGCAAACCGACACCGAGAACGGGTAAGGGCCATCGCCTACATGGAAGCCATCGTCCAGCCGATCGCCCGATGGGAGGACTGGCCCGAGTCGGCCCGCCATTTCTTCCAGGGTCTCCGGTCCGAAGCGGGAGAGTCAATGATCCTCGATAGGAACTTGTTCGTCGAGCGTGTTTTGCCAGGTTCCGTACTTCGCCAACTCACAGAGACTGAGATGAATGAGTATCGACGTCCGTACGTCGCAGGCGGGGAGGCCCGTCGCCCAACCCTGACCTGGCCCCGGCAAATTCCGATCGGCGGAGTACCGGCCGACGTGCACGAGATCGTTCAGTCGTACGCGGGCTGGCTGTCAACTGCTGCGATACCGAAGTATTTCTTCAATGCCGATCCTGGATCGATTCTGATTGGAGCGCAGCGAGAATTCTGTCGCAGTTGGCCCAACCAGCTAGAGATGACCGTGGAGGGATTGCATTTCATTCAGGAGGATTCCGGCTCTGAGATCGGTCGGGAACTGGCCCGCTGGCTTGCCACCCTGTGATGGCGTTTGTCTCGCTATGTTTCGAACTCAAGGATGTCCGGGTCTTCGTAGAGGGCTTGCATGACTGCCCGATGGGCGGCCTGCGGGCCGGTCACATCAAAGAACGTGATGAGGCGTTCGCGGTCCTTTGCTTCCTTGAACGACCGGACTCGTAGGCCCAGGCTCACGATCTCCTCTCGCAAGGCATCGATCTTCTGGTGCCCGGCAGTGGTCACGATGCGATAGATCATTTGCTCGGACTGGCGGTCGATCATGATTTCGATCTTCGGAAGAAGAACGAGGACGATCATCATGACGGCGAAGGTGGCCAGGCTTGCGGCATATTCCCCGGCTCCGATCCCCATACCCAGCGCCGCAGCCACCCAAATGGTGGCCGCAGTGGTGATTCCTGACACGTTGCCATGGTGCTTGAAGATCACGCCGCCGCCGAGAAACCCAACTCCGGCGACGATTCCCGCCGCGACACGACCGGGGTCGTTGGTGCTACCTGCCAGTTCTTCGGAGATGATCGTGAACAAGGTGGCGCCGAGGGTGATGAGCAGGATGGTTCGAAACCCGGCGGCCTTGTCGCGATATTCCCGCTCGGCACCGACGATCCCCCCGACCACTACCGACAACAACAGCTTGATGGCTAGTTCCATGGTGTCCGAATCGCGATCGACGGCCGGGTCGGGTCGCTAACCCTTGCGGATCTGGTCTTCGAGAAATGCGATCCTCTGTCGAATCCAGACCACGGCGCTATGCGGGTCGGCCGAACTTTGTTCGTCGGCGATTGCGTTGACTGAGTTTCGGGTCCCGGATACGGAGCCTTCGCCTGCGATGGCCAGTTCAAGGCCCTGGCCGGGGAAGCGAGCCAGATGTGATTTGAGCCCATCCAGCTCCCGTTGCATGTCTTCGACTGAAAGCGGAGCGTGCGATCGGAGGATGTCACGAAGGTCGTCTCGCTCTTGAGTCAAGGCCGAGAGGGCCGCGATGTCGCCGGGATCGGTGCGAGCTTTTTCAATTTCGCCGGCGAGTTCGCCGAGTCGGCTCAGGATGTCATCTCGTTTCAATGTGTCTCCCTTGGATTCCACGATGGTAGGTGAAGGTCGCCGCCCGCGTCGGACGATCTGCACATTCTGCCCGGCTAGGACCATTCGTGGGGGCCCCAGTTAGTCGTTTCGGCGGCGTGCGGTAGCCTGGCGGGATGGATCAATTCGCACAGCGCAGAGCACAGTTCGCCGAGGCGATCGGCGATGGAGTCGCCATCATTCCGGCGGGCCGTGACCTCACCCGTAATGATGACGTCAACCACGAATTCCGCCAGGATTCCACGTTCTATTTTTTGACCGGGTTCCCCGAACCCGATGCAGTAGCCGTGATTCATCCATCTCACCCGAGCGCTCCCTACACCTTGTTTGTGAGGCCGCGAGATCGCGAAATGGAGATCTGGAACGGGTACCGGGCCGGTACTGAAGGCGCCAAGTCACGGTTCGGTGCAGACGCGGCTTTCCCGGTCGACGACTTGTCGGAGCAGTTGAAAGAGCATTTGATCGGCTGCGATACCGTGTACTACCGGACAGGCAGCCCACTGGACGCCACGTTGCTCCCGATGATGGATAGTCTTCGCCCGCTGGCCGCCCGGTACGGCCGGACCATCCCCACTCGACTCATTGACCCCTCTCCCATCCTTGACGATCTGCGGCTCCGCAAGTCCGAGCCTGAACTTGCCCACCTCCGGCGAGCTTGTGATATCTCGGTACTCGGACACGAAGCCGCCATGCGGTTTACCAAGCCGGGGGTTTATGAATACCAGGTACAAGCCGCCATGGAGCAGGTGTTTCGACAGGAGGGTTCGCCTCGCAATGGATATCCTTCCATCGTGGCGTCGGGGCCCAACGCATGCATCCTCCACTACACGGAGAACGACCGTCAGGTCGAGGACGGGGATCTATTGCTCATTGATGCGGCCGCAGAGTCAGGACACTTCTCGTCGGATATCACGAGAACGTTCCCGGCCAATGGTCGCTTTTCGGCCACCCAGCGGGCCGTATATGACGTCGTGTTGGCCGCCCAACGAGCCTCGATCGCCGTTGCCACGGCTGGCAATACCCACCGGGACATGGATGAGACCGCCAAGCGGGTGGTCACCGAAGGCCTCGTCGATCTAGGTCTCCTGCCGCGTGGTCTCGAAGATTCATTGAGTATGCATCATTACCGGCAGTACTTCATGCACGGAACAGGACACTGGCTTGGTATGGACGTTCATGATGCGGGATCCGTGCAAATCGGTGATGAGTCACGCACCCTTGAGGTCGGGATGTCGTTCACCGTCGAACCGGGCATCTACGTTGCGCCCGACCAGGAAACCGTCGAATTTGTGCTTATGGAGGGCTTACACCCGGCGGTGATCTACGAGCGACGTTTTCGGATGGGCTGGGACGCCGCCCGCAAGCTCGAACAGGAAGAGACCAAAGACGCCCCCCGGGTCACCCACGAGATTCCCGCCGAATTCCGCGGCATTGGTATTCGAATCGAAGATGACATTGCCATCACAGCGGCAGGCTCAGAAAACCTAACATCCGCCTTACCCGTTGACCCCGACGAGATCGAGGCCTTCTGTCAGAGCTGACGGCTCAGAACTGATCGTTCAAACTAAGTTCGCCCGCGGCCGCCCGTCGTAACGCGGCCCGCAATGCACTGTCGGCAAAGAGCGACGCATCGATCGGCAAGCGAATGGTCATGCGGAGCAGCGAATCCTCAGACTCGGTGTCTGCGCCCGCTCTCGTCATCGCCTCGACGACGGCCCGATTCTCCGGCAGAACGTACGCCGTGAAGGCACTGATACCGTTTTCCAGCGCGGTGTCTGCGAGAGCTTGAAGGAGGTTCGTTCCGATTCCCCGTCCCTGGTGCGCGTCGACGACTATCAGCGCGGCCTCGGCAACGGTTGCGTCGTCCGGGTCGCGAACATAGCGGGCAACTCCGATTCCCTGACCAGTTGCCAGGACTGCCACCAACGCCACATGATCCCTGCCGTCGACGTTCACCAGGTAGTCCAACTCTGTTTCCGTCAGGTGATCAACCCCCCGCATGAAGCGGAAGAAGCGACTCTGCTCGCTGGTAGCGTCGAAACCGGCCACCAGCTGGGCGCGATCAGCCGCCTCGATCGGTCGGATGGTGATTGTTTCCCCATCGGGGAGCTGGGTTTGCACCCCGTCATTGTTGCAGGAACCTCTAGGCTCTTGGCCATGTCACGACCAGGGTTCAAACACGTAATCGGTAACTGGGTACGGTCAGAGCTTGATCTAGCCGAGCGACTTCGTCTCACCATCAAGAACAACGCGATCAAGATAAAGAACGGCACGAGTTGCTGTGGAAACCACGGTGAACCTGGTTGTTGAGTGGGCGTCACTGCCTCCGGTGCGGATGGCGATTCACACTTCCACGGTGACCATGGTCACGACGACGATGGTCACGGTGATTCTCACCACTGATTGGCCGCTAGTTGACTATTGAGTAGCGAACCAGTTCGGCGCCGTCATTGGTAAACCACTGTTTGTCCAGCGCCATACCAACGCGCTCGGCGACGCGCCGCGACGCTGCATTCTCGGCGAGTGCATTGGCGAAGATGGTTCGAACCCCCACGACGTCGAAGGCGTACTCGATGATCGCCCCAACCGCCTCGGAGGCATACCCCTGGCGCTGGTACTTTCGAGCGATCGTGTACCCGACGTCGGCGGTCGAAGGGTCGGCCGCCCGTACATGTAATCCGACGTCACCAACGGTCACTCCGGTGGCTTTGTCGACGATGGCGAACTGGTGCCACTCGCCAGGCGTTCCCGGCGGAATATTGGCAAGGTCCTCGAAGAACTCGTAGGCCTCGTCAATCGTGTACGGCGTTTCCCACCCCTGGAGGCGGGCGATCTCTTCGTCGTTGCGGTACTCGAGGAAGAGCGTCAGATCACGCGCGTCAAACGTCCGTAGACCGATTCGTTCGGTCTCTGCGTGCCAGCCGTTACTGTCCAAAACGGCGATCTCGTTGGGCGAAGTCACGGAGCGATCGAAGGAAGTCCACGCGGCGGAAAGCCGGCCAATGGACATCGACAAACGAGAACTCGGCGTAGGCCGACTGCCACAGGAGAAAGCCGGACAGTCGCGACTCGCCGGAGGTGCGAATGATTAGCTCGGCGTCGGGCAGGTCTGACAAGTACATGTGGGCTGCCAGGGAGTCGCGAGTGACCTTCGACGGGATTTCTTCGGGAGTAATCCCGGCTCGAAGAAGATCGGCCATGAGTTCTCGGGCTGCGTCGACGATCTCTTGCTGGCCGCCGTAGCCCATCGCGATATTGAGTTGCCGATTGCCGGTCGGGCGGGCGGCTTCCATCTCCTTGGCGGCTCGGACGAGGTCGTCGGGGAGCAAGTCGAGCGAGCCGATGACCCGCAGAGAGAGATCGTAATGGTCGGCCAGTAACGGAAGTCGTAGGAAGAGGTCTTTCAACACTTCGAAGTAAGGGAGCAGTTCTGAATCGGGGCGGGTCATATTCTGCGGAGAGAGGACCCAACCGGTAACCGTCTCGATGCCGATCTTCTGGGACCATTCGATGAACTGCTCGAACTTGGCCATGCCTTCGCGATAACTCGCGGCGTAGTCAGGCAGGCGTTGGGTCCGTGCGTAACGGCGGTGGCCGTCCAGGATCACGCCGATGTGACGCGGTAAGCGAGCCGAATCCAGGCCACGTTCGAGCTGACGCTCGTAGAGCCGGTAGAGGGGTCGGGATAAAACGGACTGCGTCACGCCTTTATGGTACCGACCTGAATCGGGTCTGTCTCTACAACTCGGAGCGGTTCCAGGCGGTCGATAGGGCGTCTGCGTATTCGTTCCAGAGGGAACCGTCGTGAGCCCTGATCCATGTAAACGTAAGTTCGGGCCTCGAGTTGGCGAGAGCGAACAACTCCTGGACGAGGTCGAGGTTCTTGATAGGCCCGCTCTTGCGTTTCCATCCGTTTCGTTCCCATCCGGCGGCCCAGCTATTGACCGTTTGTACACATAGATTCGAATCGGAATAGATGGTCGTCGGTTGGTTCTCGGGTACCAGTCGAATGCCCTCGATGAGCGCGGTGAGCTCCATTCGGTTGTTGGTGGTGGCCGGATCGTGTCCGTAAGCTTCGCCGAGGATCTCTCCTGCGACGACGTACACGGCGCCCCATCCGCCCGGCCCGGGATTAGGGATGGACGAACCATCGGTGAAGACCCCGGTGTCGGGGCCACCGGTGAATTCCTCAAGGACCTGGGCGATCGACAGCGAAGTCGACGCCGTCCGCGACCGTGATCGTTTGCCAGAGGTCGACTTGCGAGAGGTACCCGAAGTCGCCGACGGCGTCACGATCCGGTTACGACAGTCAAGGCACTGTGACGGCGTCCAATTGTCATACCGGTCGATGATGTCCTGGCGGACGGAGAACGACCTATCACACAGGTTGCAGACGTATTGCGGCACTACGTGGCTTTCGGTAGCGAAAAGACGAATGAACTCAAGCCGTTTTTGCGTTCGTAAATCACGTCGCCGTCCATCAATCGAGCGAGTTGCCGGGCCACGACTAGCCCGAGACCGAGTCGGTCGGGCTGGCGTTCTGCATCTGCGTCATTCCGATAGGCGGCAAACACATCCTCGGAATGGTGGAGTCCGACTCCGGGGCCGTCATCGTGGACGCCGACCTGGACGGCGTCGTCGGTTGACTCAACCGTGACGAACACTTCGCCACCGCCGTGGGTGACGGCGTTGCCGACCAGGTTCCGCACGATCTGGATACACCGGAACCGATCACCAGTGGCGAAGGTGGTCTCGCCGATGACTCGTACCGGGCCGGAGGGGAACGAGTCAATCACTTCGCGGGTCAGCTTGTTCAGGTCGAACCGGGCCTGAACAAACTCGACTTGCCCGACATCAACCTTGGCGGCCACGATCAGGTCTTCGATCCGATACATCAGTACGCCGGCCTGGTTGGCGATGGTCGTAATCATCTCGATCTGTTCGTCCTCAGAGAAGCCGGCGCGGTGGTCGCGTAGTTCCTGTGCGAAACCTATGATGGCAGACAGGGGTGTCCGCAACTCATGGGCGATGCTGGCTACGAATTCGTCCTTGGTGCTCACGAGGTAGCCATGTCTCTCTAGTTCGGCGGCTTGTCGTTGTGCCGTGATGTCCCTGGCTACGCCCACGACATCGTCGCCATCGGGCGCCAAGCGGATCTCGTAGGTCCGATTACCGCCTCCCAGGTCTGCGTCGCCGATCACAACCTGGACAGAATTGGTCTCAAGAGCCGAGGTGGTCCCGACCTTGAGGGCTCCGGCGAGTTCGTCGGACAGGAAATCCCCAAGATTGCGAAACAAGTATCGGCCTTTGTCGATCGCTCCGGTCGGCCCATGAACGTCCAACAGTCGCCCGGTTCGGGTTACGCGAAATATGACATCCGGGGCAGCGGCAAGCAGGGTCTGCAGTCGATCCTCGACCCTGGCGGCGGTCGCCACCGCCTTGCGCTCGATCTTCTCGTAGACTTCGACCTTTTTGGCCAGTAGGAAATACTGACCGAAAGCGAAACTGACCAGAACCAGCGACAGGGTTATGAGGGCCCGGGTCAGGGTTACTGGGCCTTGTTCGTTGCGAACGCCCGACAGGAAGTCGAGCACGAAAGTATTGAACGGAAAAGCCAAAGTCGTCGCCACGAGTCCTGCCCTGCTCCCAAAGAAGGCAGCAACGAGTGCAACCGGCAGAACGGACACGAACGCAGCAGCATCGCCAAGGGTACTTCCAAAGACGTAGAAGATCAGGGCAGAGAAGGCAACGGCGAGGACGACATAAAGAGCATGGCGAATTGTGGTGGCGTCGAGTTTGCTCATGATGGTTGCCCAGAAGAATATAGGCGGCACGGGCGCCGAACTCGTTCCGTTGGGTTTTCGACGCTAATACAATCTCCTCCGGCAGCACGCTCTGTCTGTGTTTGGCGCCTT
>JAOUMT010000209.1 GCA_029881355.1 Acidimicrobiia bacterium | reverse complement strand
GATGAAGGACTTTGAGGTTTTTTATCCCGAGCGGATGGCGTCGCGCATTCTCGGGATGGGTGATGTGCTTACCCTCATTGAAAAAGCTGAAGAGGCATGGGATGTCGCCGAGGCCGAACAGATGGCCGAGAAGATGCGCAAGGCCGAGTTCGACCTTGAAGACTTCCTCACTCAGTTTCAGCAGATACGGCGGATGGGGCCACTGCAGGGATTGCTTGCTATGCTTCCAGGCGCCAACGAGGCCTTACGAGATGTCGAAGTTTCCGACAAGGACTTGGGTCGCGTCGAGGCGATCATCAGATCGATGACGCCCGAAGAACGGCACAGCCCTCGGTTGATCGACGGAAGTCGTAAACGGAGGATTGCGCGGGGCTCGGGAACGAGTCCCCAACAAGTGAACGCACTGTTGAAACAGTTCGGCGAAACGCAAAAGATGATGAAAATGCTGGCCGCGGGCAAGAGTGTCCCGGGACTGCCTGGCATGCCAGGCATGCGGCCGCAGCGAAAGAACAAGAGCAGGAAGAGGTGAGCAGATGGCGGTCAAGATCCGCCTGATGCGGTTGGGCAAAAAGAAGCAGCCCGTATATCGAGTCGTCGTAGCAGATGGCCGTCAACCGCGCGATGGAAGCTATATCGATGCTATTGGACGTTACGACCCACGTCAGGAGCCGTCGCTTGTCGAAATCGACAACGACAAGGCGGTCACGTGGCTAAACGACGGTGCCCAGCCAACCGAGGCAGCTCGCAAGCTGCTGGAGATTTCCGGCGCGTGGTCGCAATTCAAGATCTCCCGTGGTGAGATCCACACGATCGCAGCCAAACCAACCCCGAAGCAGGAAACACCCGCCCCGGAGCAGGAAGAGTCGGCTCCGGTCGTTGCTGACGAACCCGCGGCCGAATCCGACGAGGAAGAGTAACCATGCCTAAAGGTGACATCGTTGAGAGCGTCGTCTCGTACATCGTCAAGGCCATCGTTGATGACCCGGATGCCGTCGAAGTGACAGTGATCGAAGAAGGACCCGACGAGGTAACCGCCGAAGTGCGAGCTGCCAAGTCCGACATGGGTCGCGTAATCGGGCGCCGAGGACGAGTCGCCAAAGCGATTCGTACCATCGCCCAGGCGGCGGCGGACGAAGAAGGTTTGACGACCGGCGTGGAATTCCTCGACTGAATCAGCCTCCGGCTCTTGAATAACTCAATAACCATCGGCCATATCGCCAGAGCCCACGGGCTCAAGGGTGATGTGGCCGTTGTGTTTTATTCGGACCACCCCGAGCAGTTCACATCTGGTTTCCAATTGAGCGGCACCGGAGGCGAACTCACCATTGAGCGAGTGCGTTCTGGGGCGGGTGTGGCGATTGTGAAGTTTGTCGGTGTCAATGATCGCGATGGCGCAGAACTCCTAAAAGGGGTACAACTGACGATGGAGAAGTCCGACCTTCGGACCCTGGACGAGGGCGAATACTGGCCGTCGCAACTGCAGGGTCTTGAGGTCCTGGACCCGTCAGGAACGAAGCGGGGCGTCGTGCTCGATGTCATTACCGGAGGCGCTCAGGATCGGCTGGCGATCCAGGTTCCAACCGGCCGCGTCGAGGTTCCGTTTGTAGATGCGCTTGTCCCGACGGTTGACATCAAAGGTGGGTTCGTGGTCATCGAGGACGTCCCTGGCCTACTGGAAACCGACGACTAACTGGCGAGCAGCTAGTGGCCGTGCTTGTTGAGCACCGTGAGGAGACCGGTGATGCCACCGTAGAAGCCGCCACCCACGATGGCGACCCAGAGGGCCGTGACCAGCGCCGGGACGAGTTCGACGTCCCCGATGAAATAGATCATTACGAAAAAGACCGCGAACGTGACAGGAGTTCCAATCACGAACCCGACTCTGAGCGCTTTGCTGAGGCTGGCCGATTCGGCACTGTCGGCGGCGTCTCTGGCTGCTTGATCAATGTTTGCGTCAGTCACCCGCCCGATATTAGGCATATCCGGACGCCGGAGGAGTGCAGCATCGGTTGTCTACTAGCGTGATCTCCGTGCATCCTCAGCCAGATCCCGATCTTGCCGTCGCCTACCTTGACGGCACACAGTCCGCCGAGCCACTGTTCGTCGAGGCGCGCCGATTACGCGATCACGGCAAGGGTCGAGTTGTCACCTATTCGCCAAAAGTGTTCATACCGCTGACGACGATGTGTCGTGACCAGTGCACGTACTGCACGTTTGTGAAGCCTCCGGGGAACGGTGGGGTGTACCTCACTCCCGACGACGTCATGGCCATCGCCCTGGCCGGTGATCGACACGGCTGTACTGAAGCTCTTTTTACGTTGGGTGATGCTCCCGAGACCAAATATCCCGCAGCCCGCGAGTTCCTCTCGTCAGTCGGTTGTGCGACCACGATGGACTATGTCGTGGCGATGACCGAACGGGTCCACCAAGAAACGGGTTTGTTCCCACACGCCAATCCCGGGGTGATGTCGGAGGAAGCCATCACGAGGCTGCGTCCGTCAAACCCGTCTGTCGGGCTCATGCTCGAGAACATCTCCCCACGCTTGACGGAGCCGGGTATGCCTCATTTCAACTGCCCCGACAAGATTCCGGGCGTTCGGGTGGAGACCATCGAAGCTGCCGGACGGCAGCGAGTGCCATTCACCACGGGGATCCTGGTTGGTATCGGGGAAAACAATCAGGAGATCGTCGACTCGATCTTCGCGCTGGCCACGCTTCAAGAGCGCTGGGGCCACATCCAGGAAGTCATCATTCAGAACTTCCGGGCCAAAGCTGACACCCGTCTGCGCTTCGGTGCCGAACCCATCCCCAGTTGGTTTGCCAGAGTTGTTGCGCTTGCCAGGTGGATCATGGGGCCCACGATGAACGTGCAAGTACCCCCGAACCTGACCGAGCGCTATGAAACATATCTGGACGCCGGAATCAACGACTGGGGTGGTGTGTCGCCACTCACTATCGACTGGGTCAATCCTGAGGCCCCCTGGCCGCACCTCGCTGACCTGGCCGGACGGACCCGGGCAGCCGGCTTCGAGCTCCGTCCCCGTCTTCCGGTCTACCCCGAGTACCTGTCGCAAGACTGGTTGGACGCCGGTGTTCTGGACAAGGCCCGATCCGCGTCAACCACCGATGGATATGGGCGTGCGCCAAATGTTGCGAGCAGCGGCTAACGTTTTTGCGATGTCCACGACTTTTCTGAGGGTTCGGCCCACAAACACGGTCCACACGTTGACCGCGTCAACCCGGGCGCGAGAAGGAACGACCGCGTTGGAAATCGACCAACTCGATGCAGCCCGGCGGTCCGCCTGCCTGGCGGGTGGTTTGCTGCCGATCGAGACCGCCGTTACCGACGGTCGACCAGCAGCCTGGGTGGTCGGGCCAGGCGATGCATTGCGACTGGCCAAACTCGGCACACCCGGATGGCGCATCACCGTCAGAGCCGATGGCGATCGAGACCTGATCCTCGATGCCCTGGCTCGCAGCCAGGCGTCGTATCTGCGAGTTGGCCGCTCAGAGGTCCCCGAATTCGTGGATCTTGCCAGGTTGCCGGGTTTGAGTGCCAAGATTTCGGTATTTGTCGACTCCGTAGACGACGCCCTCGTCGCCATCGCGGCTGGCGCTGGTGACCTTTTGTTGCGCGATTGGTCAAATAGCCAGATCGGCGAACTGCGAGCGGTCGTCGGCGATCTTCGCGAACGAACCGCGCTACCGGGCGGGATTACGGTCGACCAGGCGAGAGCGACATTCGATGACGAACTTTTCACCGCGTGGCTCAATCTGATCGACGCCGACGGATGGGCTCGTCCACGCTACGAGTGGGCGCCCGGCAAGGATTTGCCTCCTCCGGTGCCCCGTGATCGGATTTCGGCACAATGGCCCGACGACGCATGGACGAGTGGTCGCGCTCCGATCGGACTTGACGGTGCCGGCGAACTGGCGCCGATTCTCCAAAGGTCGCTGGACGGGGTGCCGCCCAGCACGGCCGAAGTTGCATCTCTCTTCCGGGCTCGAGGCGACCAGGTCGACGCCGTGGCCTATGTGGCAGATCAACTACGCGAGCAAACGAATGGCTCGCGGGTCAGCTATGTGGTCAATCGCAATATCAACTACACGAATATGTGTTACTTCAAGTGCGGATTCTGTGCCTTCTCGAAAGGACCGAAGAGCCTCAACCTGCGCGGAGATCCCTATCTCATGGGGGTTGATGAAATCGTGGGTTGGACCCGGGAAGCTTGGGATCGGGGAGCGACCGAGGTGACGTTGCAGGGGGGCATCCACCCCGAATTCACCGGAGACTTCTACTCCGGGGTGGTCCGGGCCATCAAAGCCGAGCTCCCGGACATGCACATCCACGGTTTCACCCCGCTTGAAGTATGGCAAGGCGCCGAGACGCTGGGCATTTCCGTGAAGGAGTTTCTCAGAGACCTCAAGGAAGCGGGCCTGGGCACGCTCCCTGGAACGGCGGCGGAGATTCTTGACGATTCGGTACGCGAGCACCTCTGTCCCGACAAGATCCGTACTTCACAGTGGTCTGACGTGATGATCACGGCCCACGAGCTGGGCTTGCGGGCCACCGCCACGGTCATGTTTGGCCACATCGACGACGCAACTTCCTGGGCGAACCATTACGAAGTAGTCCGTCAGATTCAGCGAAGGACGGGAGGATTCACGGAGTTCGTACCGCTGTCCTTCGTGCATATGGGGGCGCCGATCTGGCTCCGGGGCCGTTCGCGCCCTGGCCCGACGTGGGACGAAGTCGTGCTCATCCATGCCATCGCCCGTATCGCTTTTGATGGGCTCATCGAGAACATTCAGGCGTCGTGGGTGAAGCTCGGGATCGAGGGA
>JAOUMT010000208.1 GCA_029881355.1 Acidimicrobiia bacterium | reverse complement strand
TCTCGGTGATCAGACTGAGTTGCAAGATACGTTGGTTGAGTACGCCCAGTGTATGCGGGACAACGGGTATGCCATGGACGACCCCGACCTCTCAGACTTCGGTCCCGGCGCGGCTGATGACGGCGGCGAGCGCATACAGGGCGGCGGACCGTTCGGTGACGTCGATTTCGACGACCCGGCGTTCCAGACGGCTCAAAGTGCTTGTGAGGACATCCTGGGCGGCTTCGGCCCCGGTCGGGGCGCAAGATCCGGCGCGGATGCCGGGCAAGATAGCTAGCCGCCTGGGAGACTGAGCTCATGCCAAACCAAGCTGACCTACCTGCAGACAGTGCCCCTTCCGCGGCAGATGCCGCGACGCCGACCGTGAAAGGTCGGCGTTCTCGCTGGTGGTTCGCTCTGGTGGTGGTTGGGCTGGGGGTGGCCGCGACAACTTACTTCGCCCAAGTCGACGTAGACCAAGTCGATACCGACAACACGCCAGTTCGTACTTTCGGCGAGGTGGTCCGCACAGACCTTGTCGAACAGACGACCTACGACGGGACGCTCGGTCGATCGGCAGGCGATTCCCTCGTGGCCGGCGAGCCTGGGACGGTGACGTGGTTCCCCGCCGAAGGCGTGACGCTGATCCAAGGTGACATTGTGTTCGAGCTCGATGCACAACCGGTTGTCTTGCTCTACGGAGCGACGCCCATGTATCGGGTGCTTGCCCGATCCGCCGAAGATGTACCTGCGGTCTCGCGGGTAGCTGGAACTGTGACGGCGGTTCCCGAGGTCGGAGCGGTCATCGAGCAGGGCGACGTGCTCTACGAGATCGACGGTGAGCCCGTCGTCGCCCTGTACGGTGTGACTCCGGCGTATCGCACACTGGCGGACCGAGCTACCAATATGACGGGATCTGACGTCCAACAACTCGAAGCAGCGCTCGACGCGCTGGGTTTTGTATCAGAAGGCGAACTCACCGTCGATGACGAGTTCACCTCGGCAACCGCGAGTGTTGTTGAGCAATGGCAAGAAGCCATCGGCTCTGATGAGGATGGCGTAGTCGATCTCGGTGAGGTGGTTTTCATCCCGGGGCCAACCGAAGTGAGCTCGGTGTCTTTCTCGATCGGTGAATCGGTCAATGTCGGCCAACCGGTCCTCACGCTGAGCGACTCAGCTCCGATGGTTGGCAGAGATGTCGCTCAACTCGAAACCGCCTTATCCGCTCTCGGTTTCGACGGAGGCGGCGAACTTGAAGTCGACTCAGCGTTCACCGCAGCGACGTCGCTCGCCGTAAAAGCCTTCGAGGAAGCCTACGGATTGACCGTCGATGGAAGACTCACCGCCGGCGAGATCATGTTCGTCGATTCGGCCGTACGAGTCGCCAAACGATTGACTTCACTGGGGAGCACGATCAATGCTGGAATGCCTGTTCTCGCCGTAACCGGGGAGCGGACTCTCGTTACGATGAACCTACCCGCGGCCGATCAAGGGACGATTGCGGAAGGAATGGCCGTGTCGGTGGAACTCCCTGACGGGACCGAAGTCCCGGCGACCGTCGTCACAGTTGCCAGAATTGCCACCCTGGATGCGAACGAGACGGTGTTCGAAGTCGAAATCGAACTTGACGATCCCGGGGCTGCGGCCGGGCTTGACGAAGCTCCGGTCGATGTCTCCGTTGTGACCGACTCGGTGGAAGGTGTCCTGGCCGTACCGGTTGCTGCGCTCCTCGCACTGGCCGAGGGCGGTTACGCCGTTGAGATCGACGCCGGAGGCGGAGCGACTCGGCTCGTGGCGGTCGAACCCGGGTTCTTCGCCGACGGTCTGGTTGAAATCAGGGGGGAGATCGAGCCAGGCGACCGGGTGGTCGTTCCGTGAGTGGAGAGGTACTGGCGCTGCGCAGTGTCACCAAGACCTATCCAACGACTCCGCCGGTCCACGCGTTGGGTGGCGTCAGTTTCGACATAGCTTCCGGTGAACTGTTGGCAGTAGTCGGGCCTAGTGGATCCGGAAAGTCGACGCTCCTCCACATCATGGGCACGCTCGACCGTCCCACCAGTGGCGATGTTGTGATTGCCGGCCACAACGTCAGCCACCTGAGCGACCGGGACCTCTCGTCCTTGCGATCGCGTCATATTGGGTTTGTTTTTCAGCAGTTTTTCCTTCTCAGTGGGTACACCGCGCTTGACAACGTCGCGGATGGTTTGCTCTATACCGGCATGGCTCTGGCCGACCGGCGCGAACGCGCCACCGAAGCCCTTCGTCGAGTAGGCCTTGCGCATCGGTCGTCCCACGTCGCCACAACTTTGTCAGGTGGCGAGCGTCAGCGAGTCGCGATCGCCAGAGCCCTCGTCGGGCGGCCATCCATCGTCCTGGCTGACGAACCGACCGGCAACCTCGATACCAAGACCAGCGACGCGATTGTCGGGCTGCTCGAAGAACTCAATGCCGAAGGTTCGACCATCATCGTCATCACCCACAATCGAGAGATCGCCGAAGCCATGCCGCGATCGATCGGGCTCCGGGACGGGATCATCGAATACGACACGGCCGGAATGCCGGTATCGTGAGCGTGGACCCTCGTCAGCACAATGAGGACCAGGCCGACCTGCTTCCTTCGAAGCTTCACGGCGCTGATGTCTTGCGCACGGCAGTAGTGGGGCTGAGGACGAGAAAACTGAGGGCGGCACTCTCAGCTCTGGGAATCATGATCGGAATCGCCTCAATGGTGGCGGTGCTCGGATTGTCGGAGTCGTCGAAATCGGAGTTGCTTGCTCAGCTGGACCGACTGGGGACCAATCTGCTGACGGTTCAAGCCGGTACCGGCATCGGCCGGGGTTCCGGGGAGCTTCCAGAAGACGCTGCTGCGATGATTGCCCGGATCGGTCCGGTCGAGGTCACGAGTGTCGTGTCGACGGTCGATGGCGCAAACGTGTTTCGCACGGACTTCATCCCCGAGGGACAGACCGGCGGCATCAGCGTCCAGGCGGTCAGCCCTGATTTGCTGGATACGTTGGGTGGAACCGTCGCCGAGGGCCGATTCCTTGACGCAGCTTCGAGTACTTACCCGGCCACTGTCCTCGGATCGGTCGCCGCCGAACGACTCGGGGTAGCCACGGTGGCGGGAACGCAACTCGTATGGCTGGGTGATCAGTGGTTCACTGTCATTGGAATCCTTGACCAGTTCGAACTAAGCCCGGACCTCGATCGGGCAGCTCTCGTGGGGCTTGCGGCGGCAGAAAAGTATCTCGGTGATGACAACGTCCCGACCGCCATCTATGTCCGGGCGGAACCTGCCGCTATCGATGCCGTGATGGGTGTTCTGGCCGCGACCGCCAATCCGGAGACGCCTGAGGAAGTGGAAGTTGACCGGCCCAGCGACGCCCTCGAAGCCCGCGAGGCTGCTGATGATGCTTTCACGGCTCTGTTCCTGGGTTTGGGCGGGGTAGCGCTACTCGTAGGAGGGGTGGGAATCGCCAATGTCATGGTGATCTCGGTTCTAGAACGCCGGTCCGAGATCGGTCTGCGCCGGGCACTGGGAGCGACCAAGCGGCACGTCGCCAGTCAGTTCCTGGGAGAGGCCTTGCTGCTGGCGTCGGTCGGGGGCGTCGGCGGAGTGATGGTTGGATACGCAGTGACATGGGCGTGGGCGACTTGGCGGGGCTGGGGGGTCCTGGTGCCTCCGATCGCCGCGGTCGGAGGCATCGGGGCGGCAATCGCCATCGGCGCCGTTGCCGGACTCTATCCGGCGGTGCGCGCCGCTCGCATGTCGCCGACCGAGGCACTCCGTATCGGCTAGCCCGCTTGTTCTTGATGAGCGTGGCATCGTCGGACGATTACACTGCTCCATAGTCCGAATGCCGAAGGATTGTGTTGACGCGCCTGATCTACAATCACCACGATTCACGTCACCTGCTGGCGAGTTGACCGGGTGATTCCAACCGTTCTTGCGTTGGTTGGCGGAGTAGCCCTTCTGGCGTTTGCAGCCGATCAGTTCGTCCTGGGGGCGGCCCGGGTCGCGCTCGTAAAAAACCTTTCGCCGGTTCTGGTCGGTATCGTCATCATCGGTTTTGGGACCAGCATGCCGGAATTATTGGTATCGGCGCTCGCCGCGATGCGAGGAAACACCGAGATAGCCATCGGCAACATCGTCGGGTCCAACCTGGCCAACCTCTCGCTGTTACTCGGAGTGGGGGCCATGATGGTCCCGCTGGCAGTAGCGTCACGCACCGTCCGACGCGAGGGATTGTTAACCGTAGGTGCGGTTGGCGTGTTTGCCTTGGTCGTCCAGGGTGGTGGGATATCTCGTCTTGAAGGGTTCGGCCTGCTCCTGGGCTTGGCCGTTGCGATGTTCGCGGTCAGTCGCCGTTCACCAAATGACCCACTCGGATCCGAGACCGAGTCCCTGGTCGTGGCGCCGGCTCACGCCCTCGGAACGGAGATCGTCCGGACGGCTCTCGGGATGCTCGGGACCATTGGTGGAGCTCAACTCTTGTTGTGGGGCGCCGTCGACCTGGCTGAGCGGGCGGGGTTGGCAGAAGGCTTTGTAGGCGTGACGCTCGTGGCGGTCGGGACATCTCTGCCCGAGTTGGTGACGGTGATCCAATCAGCCCGCAGGCGGCAGACTGATCTGATCGTTGGAAACCTGCTCGGCTCCAACCTGTTCAATGCGCTGGGTGTCGGTGGCGTCGTTGGGCTCGCGGCAGCAGCTCCGGTCGACGCTCCAGCGTTGACGGTTACGGGATCGACGGCCGCGCTGATCTTTGCCGTCATTGCCGTGGTGGCGATGCACACCGGCCGGGTGGTGAACCGCCTGGAGGGTGTCGTTCTGATGCTCGGGTATCTGGCGCTCGTCCCGTTCCTCAACTGAACAAGGCTGAGTCGGGAGCCTCGATGATC
>JAOUMT010000207.1 GCA_029881355.1 Acidimicrobiia bacterium | reverse complement strand
GCAGAGCCCGAGGTCCCCACCTGGAGTCCGTACGGAGTTGACCACTGGAACCAGGCTTGTTCTGGCCGGGATCTCGTCGTCGTTGTCGGTCTCCGACCTCTCAGGCCATGACCAAGCCGACCAGGCGACACCTACACCAACCGGCCCGATCCGCCGTGACCTGACAGCGCGCTCCCGGCAACCAATCCCTAGGGTAGGTTCGGCTCGACGCGACAGACTGAGCAACGAGGCGGAAGACTGAGCATGGAACAGCCCAAACGAACCCGGCGCGGACGAGCCGGGCACGCCTCATCGCCGCTGCCAAGAGCGGTTCAACCACTCATGCAGATCCCCGCCTACGACCTTGGGACCGAGGAACAACTGGATCTCGTCCACCATTACTCAATGCGGATCCTCGAAGAAGCCGGAATTGCTTTCTACGACGAAGAATCCCGGACCATCCTCCGCCGGCACGGCGTCGTCGTCGACGACGACCACATCGCCCGATTCGACCGAGAGCTGATCGGTGAATACCTGACCAAAGCACCCAGTCAATGGGTGCACGTAGCCCGCAATCGGGCCAACGACGTGATCATGGGAGGGAATCACATCGTGTTCGCTCCGGTCGCCGGACCGCCATATGTTGAAGACCTCGCCGGCGGTGGCCGCCGGGAAGGAACCCTTGCCGACCTCATCAACTTCATAAAAATGGCCCAGACCTCACCGTACATCCACAATCAGGGTACCGAAATCGTCACCCCGAACGACGTTCCTTACCAGGAGCGCCACCTTGACATCGTCTACAACCATTTCAAATACGGCGACAAACCAACGATGGGCCAATACCCGATCGGGATGTGCGCCCGGGACTCTGTTGACATGGCCCGCATAGTCTTCGGAAGTGAGTTCGTAGAGAACAACACCGTCCTGCTGGGGGTGGTGAACGTATCATCACCCCGACGTCTCGACGACCGCATGCTCGGACTCATGAAGGCCTACAGTCGCACCGGCCAATCCCTGGTCATGACCCCGTTCATCCTCGCCGGCGCGATGGGTCCGGCCGCCGTGCTGGGAACGGTGGCCCAGGCCAATGCCGAAGCCATCGCCGCCATCGCCTTCGCCCAGATGCTGAACCCCGGAACCCCCTGCGTCTATGGGCCTTTCCTGGCCGCAGTCGACCTCCAATCTGGCTCCCCCGTGTTCGGATCGGCAGAGTCGGTCCTCGCCCAGATGCTCGTCGCCCAGATGGCCCGCCGATACAAGCTTCCTTTCCGAGGAGCCGGAACATACGTTTCGACCAAAACGGTTGATGCCCAGGCCGGATATGAATCGGTGATGTCGATGTTCTCGTCGCTGCTCGTTCGTTCGAATTTCGTGTTGCATGGGGCAGGCTGGCTCGAAAACGGACTGGCATCCGGGTACGAAAAGTTTGCCTGGGACAACGAGATGCTGGGCGTTTTCCAACGTTTGCTCGGCGGGGTGTCCTGGGACGAAGAAGAATGGGCGATGGAATCGATCCTCAACGAGGTGCCACCTGGCGGCCATCACCTGGGCACCGCCCACACCCTCAAACGATTCCGCACCGCCTTCCACCGGGCAGACGTGTTCGACTACAACTCCTACGAGCAGTGGAAAACGAACGGATTCCCAACGGCCGTCGAGCGGGCCTCGTCCAAGGCCCAACAACTACTTGACTCCTACGAGCAGCCACCGCTCGACCCGTCAATCGACGAGGAATTGCTGGCGTTTGTGGCCCGCCGACGATCCGAGGTCCGACCCAGCGACTTCGAATAACCGCACCATCGAACGCATAAACTGATTAAACCTTCCGGCTTGGTCCGGTGTGTGTTCAGTGAAATGGTGCCCGTGACCTACAGCCCACAAGTCATCTCGTTTGAGACCTTCTACCGGACCGAATACGGCCCGATGGTCGCTCTGGCGACTGCCGTAGGAGGCAACCCTGGCGTTGGCGAAGACATCGCCCAGGAGGCTTTGATTCGCGCCCACAAGCATTGGGAACGCATCTGCTCATACGAACGGCCCGGGACCTGGTTGCGTCGCACCACGATCAACCTGGCGCTCAATGTTCGGCGTGGATCCCGCCGCCAGCGAGTAGCCATCCAAAGGTTGGGAAGCCGCCCCGCCGACCCGGTCGAGATTGTTCTCGATGACCCCGCGGTCTGGCAAGCAGTGGCAGCCTTACCCGCCCGCCAACGAGCGGCAGTGGCCCTCCACTACCTCGAGGACCGATCGATCGACGAGATCGCCGGGATTCTCGAGTGCTCACCGAACACAGCCAAAGCCCACCTTCATCATGGTCGGCAGGCTCTGGCCAGCCATCTCAAGGAGAATAACCAATGAGCGAAGACCGGATCAGCCGGGCATTCGACGACTTGAGCCGCCAGGCCAGGCAAGCCAACCCGGATGACTCCTTAGGAGCCCTTATGAACCCGGAAGAGAATGCCAAGAATCGCTGGAGGTCCCTGGCAGCAGCAGCCGTTGTCGTGCTGGTGCTCGGCTCAGTCGCCTTCGCCCTCAACGCCAATCGCTCACAAGACGTCGTTTCGCCTCCAGGCAGCACGACCGTCACGACGACCGGATCCGCCCAATCCACCGTCCCGACCACCGGCTCGACGGTTCCGGAGCAATCCACAACGACTACGACCCCGGACACGTCTACAACCACCACTACGACCGTGGTAGCGAGCCCGGCAGTTGGCTGGCACGTTGTAGATGTCGCCAGCGACGACGTCCTGAATGTTCGCCAATCCCCGACTGCCAGCTCTCCCATCGTCGGAACTCTGGCCCATAACCAGGACAACGTGACCGTCCTTCCTCGAGCAGGGAATCCCATCGGTGACGACGCCTGGTACGGAGTCCGACTCAGTGACGGAACCGAGGGATTTGTGAACAGTCGGTACCTCGCCCACCCGTCCAGCTGGGACGCCGGCCTCGCCGGTACGCCCTGCACTGCCGGCACGAGCTCCGGGTTGGCGACCGCCTCCACACCGGGCAACGGAGATGCCTCAGCCGTCGTCGGGTTGTTCCAGGCAAAGACCGACAACTGCGATCGTTATGTCATCGTGCTCGGGAAGGACAGCGTCGATGTGTTCGAAACCGCCAACACGCTCGGCGGCGGCGACGTTCGGGTTACGAGCGGAGGAACCCGGGTCACGGTTGAGTTGCCGTCTGCCATAACCGGCGTCGCCCCTCAAGCGACCAACGCCGACTTCACGAATGCCCTGGCGCTGACGGTCCTGCCGATCAACACCACCGGTGGGTCCGATGACCTTGAGGTCAGATTCCTGCACAGCTCGTCTCGGCTCGCCGGAGTCACGGTGCTCAACAACCCGGCGCGCATCGTCATCGACGTTGGCACAGCCCCCAGCGGCACCGGACTCGACTACGCACCGGTAATCGGGACGGGCAACACAATCCTTGAACATCCGGTGGATCAGTCAGCAGACAAGGTCGGAGTTGGGCATTCGTTCAGCGTGACGGGGTACGCACGCTGGTTCGAAGCTCAGGGGTATGCATCAATCGTCACACTTGAGGGAGCCCGGCCGACGGACATCGCCTGGTCCGGTCCGTCGGTTGCCGCAGCCGACGGGAATAGGGCGTCGATCTACGCTCTATATATCCCGACATGGGGTGAGTTCACGTTCACGGTCGACCTGCCCTCGGGTGGCTACGAGCTATTTGTGGGCGACGACTGCATAAGCGAAGTGGATGACACAAGCCAGCCGTGTGGCGTCAAAGAGACTTTTGACGTAGCTCCCTAACCGCACTGACCTCCACCTGGCTCCGGACGTGGCATCATTGCCCGTCCGGAGCCAGTTTCACGCATACGAGGAGACCGATGACAACGCCAGACAACGATGGCCGCAGCTACGTAGCCGTGGCTGCGGCAGTTGCCTTCCTCCTGGCTGCGGGCTGGTTTGCGGTCAAAGCACTCGGTGGTCCGACCACCGTGGCGGTTGGACCGTCGGCCAGCGTGCCGGCGGCCACGCCGGTCACCACCACCAGTTCAAGCACAACGTTCGCCTCATCGACGTCGGTCGCCACCACCAGCACGGCAGAGCCATCCACCTCAACCACGTCTTCGACGACAGACCCGACGGTCGAATCAACCACCACGACTACGGTCGGCCCGGATACGACCACGAATATCGGTTGGTATGTGGTAGGCGTCGCTCCTGGTGACGTTCTGAACGTTCGTGCCGCCCCCACCGTCAATGCCGAAATCGTCGGCATTCTTCGACCCAACCAGGACGAGGTCACAGTGCTGGCCATGGCTTCCAATCCCGTCGGCGGCACTGCCTGGTACGGGGTTCAGTTGCCGAGCGGGACTGACGGGTTTGTCAACAGCCGGTACCTAGCTCACCCCAATCAATGGGACGCCGGCATCAAAGCTTCTCCATGCACCGCTCAGACGGCCACCGCCACGGCGACGGCCAGCACTCCAGCAACCGGGGACGCCACAGCAATTGTCGGGCTTTTCCAGTTCCAAACCGCAACCTGTGATCGCTACGTGATCGTCCTGGGAACGAGCGACGGAACAACATTCGAAGCCGGCGAGGTTCTGGGCGGCGGCGACGTCGTCGTGACAAGCGGCAAGACGCGAGTATCTGTCAGCCTGCCGGCCACCATCGTCGACGTCGTGCCGCAGGCCACCAACGCCGACTTCAAGCAAGCTCTCGCCATGACGGTGGTACCGGTCGGCCAAACTGAACGACTTGAAGTTCGTTTCCTCCACGAACTTGGACGGGTAGCTGGCGTTACAGTGCTGTCCAACCCGGCTCGAATCGTGATCGACGTTGCCGAAGTGCCGATCGGTTCCGGGCTCGACTTCCGCCCGGTGGTGGAAACGGGTAACACCATTCTCGAACATCCCGTCGATCAATCGACGGACAAC
>JAOUMT010000042.1 GCA_029881355.1 Acidimicrobiia bacterium | reverse complement strand
AATTGCCGAACTCGACGAGGTTCGATCGGATCTGAAGGATCTCGGGAGCGAAGTCTCCCAGCCTCTCATGGAGATCAAGGACGAACTCGGCTCTGTTCCTGGCGAGTTGAAGCCGCTCGAATGGACTGGACCCGTAGCTGCCTCGGGTCCCACTCCGGATGATTCGGCTCGCGATTTCAATCGGATCCATCGCATCGCCGACGGCCCCGACGCAGCCGAGCCATCGGGCATCTCGGCGAAGCGGGCCGCCAAGAACGAGGCAGAGCGCAACCGCGTCGATGAAGGACCGGCCGCGGTCGCGCATACCGTCGCTCCTGAGGACGCAGATTCGGTCGACGCTGCGGACGATAGCCCGACCGCGGACGCGGATCCGGTCATCGAGTCGGACACTGACAGCACCGCCGCCGATGCACCCATCGATTCGGATCGGGCCGGAGAGGCATGACCGCCCAGGAAAAGCGGATGTCGATGATTGGACATCTCGACGAGTTGCGATGGCGCCTGCTCAAGACAGCGATCGCTCTCGTGCTCGGATCCATCGTTGCCTGGACGTTCCGTGGCCAGATGCTTGACCTTCTCAAGGCACCCTATGTGGATATCTTCCCCGGCGAAGATCTGCAAACCATCACCCCGACGGAACAATTCGGATCAGCGATGCGGTTGGCCTTCTTTGGGGGGTTCCTGCTGGCCAGTCCGGTAATCATGTGGCAACTATGGAGCTTCGTGGCTCCCGGCCTCACAACCAAAGAGCGTCGCTGGGCAATTCCCATCGTGACCGCGCTGGTTGCCCTTTTCCTGGCCGGAGTCGGATTCGCCTATCTCATCCTTCCCCGAAGCTTGCTATTCCTGAACTCCGTTCTCGACGCCGAACTGTCGGTGACCGTCAGTGAGTATCTGTCATTCGTGGTGCGGTTTCTCCTCGTTTTCGGTCTCGCATTCGAGTATCCGGTCTTCCTCTTCGCAGCAGGAGCGGTCGGGTTGGTTACCTCGGCCCAGCTGGCCCATGTGCGGCGCTGGGCAGTCCTGGCTATCAGCGTGGTCTCGGCGGCGGCAACTCCGACCGGGGACCCGTTCACGATGTTGGTACTGGCCGTACCCCTCTACCTCATGTACGAAGTGACGCTGTTGCTCATCCGCTACGTGCTCAGGAAGTGACCCGGGCCGGCGAGTTCTTCGGTCGTCTGGCCTTCGAAGCTGATCCGTTTCAGTGTCAAGCCGTTGAGGCGATCGAGTCGGGCAAGTCGGTCGTGGTTACCGCCCCCACGGGGGCGGGCAAAACGCTCGTCGCGGACGGAGCCATCTATCTCGCTCTCGAACGAGGCAGGCGCGCTTTCTACACAACCCCGATCAAAGCACTGTCAAACCAGAAGTTCGGTGACCTTTCCGAGGAGCATGGCGAGTCGCGGGTCGGTCTGCTTACTGGCGACAACTCCATAAACGGGGACGCCGACATCGTGGTGATGACGACCGAAGTGTTTCGGAATATGATCTACGCCGACGACGGTCGATTGGCAGATGTGGCCATCGTCGTGCTCGACGAAGTCCACTACCTGGCCGATGTCGCCCGCGGATCAGTCTGGGAAGAGGTCATCATCCACGGACCCGAACACATCCAGTTTGTATGCCTATCGGCGACGGTTGCCAACCCGGAAGAGTTCACGGCCTGGATTCAGGAGCGCCGCGGCCCGACCGAACTGGTCATCGAAACCAACCGGCCGGTTCCGCTTGAACCCATGTACATGATCACCGACTTGTGGTCGAAGCCCCCTGTTCAACTCATGGACCTTTTCCAGAAGGATCGACCCAACCCTCGGGTTCAGCGATTGTTGGCCTCAAAGACGGGCGGTCGGCGTCGATTTGCGACGCCGCGACGGGTGGAAGTCGTCGAAGAGCTGCTTCGAAATTCGATGCTTCCAGCGATTCTCTTTATCTTCTCCCGGGCGGGCTGCGATTCTGCTGCGCACATGATTGCCGGGTCCTCGTTGAAGCTGACGACGGCCGAAGAACGCCAGGAGATTCGGCGCGTGGCTCTCTATGCGACCGAGCACCTGGCTCCAGAGGATCTCGACGTTCTCGGGTTTGGGCGCTGGCTCGCCGACCTGGAGCGGGGCGTTGGAGCCCATCATGCTGGACTGGTTCCAGCCTTCAAGGAGACGGTCGAGCGGCTGTTCGAGGCAGGCTTGCTCAAAGTGGTCTGTGCCACCGAGACCCTTGCCCTGGGCATCAACATGCCGGCGCGCAGTGTGGTGATCGAATCGATGACCAAATACAACGGCGAAAGCCATGAGATGCTGACGGCTTCTGACTACACCCAGCTCACCGGGCGGGCAGGTCGGCGCGGAATCGATGAGGTCGGGTTCGGTATTGCCCTGTATTCGCGGTTTATCCGGTTCGAACGGATCGCGGAAATCGCCGGGCAGGGAGCGACTCGCCTCGAGTCGAGCTTCCGGCCGACCTACAACATGGCCGTCAACCTGGTTGCCAACTACGAGCAAACCCAGGCCGAGCAACTCCTGGAAGCATCGTTTGCACAGTTTCAGCTTCACGGGAAAGCCGCCGACCATGAAGGGCGCCTTATCGACCTTCGTCGAGATGTCGAGCAGGAACGCTTCCTGGCTGCCTGTGATCGCGGCGATATCTGGTCCTTTGTCGAAGCCATGGATGCGTACGTCCCACCGCCCGGAGCATCGCTCCGGGCCGGCGACGTGTTCGAGGTACGCCGCGGTGGGCGCCAAGGTCGTTATCTCCTTCTATCGATGGGTGAGCAACCGGGTGAAGCGGTGATTGCGCTGTCGTCGGGCGGCAAGGTTCGCAACATGACCGGGTCGGAGTTGGCCGGTGCAGTGGTGCTCGGCCAATTGGATTTTCCCGGGCCCTTTCGGCCGACGGATCGCAAGTTCCAACAGAGGGCCACCCAACGACTGCGGTCGTTTGGACCGTCGGCCAGGGTAAGGGTTGCCGATGTTGATCACCCGGTGGCGGATTGTGAAGATGTGGATGACCATATGGTCCACGCTCGCAAGGCCATCAAGCTGCAACGCAAGATCGATCGGGCCGGGGGAGCAGACCGCGGCTCGCTGGTCCAGGAGTTCCGCATGATTCTGGCCGTGTTGGAAGCTCGCGGATACGTCTCCGACTGGCAGCTGACGGCCGAAGGCGAGCGTCTCCGGACGATCTACGGGTCGCGCGATCTCCTGGTGGCCGAGGCGATTCGGGTGGGGCTCCTCGACGATCTGAGCTCCGCAGATCTTGTCGCGGCGGCTTCAGCGTTCATGTACGAACCCCGCAGCAGCGATGAGATGGTTCCGGTTCCGTTGGCCCTCGACGAGTTCGCCGGGTCGCTTTCGCGGTTGGCAAGCGAGATTGCGGTCGTGGAGTCCTCCTTCGGAGTGCGCCCAAGTCCGGCTCCCGAGTTCGGCTTTATGGAGGCTGCCTACCATTGGGCGCAAGGCCTCGAACTCGAAGAAATTCTTGACGGTTTGAACATGGCTCCCGGCGACTTCGTGCGTCAGGCTCGCCAGTTGATCGATCAGCTTCGCCAGATACGTGATGGAGCCCCGCATCTGGTCGGGACTGTCAACGATGCTCTCCGAAAGGTCGATCGGGGGGTTGTGTCGGCACAGGGCGCGACATGAGTGACCACTGGACCATCCTGGTCAACCCACGTTCGGGTCGCCGTGGGGCCATGGTTGACCGGGTCGAAGACGCTGTCAGAGCGACCGGCGTGATGGCCACGATTACCGCCCCGGCCGGAGCGCAAGCGATGCGCCTCGCCGTGCAGGAAATCGTCGGGACTGGCCTTCGCCACATCGGGGTGGTCGGCGGAGATGGGACGATCAGCCTCGTCGTCGACGAACTGATGCGACTCAATCTGGCGACCCCGCCGGTGATCGCCGTGTTGCCTGCGGGGACCGGGTCGGACTTTGCTCGCCCGTTCGCGATCTCCCAACGGCTCGAAGGGGCTGTGCACCACCTGGCTGGCAGCACCGATTATCCAATTGATGTCGGGTTTGTGCGAGGGGAGTGGGGTCTACGAGCGTATGTAAACGTCGCCCAGGCGGGCCTTCTGGCCGCCAGCGTCGAGCGGGCTTCCAGATTCCCCCAAGCTGTCGGTCGGGTGAAGTATCAAGCGGCGTTTTGGGCGACCTTGCCGCAATTCACAGGAACCGAGATCGAACTCGTGACCGATCGGCGCACCTATTCGGGGCCGGCCCTGTTGGCCCTGGTGGCGAATGGTCAGTTCTTCGGTGGTGGTTTCAACGTGGCACCGAAAGCGGCGCTCATGGACGGCTTGCTCGACGTGCAGGTCATCGACGCCAAGCGCCGCGAGGCTCTCCAGCTGTTTCCGCAGGTCAAGAAAGGTCTGCATCTGCGCCATCGGTCCGTAACGCGTTTCCAGACGTCGGCTTTCTCGCTCACAACCTCTGTTCCTTGGCCTTTTGAGGTCGACGGGGACGTGATCGGTCGCACGCCCGTCACCGGTTGGGTCGAGCAGAACCGGCTGTTCCTGCGCCTCTAGGGAATAGGATCGCGCCGTATACGTTGGTTGGTGAATCATGTGGGTATACTCCCGCCCCCGAATCAACCTCACGGAGCTTTAGAACATGTCTGACGAAACACCAGACGACGATCTCGACGAAGAACTCGACGAAGACCTCGACGACGATGTCGATCCAGACGACCTCGACGACGACCTCGACGACGACCTCGTTGACGACATTGTTGACGACGCCGACCTGTTGGTGGTCGACGACCTCGGAGACGATGACGACGAGGTCATCCCTGACGTCGACGAAGCCCTACTCGCCGACACCGACGACGATGACGACGATGACGACGATGACGACGATGACGACAGCGAATCTGACACTGAAGCTCTCGAAGAACTCGAAGCCGAAGAGCTTGAACTGCTTGAGGAAGAAGTGGCGGCCGAGCTCGCCGTCGACGAGGTCGAGGAGCTGCGGAATATCCGTCGGGAGGAATTGTCGCTCAATGTTGGAGGCGCGCAAGAAAAGCGCTCCGACGAATTCCAATGTTCCGTATGTTTCATGGTAAAACGCACTTCCCAACTCGCCAACAAGCGGAAACTGGTGTGTAACGACTGTGCCAGTTAGCTCTGATGTCGTTGTCGTAGTTCCTACCTACAACGAAGCAGAGAATCTTGAGCCGATGGTCACCGCCATCCGCTCACACGGATACCGGGTGCTGGTCGCAGATGACAGCTCCCCTGATGGAACCGGGCAGGTTGCTGACGACTTGCACGCCGTCGACGATGACGTTCAGGTCCTCCATCGGAGCGAAAAGAGCGGACTGGGGCGTGCCTACGGCGACGCTTTCAAGCACCTCTCCGCAGATGAAAGCGTTGCCATCGTGTGCCAGATTGACGCGGACTTCTCCCATGACCCCGATGATCTGCCACGGCTGGTTCAGGCGGTCCGTGATGGCGCCGGATTGGCGATCGGGTCTCGATATGTCGCGGGAGGATCAACCCCCGACTGGCCGATGCATCGTCGTTTTCTCTCGACCGGGGGCAACGTTTACGCCAGGACGATGCTCGGCCTGAACGTACAGGACTGCACGGCCGGATTCCGGGCTTGGGACGCGGTCCGGTTGTACGGCTTGGATGCCGGGACTGCTGAAGCGTCCGGCTACGGCTTTCAGGTAGAAATGACCCGCCGGGCCGTTCGCTCCGGCCTTGAGATTCGCGAGATACCGATCGCGTTTCGTGATCGTGAGTTCGGCGAGTCGAAGATGGGCTTGCCGATCGTCATTGAAGCGATGTGGCTGGTCACGAGATGGGGATTCGCACGAATCTTCGGACGATAGCAGCCGGACGGTCGTCAGCTAGCCTCTCGATTGTGACCGTTTCCGTGACAGCTCGCCATGCAACGAGCGATGATATTCCTGCCCTGGTTCGCCTCTATGGCGAGCTTGAGCAGGAGATGGACGCACTTCACGTCATGTGGAAACGTGCTGACGCACTGCCGCAACCCATTGATGAGGCGTTCGCAGCTTCAATCGAGTCACCCGACGCGGTGGTGATCATTGGCGAACTGGACGATCTGGGGTTTGGGTTTTTGATCGCGACGGTCGAACCGCTGGTCGACGGGTCGCTGATCGGGGCAATCCGCTTTATCTTCACGGAGCAAGCAGCCCGGGAGGTTGGCGTGGCGGCAGCGATGCTTGCCCTGGCGCTTGCTGAACTGCGATCGCGCGGGCTTTCACGGTTTGACGCTCATGTGCTCCCCGGTCATCGACTGGTGAAGAACTTCTTTGAAGCCGGAGGTTTCTCGGCCCGGACCATCGTCATGCACCATGATGACAACGCCTGAGCGATATCCCATCCCGGGTGTCGGGGTGGTCTGCGTAGACGATGACCGGATCTTGCTCGTTCAGAGGTCCCGGGGGCCGTTCAAGGGGTCCTGGGCGGTCCCGGGTGGCAAAGTCGACTTCGGTGAATCAATGCGTGACGCGGCCCGTCGAGAGGTCCACGAGGAAACCGGTCTGCAGGTGGAGTTGGGACCAGTCATCTGGACCGGCGACGCAATCACCGAGCACGAGCATTATGTCCTGGTCGATTTTCTGGGCACCGTCACGGGTGGTCACCTGCAGGCGGCCGACGACGCAGCCGACGCTCGCTGGGTCGCTTTTGCCGATTTGCCAGGGCTATCACTTACTCCCACCATGGCTGAGCTGATTGCTTTGGTGAGGCCGTGACGCTCCCGGTCCACGAACGTCCGTTCACAAACGTGGTCTATCACACTGCTGACTTGCCCGACACTCCCCAGCGATCGTTTCGGATTCCGGCGGCGGGGTGGCTTGAGGCCCCCGACGAGCTGATCAACCTCGGGGATGACCTGGGCGAACCGGCCGAATACAAGCGCCGGATCGGCTCTTATCTGCTGTGGCGGGCGGGCCCACCGGTGGGCGAAGCATGGTATTTGGCTATCAATCGTGAGCAGCTGGCCGAGCGTTACCGCTTTCGCCTCTCCGGGAAGGTGGGCAAAGGCGTTGGACCCGATGGACAGACCCATCATCGGTTCCGCTCGTGGAAGGAGTCACTAAGGCATGGGGGCGACGGTGAGTAACGCCATCGATCTGTTGCAAGCTCTGATCGTCAATCGGTGCGTGAATGATGGAACTCCCGACTCCGGCCACGAGTACCGGTCGGTTGGAACACTGAGCGAGTTTTTTGGTGAATCGGGACAGGTATTCGAACCGCACCCTGGTCGACAGAGTGTGCTGTACCGAATCCCGGGCAGCGACCCGTCGGCGGAGCGACTCATGCTCATGGGGCACCTCGACGTTGTGCCGGTATCGGCGACTGGGTGGACACATGATCCCTTCGGCGGTGAGATCGATGATGGGTTCGTATGGGGGCGTGGAGCGGTCGACATGTTGAACGTGACCGCCGCGATGGCCATGGTGTTTCGGCAACGGATGAGCGGTCCACAACCGCAAGGCGATTTGCTCTTTCTGGCGGTTGCCGACGAGGAAAACGGCGGTGCGTATGGCGCCGAGTATCTCGTTGACCATCACTGGGAGACGGTACGGTCCGAGTACATGCTTACCGAGATTGCATATCCTGCCGTGTCCGGTGTTGCCGGTCCGATTCCGGCGATCAACGTCGGGGAGAAAGGGCCGTTCTGGCATCAGTTGCGTTCGGCCGGAACGCCCGGCCACGGGAGCCAGCCGTATGGGGCAGACAACGCATTGATCCCCCTGGCCCGCGCCGTAACGAGCGTCGCCGGGTCCCCAACGCCGGTGATCATTACCGACGATTGGCGGTCATTTGTCGAGACGCTTGGGCTCCCCGATGCTCAAAAGATAGGTTTGGTCGACCCGGATTTGCTGGATGAAACCATCGACGCCATCGCGGTCACCGACCCGTTTTTTGCCAGGTATGTCCATGCGTGTACCCATTTGACCTTGACTCCGACGGTGCTCAACGCCGGAGGCAAGGCCAACGTAATCCCCGATGAGGCGGTTGCGTCGATTGACGCCCGACTGCTCCCAGGTCAGGACGAGGACACGGTTCGCGAGCACCTGGCCAAGATCCTCGGAGGCGATGCCGAGTCGATCACCGTCGAACTGGTTCGTACATCGGCAGCCAACTCCTCGCGGCCCGCCGGCCGACTCTGGGAGGCGCTGCTTGACGCCTACGAGGTCAATCTTGGGGATCGTCGGGTTGCTCCAACGCTAACCCCTGCTTCGACCGACGCCCGCTTCTGGAGGCGGCGCGGAGCAGTGGCGTACGGAGCGGGCTTGTTCTGCGATCGCGTGTCCTTCCCTGAGTTTCTGACCATGTTCCACGGGCACGACGAACGAATCTCGCTCGAATCCATGGACCTCACCGTGAAGTTTCTCGGCGAGGCCGTGGCCGCCTTCGAGCGGCGATCTCCATGACGGCCATCGTGGTCGACCTCGACGGCGTGGTGTATCTCGGCGACCAGGCCATTCCCGGTGCACGTCGGGCGCTTGAGGCCTGTGAACGGGCGGGCTCATCTATTTGGTTCGCGACCAACTCGTCGCTCCGAACCCCCGAAGCGGCCGCCGCCAAGATTCGAGCGGTTACCGGCTACGAAGCCACTCCAGCACAGATCGTCACCTCGGCCCTGGCTGCAGCCTGGCTGGTCGGGACGCTCGACGTTGCAACCGCTCTCGTCGTTGGCGAGGCCGGTGTCCGCTCGGCGCTGGCCGACCAGGGTATCGAAATCGTGGATGATCCCTGGGCGGCAGAGGCAGTTGTGGTTGGTCTCGATCTTGAGGTCCATTATGGGTTGCTCCGTGATGCCACCCTGGCGGTTCGCAACGGGGCAACTTTTGTTGCTACGAACCTGGACCCTTCCTACCCGATGCCCGATGGGCAGTGGCCGGGAGCTGGAGCGATCGTCGATCTCATCCGGGTTGCCTCGGGAACTGATCCGATCGCAGCCGGTAAGCCCGAACGGCCCATGATCGATCTCATCACGAGCCGGATAGGGTCTGACCCTGATGTCTGGATGGTCGGCGACCGTCCGGGCACCGATCTGGCAATGGCCAAGCGGGCCGGGTGGCGGAGTGTGCTCGTATTGACGGGCGTCATCGACTCTGTTGATCAGGTGCCGCAGGAATGGGCGCCTGATCTTGTTCTCAACTCGATTGCCGGGCTACCGGACGAACTGGAACGCGTGGCGAGCTAGGCGGTCGATCAGTTGCTTCCGCATTACGAACGCGACGAACGCCCCAAACGCGAACCCGGCGACATGCGCTTCCCAGGCGACGTCGGGTGAGGAACCGGCGATCCAGAATTGGCTTACGAACCAGATCGCCAAGAATACCGACGCCGGGACGGCGAGGGGAACCATGACGGCCCAGGTGGTGATCCGGGCTCGCGGAAACAGGATGATGTAGGCACCCATGACCGCGGCAATCGCACCGGAAGCGCCCACGACCGGGATGGTTGAGCCGGGGTTCATGAGAATGTGTGCAACGCTGGCAATGACGCCACCGGCCAGATAGAAGACCAGGTATCGGCCCCGTCCGAAGGCGTCTTCGACGTTGTTGCCGAAGATCCACAACGACCACATGTTGCCGAGGAGATGAGCGAACCCGCCGTGCAGAAAGATGGACGACAGCAGGCTGAATGCCACGATTTTGTTTTCGTACAGGCCCGGTGCAGGCGTGCTGTCGCAGATACCGGTGTTGAGTTCGCTCAGCGAGACCGGGCCGCCTCCGGTGAATTCGCACGGAATGGTGGCGTACTCGTAGAAGGCCGAATCTCCCTGGGGTAGTTGCACGAACACGTAAATGGCCACGGCGGCCAGGATCAAAGAAACGGTCATCGCCGGGAAGCGGATGCCGGGGTTTTGGTCGCGAAGTGGGATCAATGCAACTTCCTGTCACAGATGTCGGCGATAATGGGCCTATGGATGAACCTAAGACCTCAACAGAGACACTGGACGATACACCCGTCGGTCCCGACATGACCGATTCGGATCTTGCCGCAGAGAAACCTGACGCCTCCAGCGTGGACGCCCAGACCGGCGGTGCCGAGACCGGCGGGTCATCGGTCGAACTGGCCATCGAGACACTCGCCGGTCTCGACGCAGCCGACGCTCCCGACCTCGCCGACGAGGTAGCTACCCGACTACGGGCGCAACTATCGGACAACTGAGATGCCGGTGGCTGTCGGTTGGCGCCGCCTCGACATGGTGATGGTGGAGTCCGGGATGGCTACGAGTCGGTCGCATGCCGCACGGCTCATCGCGGATGGCTACGTAACCGTCGACGGGCTGGTGGCCGACAAAGCCGCCAGAAAGGTAGCGCCTGATGCCCGGATCGTCGTCACCAATGCCGGCCTGGTTGGTCGCGGCGGACTCAAACTGCGCGGCGCGCTCGATACCTTCGGGGTTTCGGTCGTTGGCAAACGATGCCTCGATATCGGCGCCTCGACAGGGGGTTTCACGCAGGTGTTGCTCGAGCGGGGTGCCGAGCGGGTGGTCGCCATCGACGTGGGGCATGATCAACTCGACCTACGACTCGTGATGGATCCTCGCGTGGAAAACCACGAAGGTATTAACGCCCGACATCTCCAGGAAGGTGACTTTGGAAATCGGTTTCCGGTGGTTGTTGGCGATCTCTCATTCATCAGCCTCGCGCTCGTCGTCGACGGGGTGGTAAACGTTGCCGCCGACGATGGCGATGTCGTCTTTCTTGTCAAGCCACAGTTCGAAGTAGGCAAGGATCTGGTCGGACGTACCGGAATCGTCAGCGACCCCAACCTGCACCGTTCGGCGATTGCCGGTGTTGCCCGAGCATTCGAGCTTGCCGACTGGCACCTGCGTGAGACAGTAGAGTCGCCCGTGGTTGGCGGAGACGGCAACCGGGAATTCTTCGTCTGGTTGAGAAAGAAGTCATGAAGATTGGTGTAGTAACGCGGCCCAACAGCGACGCCGCGGCAGCCGCGGTCGAACTTTTTACCGGTCTAGCTGCTCAGCGTGGAATGCTGGTGGGCTCGGTCGAAGAACGGGGATCGGGAGTCGCCCTCGAGCCAGATCGAATGGCCGATTGCGACGTCGTGATCGCCATCGGTGGCGACGGCACCGTCCTGGAAGCCGTGCGGTATGGCGTCCCGAATGATCTGCCCGTGCTTGGCGTGAACGTCGGCAGAGTCGGTTTCTTGGCCGAGGCGGAACTGGACGACCTGCCGGTTGTCGTTGAAGTCATCGCCGGACAATCGTGGTCGGAAATGTCGCGTATGACTTTGACATCGACCATCGAAGGTGGCGGGTCGGGAGTCGGGTTGAACGACATCGTCGTCGAGAAGATCAACAGTCAGCAGCTCGTGTCGCTTGAGCTGCACATTGACGGAGAACGGTTTCTCACCTATCGCGCCGATGGGCTGGTCTTCGCAACGCCGACGGGCTCGACGGCCTACAACCTGTCAGCCGGTGGTCCGATTGTCGACCCTTTGATCGATACGACCATCGTTACGCCGGTTGCCCCGTATTCGATGTTTGCGCGGGCATTGTGCCTACCCCCGGAAAGCAAGATTGTCTGTACCGTGACCCTTGACCGGCCGGCAGGAGTGTCGGCGGACGGAGTGGTCGTGGGTATGCTCGATCCTGGGAACTCGGTCACGATTGAGCGTGGCCCGAGCCGGGCGCGGTTCATCACTCTCTCCAAACGTTCCTATCTCCAGACGGTCAAAGCGAAGCTGAAACTGTACGAAGGTTTGGATGGAGCGAGCTTCTGATGCTCGAAGAGTTGGGCGTGACGAACCTGGGGGTTATCGAAGACACCCGCATTGAGCCTGGTCCGGGTTTGGTGGTCATTACCGGTGAGACCGGAACCGGTAAGACGCTCCTGGCTGGGGCAGTGGGGCTGCTGATCGGAGATCCAACTCGACCCGGTTTGGTGGGACCATACGGCGATGAGGCCAAAGTCGAGGGTCGCTTCCTCGTCGATGGTGAGGAGCTGGTCCTATCGCGGCGCCTGCTTGAGGGGCGGAGCCGGGCGTACCGCAACGGGGAGATGGTTCCGCTCAAAGTCCTGGCCGAAGGCGGCACCGACCTCGTCGAAATGGTCGCCCAACACGATCATCTGGCGATCGGCAAGGAAGCATCGGTGGTGGCGCTGGTGGATCGACTCCTCGACGATGTCGGTCGTCACCGACTGGCGGAGTATCAACGTGCCTGGGATGAGCTTTCTGAGGTTCGTTCGAGTGCTCTGCAAGGCGACATCCGGACCATTGAGCGTTCCCGTGACCTGGCCGCCTATGAAGCGGAGGAGATCACCAGTGCGGGATTCCGGCTGGGCGAGGATGAGGAACTTCAGAAAGATCTGGCCAGAAGACGCAACGCGGTAGAACTGACCGAGTTCCTGACCTCCGCTCACGATGCCCTTGACCGAAGCGCCGACGATATCGGTTTTGCCCTCGATGCTTTGCGGAGGGTCGGACGCCTCGACGAAGACCAGGTGCCCCTTGCAGATCGAGCCAGTGGCGTCGCCGCTGAGATCAATGATCTTGCTCTCACCGTCCGTCAATCGATGGATCTGGTTGAGCATGATCCGGAACGGTTGGAGATCCAGGAAGGGCGACTGGCGGTGCTCGGCGACTTGCGACGCAAGTACGGCGACTCGCTCGATGAGATCCTCGCCTACGGTGTTGCCGCTCAGGCTCGTGCCGCCGACCTTACGGCCAGCCTCGAATCCGCCGCCACGTATGCGGCTGACCTTGAACGGGCCGAACTGTCGGCCCAGCGGGCCGCCGACGCCTTGACCGACGCCCGCCGGAAGGCCGCAGAACGGTTGTGCGAACTGGCGGTCGCTCACCTGATGGAACTCGGGTTTTCGTCGCCGCATCTGTCGGTCCAGTTCGAGTCCCGGAGTCTCCGATCAATAGGTGGGGCGCAGATCTCGTTGAGGTTCGCGTCGGATGCACGCCTTACCCCCGGGCCCGTGAGCAAAGTGGCGTCGGGCGGGGAGCTGTCGAGACTGGTTCTGGCGCTTCGACTGGCCGGGGGCGTCGGGGACGCACCGGTGGTGGTCTTCGATGAGATCGACGCCGGCGTCGGGGGAAGAACGGCTTTGGCTTTGGGACGCAAGTTGGCCGGGTTGGCCGACGACCGCCAAGTCTTTGTCGTCAGCCATCTCCCACAAGTTGCTGCTTTCGCGGACAGCCACTTCGTGGTGGACCGAACCGCCGAACGGGCCGAGGTCCGGCTGGTGGAGGGAGAGGCTCGGATCGACGAAATCGCTCGAATGCTTGCCGGGTTGGACGATTCCCAGCAGGGTCGCGATCACGCGGCCGAGCTGGTGGCGGCGGCTCGACGGACGCGTTGAGGAAGTGTTTGATAACGTCACACGTAGACTTCTTGTCCAAAGGAGACCGATGCCATGACCGTGAGTTCAACTCAACTCACCCCGTTGCTGTTCCTGGAGCGGACCGCCGATGTCTTCGGGGACAAGGTCGGGTTTGTGCAAGGCGAGCAAAGAACGACCTACGCTGAGATGGCCGGCCACGCCACCCGCCTCGCTCACGCGATCAAAATGAGCGGGATTGAACCGGGGGATCGGGTTGCCTACCTCAGCCCGAATACGTTGGAGATGCTCATTGCCCACTTCGCGGTCCCGCTCGCCGGGGCCGTGCTCGTCGCGATCAACACCCGCCTCAGTCGCCCTGAGGTTCTGCACATCCTTGAGCACTCTGGCGCCAAGTTGCTGGTCGTCGACGAGTCGCTCCTCGCGCTGGTTATCGACGCGTTGGAAGAACTCGAATCTTTGGGACAAATAATCGTGGTTCCGGCGCCGTCGTCCCCCGATAGTGATTATCGCGACTTCCTGGCTACCGGGACCGACGATCCTTTGCCGTGGCGGGTTGACGATGAGGCATCGGCGATTTCCATCAACTACACCTCGGGCACAACGGGTCAGCCCAAAGGAGTCGTCTATACCCATCGCGGCGCATATTTGAATTCGTTGACGGAGATAATTCACAGCCGCCACACACCCGACTCGGTATACCTGTGGACGCTTCCGATGTTTCACTGCAACGGATGGTGCACGACCTGGGCGGTGACCGCTGTGGGAGGTACCCATATCGGCCTGCGCGCCGTGGACCCCGCCGAAATATGGCGACTTATCATGGCCGAGCGAGTATCACACTTCAACGCAGCACCGACGGTACTGATATCTCTCGCCAATCATCCCGAGGCCCGACCGTTTGAAACAGGTATGACGATTACCACCGCCGGCGCCCCACCCAGCCCGACGATCATCGGCCAGATGGAAGGCCTCGGAGCTTCGATCGTTCACGTGTATGGGCTTACCGAAACGTACGGACCGCACACAATATGTGAGTACCAAAACGCATGGAACGGGTCACCCGATCGAGTCACGCTTCTCGCCCGTCAAGGGGTCGCCTACATCGGGGTCGACCCCATTCGAGTGGTTGATGATGAGATGGTCGACGTTCCCCGCGATGGTGTGACGATGGGAGAGGTCGTCATGCGAGGCAATAACGTGATGGCTCGCTATCACGATGATCCCATCGCCACCGAGAAAGCCTTTCGGGGTGGCTGGTTTCACTCGGGGGATGTGGCGGTCTGGCACCAGGACGGGTACATCGAGCTTCGCGACCGTTCGAAGGACATCATTATTTCGGGCGGCGAAAACATCTCAACAATCGAAGTCGAGCAGACCATCATGGCTCATCCCGCGGTTCTTGAGGCGGCAGTTGTGGCGATCCCCCACGAAAAATGGGGAGAGCGACCGAAGGCGTTCGTCGTGCTCAAGCCAGATATGACGGTCGAGCCTCCTGAATTGATCGACTTCGTGAAGTCCCGACTCGCCCGATTTAAAGCACCGGACACCGTCGACATCGTCGACCAACTCCCGAAAACGTCTACCGGAAAGGTTCAGAAGTACGTGCTGAGGGAGCGGGAATGGAGCGACCGTGGGCGAAGAATCAACTGATCGTTTGGACTGGCGTTCTTTGATGCTACGCTGACATTCCGTGACCAAATACATCTTTGTTACTGGCGGCGTTGTCTCCAGCTTGGGTAAAGGAATCACGGCAGCTTCCCTCGGTCGCCTGCTTAAAGAGCGCGGTCTGAAGGTCGTTCTTCAGAAGCTCGATCCGTACATCAACGTCGATCCTGGGACGATGAATCCCTTTCAACATGGCGAGGTTTTCGTCACCGACGACGGAGGCGAAACCGACCTCGACCTCGGTCATTATGAACGATTCACCGGGGTCAACCTACGACGCGATGCGTCTATTTCGGCTGGAGCCGTCTACCTGTCCGTGATCCAGAAGGAACGACGCGGTGACTACCTCGGGGGAACCGTACAGGTGATTCCCCATATCACCAACGAGATCAAGTCCCGCATCAAACGGATGGGGGAGAACGACGACATTGACGTTGTCATCTCCGAGGTGGGGGGAACTGTCGGCGACATCGAGGGGCTCCCGTTCCTCGAAGCGATTCGCCAGTTCGCCAAAGACGTCGGTCGGGAGAACGTAGCCTATATCCACGTCACGTTGGTTCCGTATATTTCGGCCTCGGAAGAGCTTAAGTCCAAACCAACGCAGCATTCGGTAGCCGAGCTGCGGAGCCGGGGTATTCACCCAGATGTCATTGTCGTCCGCTCGGACCGTCCAATCGATGACGCGGTTCGACGCAAGATCAGCTTGTTCTGTGACGTCGACGCCGAAGCCGTTATCAACGCACTCGATGCTGCTGACATTTACGAAGTGCCACTCGCTCTCCACGCCGATGGCCTGGATCGCGTTATCTTGAAGCGGCTCCACATTGAGGCGCCCGAGCCCGACCTGACCAATTGGGCCCGGATAGTCGATCGCGTCGAGAATGCAACAGAGACGGTCAGTGTCGGCCTGGTCGGCAAGTATGTTGACCTTCCAGACGCCTACTTGTCGGTCGTTGAAGCGCTCAGACATGGTGGGCTCGCCAACGATGTCAAGGTTGATTTGCGGTGGATCCCGGCTGAGGACATGACCGGCCTTTACGCGGCGAGCCATATGGAAGATCTCGATGGGATTCTCATCCCTGGCGGTTTCGGTCCGCGGGGCATCGAAGGCAAAATCGAAGCCATTCGTTTCGCTCGCGAGCAAGGCATTCCGTTTCTGGGCCTTTGCCTCGGATTGCAGTGCGCCGTTATCGAGTACGCCCGCAACGTTGCAGGGCTCGCCAATGCCCATTCCGCCGAGTTCGAGCCAATGTCTCCGCATCGGGTCATCGATCTGATGGAAAGCCAGCAGGATGTGTCCGAAAAGGGTGGGACCATGCGCCTCGGGCTGTATGCAGCCAAGCTTGCCGAAGGGTCGCTCGTGGAAGCCCTATACGGTGACGAGGTCATCTATGAGCGCCACCGCCACCGTTACGAGGTCAACAACAAGTACCGTGCGCAGCTTGAGGCAGCTGGTCTTCGTCTTTCAGGTCTTTCTCCGGATGAGCGTCTCGTGGAGATCATCGAACTGCCCGGTCACCCGTTTTTTGTAGCCAGCCAATTCCACCCTGAGTTCAAGTCAAGACCCGACCAGCCGCATCCGCTCTTTGAGGGGTTTGTGCGAGCGGCGAAAGAACGGTCTCGTCAAGTGGATGCGGTCGACATCTCAACCAGCGTGGTTACCGAGACGATCTAGTGCCGTTCCGCCGGGTCAGCAGGCAGGTCGTTGCCACCGGCGCATTTCTGTCCTTTGACCGGATGGAGATCGAAAGCCCCGATGGGCAGTCAGCGGAACGTTTTATGCTCTCTCATCCCGGTGCTGTGGCGTTTCTTCCGATCGACGGATCCGATGCGTTATTGGTGAGCCAGTACCGGGGACCGGTTGACCAGGATCTCCTTGAGGTACCGGCCGGCAAGCTCGAACCGGACGATACTGACCTTCGTGAGGTTGTCCGACGTGAATGCGTCGAAGAGGTCGGAATGAACCCGGGGATAATCCGACCGCTCGGCCACATGTTCACGAGTGGCGGGATCACCGACGAACGGATCGACCTGTTCTGGGTTGAACGGCTTGAACCTGTGACCATGCGACCGGACGGGATCGAGGAGGAACATGCCGTACTCGTTCGTATACCCGTCTCCGATTTGGGGCGTCTGGTCGGTTCGGGAGAGTTGACCGATGGCAAATCGATTGCCACGATCGCTCGATACCTTTTCCAACATCGTGCTTGAGCGCGCCATCGAAGAGTACCTGTCATTTCTTTCCGCCGAACGGGGGTTGGCGAGCAACACGGTGGGTGCTTATCGTCGGGATCTGGGCCAGTACAAGATGTTTGTTGGCGACAATCCACAGCTCGACGACATCGAATCGTTTCTTGTTGAGCTCAGCAACCTTGGTCTGGCCACATCGAGTGTTGCCCGCAAGATTGCCGCCGTTCGGGGTGTCCACCGATTCATGACGGCGGAAGGATTACGTGATGACGATCCGACTGCCCTGATTGAGGCGCCTACTCGACCTGACTCGCTTCCCAAGGCGCTTGAAGTAGACCAGGTCCTAGCGCTTTTGGAGGCCGCCTCTGCGCCCGGTCGAGCGGCGACGAGGAATCGGGCTTTGGTCGAGTTCATGTACGCGTGTGGAGCACGGGTGAGCGAGGCAGTCGCTCTTGACCAACATGACCTTGATCTAGTTGATCGGACCGCGCTTGTGACAGGGAAAGGTGACAAGCAACGACTCGTCCCGCTGGGATCGTATGCGGTGGAACATCTGCGACGTTGGCTGCACGATCGGCTTGCGTGGGTCGGCACGAACCAAGCGGCGGTGTTCGTGAATCAGCGGGGTGGTCGCCTGTCGCGCCAGAGCGTTTTCACGATCGTGCGAAACGCTGCCGAACAAGCCGGCCTCGGATCGATCTCCCCACACGTCCTGCGCCACTCGGCCGCGACCCATATGGTGGAAGGAGGAGCGGACCTGCGAAGCGTTCAAGAGATGCTTGGCCATGCCAGCATCTCTACAACCCAGATCTACACCCGGGTTTCCCCGCAGCATCTGAGGGAGATCTACATCGAGGCCCACCCGCGGAGTCGCTGACGAAACTCTCGGAATCCCACGCCAAGCCGGACTAGGCTAAAACGTGAGCCCCACCGTGGGGCTGGGTAGATCAGATCGATGTAGGTGGTCAGTGGTTGATTTCGACGAAGCGCGGGCCGGATTGGCCAAGGAGCGTACCAAGCTGGTCCATCAGCTTGCAGAGCTTGGGGCGACAGAGACCGGTGAATTACGTTCAGGCCTCAATCTTGGCGAGGGTTTTGCC
>JAOUMT010000206.1 GCA_029881355.1 Acidimicrobiia bacterium | reverse complement strand
GCTTTGCTTACCGGCCTTGGCGGCATATATGCCGAGGTGCCTTCCGGGATTCCCGATCAGGTGTTACGGCGTCTCGGTGCCAAAGCCCGTCAAGAACGTGCCGCGGTTGCCTTACGGCCGATGAGTGGTCGATTGCCGGCGGGAATAGCCCATATGCGTTTGACGGCCGAAACAGTCCTTTGGTCCGGTCCGGATCAAGGCCACGGACGATTGATAGGTCGGAGTCTCTCTGTGCATGCGTCCGGCAAGGGGGTTCGGGGAATGGAACGGCGATTTGGAGTCGAAGACGATGGAACGAGTGCTCTGCATCTGGTGGGAAACCTGGGCGCTGTTACGTCCGGACGCGCCGTCGGATAAACCGTGTGTTGTTGCTGACCGACAGCATGTTGTAGCGGCCAATATCGCCGCTCAGGATGCCGGAGTTGTTCGGGGGATGAAACGTCGCAGCGCCGAGGCGGTTTGCCCGGGCGGCCTGGTGCTCGATCAGGACATACCTGCTGAGCTGGCCCGGTTTGAGCCGGTCGTTCGCAGTCTGGAAGACCTGGTTCCCATGGTAGAGGTGGCCGAACCAGGATTGATCTTTATCGACATTGCTGGGGCCGTGTCCTTCTATGGCGGGGAAGGAGATCTGGTCGAACTCATTGCCAAGACTATTGAGACCCGGGAACGCCCACGGATTGGGGTGGCAAATACTCCGTTTGCGGCCAGGCGGGCAGCCGCGACAGCCCGACCGGGTGAGGTGTATGCGGTAGTTGACGATGCGGGGTTCCTTACCGACGAAACCATCGATGCACTAACCAATCAAGATCTGGTTGCTACGTTCCGCTGGCTGGGTATATCCACTCTCGGGCAACTGACACGGCTGCCAAGAGACACAGTGGTTTCAAGGTTTGGCGCTGAGGGCCTACGTGCTCACCAACTGGCCGGCGGACAGGATCGTTCAACACAACCACGCCAGGTGCCGGTCGACGTATTTGTTGAGCGACGATTTGAAAGCCCGTTGGAACTTCTTGAGCAAGTCGGCTTTGCTGCCAGAGCCGTTGCCTCCGAGTTGGTGGGGGAGTTGCGCAGGAACGGATCGGCCACGCACCGGGTGGAGGTCGAAGCCGAAGCCGCAGACGGGACAATCCGGGTTCGGGTCTGGAGAAACGCTGACCCGTTCGATGAAGGCATGCTCGCCGACCGTGTGTGGTGGCAGTTACGGGCCTGGATTGAGTCCCATGGCATAACCGGCGGCATGGTTCGGCTTCGACTGTCACCCGCTGATGTTTCAGGAGGTGGCCGACAACTGGGGTTCTTTGAGGACACCGTGGCGGTGATGGAGGCCGATCGTGCCCTGGCCAGGGTGCAAGCACTGATCGGTCCGGATCTGGTGCTCGGGGCGGTCCCGCAAGGCGGCCGAGATCCGGCTGATCGGGTGAATTGGCATCGGTGGGGTGAACCCCCCGAAGTCGCTGAAGTACCTGCGCCCTGGCCCGGAGCTACCCCAGGACCATCACCCGCGTTGGTTGCTCCCGGTGATCAGCGCATCGAAGTCGAGTGGGATGGGGAACAACCAACCAGAGTCCGACTCCGCAGTCGTTGGGAACCGGTACTGAACTGGGCGGGACCATGGCGTCGAACGGGTCGGTGGTGGACTGAGGAAGGTAACGCCGATAGGTATCAACTGGTAACTTCGGCGGGCGCCATGCTCTGTGAACGCCGCAATGGTGCCATGTATCTCACTGGGGTCTATGACTGACTAGTCACCTGGAAGGTTATGGATTTGGGCCCGGCACTGGCCGGTTGGGAACATGGTCATGCTCTACCATCGTCGACGGCAACCTGGGACGGGACCCGAATGGAAAAAGATTTCGCTGCATGGCGTGCCCTCAACGGCGCGCACTCGCGCATACTGAGTGCATTTGATAGCCGGTTGGTGCAAGTGGCCGGATTGTCATCCGGAGAATTCGAGATCCTCAAGCACCTCAAGCAGGCCGGTGGTCGGCTGCGCATGAGCCATCTTGCCGATCTGGTGTACACGAGTCGATCTGGTTTGACTCGTCGGATAGACCGGTTGGGGAACCGTGGTTTCGTGGAGCGTGAAAGTGCCGCCGAGGACGGTCGCGGTCAGAACGCCGTCCTCTTGCAAGCCGGCAACGAGATGTATGAGCAATGTCTGCCAGCTCAGCGACAACTGTTGCTGGATTGGTTCGGGCGAAGCCTCGATCAGGACGAACTTGCCGCGCTCACCAACTTGCTCACGAAACTTATCGAATCAGAGTCGGCTGTTCAGGTCGGCTAGGTCGCGGGCGATGATTTCGCGGACGTGATCGGTAAGTGCGGCGACGTCGCTTTTAGCCAACCCGGTTGTCTCTACTGGGTCATGCACCCGGGCAACGATGGGGCCTCCTCGCACGATTCCTCCCGGGGGCCAGGCGGCGTATGAACCCGATATCGTGACCGGCAGGATCGGCAGCTCGCCGGCGATGGCGATGGCGAAGGCTCCCCGTTTGAAGGGCATGAGCCGGCCGTCACGACTGCGAGTGCCTTCGGGGTAGACGATGACACTGCGTGCAGCTTTCGTGTTGGCAGTGGCTTCTTCGGTTAGCTGGGCGTGGACGCTCGCACCGTGTTGTGATCTGTCAACCTTGACCATACCGGTGGCTTTCATGGCCGACCCTACGATCGGTATCCGATAAAGCTCCTTTTTGGCCATAAACCGGCCGGGTACGGGCACAGAAAGCAGACTCGACATGATGTCGAAGTTGGATTGATGATTCGAAACAATGACATAGGACCGTGACTGGTCGACTGCCGCTCCTTCGACGGAGAACTCGACCCCGCCAAGTCGGAACCAGGTTCGGCTCCACCATCTGAGGATTCGGTCAAGGGCCGGGGAGTTTGGTCGGAAGCCAGCCACCGCGATTAGTGCCACTGACACGAGAATCGTTGCGATGAATCCGCTCGCGATAAACAGTCCCGTTCGGAGCCAACCAATCATGGTCGACCAATGTAGTCGGCCAGCGGTAGTCTCGCCCCTCATGGCAACCAAAGACCTCTGGCGATCGTGGGCGGCCGCCCAGCGATGGATCCCAGGACAAGACCTGATTCGTTCGGGAGTAGAAGCGTTTCTCGGTTCGCTAACCGATCCGGTGGTACTGACGTATGCGGCGATGCCCGGAGAACCGGATGTCGTGGCCGTCCGAGGCGCCGGCCGGTTGCTCTTGACTCGGACGCCCAAAACGGGACCGCTGACGGTTCACGCCGCGACTTCGACCATGGAAACGCACCGATGGGGCTACCGGCAACCTGTTGAGGGATCTGTCGAGATCGATCCTGGCGAGATCGATGTCGTGCTGGTTCCCGGCGCTCTCTTTGACCGGGAGGGTGACCGCCTCGGACACGGCCGGGGTTACTATGATCGGCTGCTGGCGAGTTGTCGGTCCGACGTTCTCAAAGTCGGGATTACGACGGTCAACGCATTGGTGGAGCGACTGCCGGTCGAACCCCACGACATTCCGATGACGCATCTGGCAACCGAGGTCGGGGTTCGCCGGATCCGGAGTGGGGGAATCAGGTGAAGCTGGCTCTGAACCTTGGCTATTTGACGCGAGACCGACTTCCCGACCTGGAACTGGTGCTCGAAGCCGAGCGGCTCGGATACGACTCGGTATGGGTGGCAGAATCGTGGGGTTCGGATGCGGTCACCGTTCTGTCATGGATTGGGGCACGCACCTCCACCATCAAACTCGGATCCGGCATTCTCCAAATGCCCGCCCGCACGCCGGCGATGACCGCCATGACTGCGGCCACCCTCGACAGGCTGTCCGATGGGCGTTTGTTGCTTGGCCTCGGACTCTCGGGACCACAGGTCGTGGAGGGCTGGCATGGGGAGCCGTACGGGAAGCCCTTGGGTAAGACCCGTGAGTACGTGTCGATTGTTCGCGACATCTTGCGAAGAGAGGACCCGTTGACCCACCGCGGCTCACATTATGAAATCCCCCTCACGGGGGAGCGGTCCACCGGGCTCGGTAAGCCGCTCAAGCTCATGACCCATCCGCTCCGGTCGGATGTTCCGATCTATCTTGCGGCGATCGGACCGCAGAATGTTGCCCTGACCGCCGAGATCGCCGACGGCTGGTTGCCGGTCTTCTATTCGCCCGAACGCGCCGACGAAGTGTTCGGGCCGAGCCTGTCCGCGGGTTTGGCCAAGGCTGCCGACCCTGCCAAGCCCTTTGATGTCGCACCGAGCCTGGCGGCCATCATTTCCGATGACATTGAAGCTGCCCGCAACAAACTTCGCCCCCAGGCTGCCCTCTACGTGGGGGGCATGGGCGCCAAGGGACGCAACTTCTACAATGACCTTGCCGCACGCTACGGGTACGCCGAGGCAGCGGAGCGTGTGCAGGAGCTCTACCTCGCCGGGGACAAGATGGCGGCGCTACATGCCGTCCCCGATCAACTCCTTGATGAAGTGAACCTGGTGGGTACTCCTGACATGGTGCGTGATCGGCTGGAGGTCTGGCGGTCCTCGAACGTGACAACGTTGCTCGTATCGGTTGGAGATCTGGTGACGTTGCGTACTCTTGCCGAACTGGTTCTGTGAGCTGTCGCTAAGGCAGGACTTCGAAGGACTCGGTCACCCCGCAGGGCCGGATCGTGTCGTCGATCGAGCTCATACAGTCGTCACCGACAAACAACCGATACTTGCCGGGTGAGACATCGGCGGTCACGATGAACTCCCCCCAGGTCGGCAGGTAGGGAGCCATCACCGAAGCGAATCCCGCATTACTCGCCACCAACGAGGGTCCGGACCACCTGATTGTTGTCGGGTCTTCGCCATCTTTGGTCAGAACGGTGGCGTACCCCTGGCTTTCGAACCACCTGGCGTATCCGATAAGGGTGAAGCTGCCAGATACGCCG